>JANLWK010000041.1:0-1679 GCA_031364505.1 Candidatus Eiseniibacteriota bacterium | reverse complement strand
ACCCACGTGTGGCTAAAGACACTGGTGGGGCAGCATTTCAACCTCTACCTCCTCGCCGTCGTGCTGCTTATTCTGGCCGCCGGCGTCGGTGCGTCGCTCTTCGCCTCTCGGCGGGAGCGGGCTAGGAAGGAATCCGGCGCGAGACGCAACGCCGCGTAGGACTCTGTCCAGCTTCGCCTTCACCCGCAGGCCCGATGGTCATCCCGCCGCGTGCGCAACCGCCACCAGCGCGTCGGGCAGCACGAACTCACGCTCGGGATGGCGGACCGTCAGCACCGGACAGGGCGCGATGCGGACGACCCGCTCGGCGACGCTCCCCAGCAGGAGATGGGCCATGACGCCCCGGCCATGCGTCCCGAGGACAATCAGGTTGATGCCGGAGTCCTTCGCGTACTCGACGATCGCGTTCGCGGGAACATTCGATGTGACGATGACGGCCTGGGCGCGCAGCAGGACGCGGTCCTCGACCGTGACCAGATCCTCGACCCGCCGCTGCCCTGCCGCTTCCACTGTCGTCTGAAGGTCGGGATCCGTGTAGACGAATCCATTCGCGGCAACGGCGCCCGTGAGGGTGTTCTCGACGACATGGATCACGACGAGCTGCGCGGCGAAGCTGCGCGCGAGCTCCCGTCCGTAGGCCAGCGCGGCGTCCGACGGTTCGCTGAAATCAGTCGCGACGAGCACTTTCTTGAGCGCGATCATGGCTGGCCTGCTTTCCCGTTGGTGAGGATGACTTTGAGCGCGCGTTCCTTCGCAGCGTTCCCGAAGGTGTCGTACGCCTTCATGATGTCCCCGAGCGCGAAGCGGTGGGTGACCAGCTTCGCCGGCTGCAGTTTCCCGGACTGCACGAGCTTGAGCAGCATCGGGATGGCCGCGGTGTCCACGAGCCTGGTCGTAATCGCGATGTTGCGATCCCAGAGTTTTTCGAGGTGCAGCTGCACCGGCTTGCCGTGCACGCCGATGTTCGCCAGGCGGCCGCCCGGCGCAAGGATGGCCTGGCAGATGTCGAAGGTCCCGGGGATGCCGACCGCCTCGATCGCGACGTCCACTCCGGCCCCGCCGGTCAGCGCCATCACCTGTTCGATTGCCGTCCCGTCCGTGCTGTTGACCAGCGCGGTCGCGCCGAACTGTTCGGCGACGCGCAGCCGGTTCGGGTCAAGGTCGATCATCAGAATCGCCGCAGGCGAATAGAGCTGCGCGGTCAGCAGCGCCGCCAGTCCGATCGGACCGGCCCCTACGATCGCCACCGTGTCACCCGGCTGCACCTGGCCGTTCAGCACGCCACACTCGAAGCCGGTCGGAAGAATGTCGCTGAGCATCACGAGCGCTTCTTCATCCGCGTCCGCCGGCAGGTGGTAGAGGCTGGTGTCCGCATGCGGGATGCGGACGTACTCCGCCTGGGTGCCGTCGATGGTGTGGCCGAGAATCCAGCCGCCCGTGCGGCAGTGCGAATACATGCCCTTGCGGCAGAGGTCGCACGTGCCGCAGGCGCTGATACAGGAGATGAGGACACGATCGCCCGTGCGGAACCTCGACACGAGCGGACCCACGGCCTCGATGACGCCGATGCCTTCGTGACCAAGCGTCCGGCCCGGCGTGACCGTCGGGACGTCGCCCTTCATGATGTGGAGGTCCGTCCCGCAGATCGTCGAGGTCGTGATCCGGACGATCGCATCCCC
>JANLWK010000048.1:0-3315 GCA_031364505.1 Candidatus Eiseniibacteriota bacterium | reverse complement strand
TCGAAGCGCGAGGGCAAGCTGACGCAGAGGTGGCAGTGAACGCGATCGGCCTCAGGCTTCGCGCCGCCGCGCGGTTGGGCTGGCAGATCGAGTCCAACTGGGCCGATCCGCTGACATTCGTCGTGTACGCGCTGCTCCGCCCCATCGGCACGGCACTGATCCTGACCGCGATGTACTGGGCCGTCGCGAAGCACGGCGCGAGCGGCGAGGCGTTCGCGGGCTTCTACGTCGCCAACGCGTTCCACGAGTACGTCGTGCGCGTGCTGATCGGCATGGGCTGGATCGTGGTCGAGGAGCGCGAGGAATACGAGACCCTGCGCTACGTATACGCCTCGCCGATGGGCCTGCTGCCGTACCTCACCGGCCGGTCGGTCACGAAGTTCGGCCTCGCCACGTTCAGCGTCGTGCTCGTGCTCGTGCTGGGCGCGACCGTGCTGCACGTGCCGTGGGATCCGTCGCGCGTCCACCTCGGCGGGTTCTTCGTGGCGTTCGTGCTCGGCCTCGTCGCGACGCTGGTCCTCGGCTACTTCATCGCCGGCCTGGCGCTCGTGCTGCCGCGCTCAGCGATGAACCTCAACGAAGGCGTCGGCGTCGGCCTGTTCCTGCTGTGTGGCGTGATCTTCCCGATCGAGCTGCTGCCGCACGGCCTGCGCGAAGTGGCGCTCGTGCTGCCGTTCACCTACTGGTACGAGGCGCTCCGCCGCTTCTTGCTCGGCCGCACCGCGAGCGCGATGTTCGCGAACTGGCCCGACGCGGCGCTGCTCGGCGCCCTCGCGCTCTCGACCGCCGTCTTTGCGGTGATCTCCGTGTGGGCGTTCGGCGTGCTCGAACGCCGCGCCCGCATGCTCGGCCGGCTGGACCACTCGACGTTGTTCTAGGCCGCGGCCTTCCTGCTGCAGTATGGTTCGGCCGTTCGATCGTTCACGGTTCATTGGAGGTGACCATGGCCAGAGCGAAGAAGTCCGCGAGCGCATCCAAGTCCACGAAGAAGAAGGCCGCGAAGCGCCGCGCGAAGCCGGCCGCGCAGGCAACCGCGAAGACCGCCGCGAAGCCCAAGCGCGCCACGCGTCGCAAGCGAGCGCAGGCCAAGGCCAAGGCCATCGGGCAGACCGTTGGACGCGGCATGGGAGTCGCCGTCAACCTCGCGGAGAAGATCCGCCGGGTGCTCCCGAAGAGGCGGCGCCGGGGATAGATGGGCGCCTAGGGGGCGTTCCGGCTGTTCGCGCGCAGCGTCAGATAGTCGGAGATCGACCGGCTCGGGCCACGGCCCGCACGGACTTCGGCCCGGACGACGATCGCCACCGGATCCCCCGGAGCGAGCGCGAGTGCCGAATCGAGTTGCGCCGCCGCCTCACCCATGCGACCGGCCTGCCAGTCGAGCACGCCCAGTACGAAGTGAACGTCGAGATCGACGAGGTTGAGCGCGCGCGCGTGTCGCGCCGCATCCTCGGCCTCCGTCGTTCGTCCCATGGCGGCCAGCGCCATGGCACGGTGCGCGTGCAACGTGCTCAGGAACATGGGCGCCTGATCGGCGGACTGAAGGACTGCCGCCGAGTCGAGTTTCGCGACCGCGGAGTCCCAGTGCTGCTTGCCGACGTCGTCAACCGCCGCGAACAGCGCCCGCATCGCGCCGGGCTCGACGAGTCCGATCGGGTGTTCCGGTACGTTTTGGAATTCGACGATCGTCACGACATCGGACACGTCGCCGCGCGTCCAGTCGGAGATGTTCACCCACCGGAGCGTCGAGTCCCCGTACCAGACGCGCAGCGCCTTGTTGCCGCCGAGGGCGTAACCGGTCATCGGCGGCAGGTTGTGCTGCGCGATCGCCGCTCCGGGCGGCAGATGGGGATAGTGCTCGGCCAGTTGCTCGCGGATGTCGCGGACGAGGCGCTGCAGCCGCGTCAACTTGGGGACGTCGATGTACGCGCCGGATTCCTCCGCCGAGATGCGCACCTCCGTGGCCGGCGCCGGGGCCGCGACGAGCAACATCACGCGCAGCGCGAGCATGGCCACGAGCAGGCGTGGATGGATGGCGTGCAGGACCATGGTGATCGCCACCCCGAGGCCGAGCACCACGAACGAGGAACGATAGGGATTCCAGATCGAATAGAACGGAACGAGCGTCGCGGTGAGCAGCAGGAACCACGCGGCACCCCACGCGAACCATGGAGTCGGATCGCCCGCGGCGGCGCGCCGCCGCGCGCAGTACGCGGCCAGCACGCCGAGCCCGATGAGCGCTGCGGCACCGAGCCACGGCGCCGCCACGGTTCGTGGCAGGCTGAAGGCGGCACCCAGCGTCCAAGCGAGAAGCGTCACGTACCGCAGCGGTCCACCATCGGCGCCCGGCGCTGAAGCCGCGTCGAACGGCGGCGTGGCGAGCGACGCGTGCGCGAACACCCATGCGTACGCGATCGCCCATCCGATGAGCACCACGAACAGCGCCGCAGACCAAACCTTCCATCGACGGAACGGTTGTGGCGCCAGCCCCGGGCACGCCAGCGCTAGCACCGCCCCGACCGCCCCGACCTCCTTGCACAGCGCTGCGGCGAGCGATGCCGCGAGGAACGTCACGATTCGCTGCCGGGACAACTCGTGGAACGCGAGTGCCACGAAGAACAAGGCGCCGAGGTCCTGGAAGTTGCTCGGCCACACGACCAGCATGCGGCTCGACTCCATGAGGAGCGGGAAGCTCGCGATGGAGAACGCCGCCAGGCCACTCATCCGCGGCCGAAACGCGCGATAGAACAAGAAGGCCGTCATCGCGAGCAGGAGGGCGTGACCGAACGCGACGATGGCCGGCGCGTGGAGCAGCGTGTTCGAGAACAGCCCGTAGTACAGCTGCCGCGAGAGCGGGCGCCAATACATCACCGCCCCACCGCCGTCGAGCCACGCCCCATGCGGCCCAAACGTCGAGCGATACAGATAGTCGAAGTCGTCCGCCACCGGCTCGCCCAGCGGCGCCCGGCGGCAGAGAAGAAACAGGAGGAGCGCCGAGCCGATCGAGGTCCACGCCCACGGATCGCGCAGGAGGGGTGGGATTGGCGGGGGAGACGGGGAAGCGGTCACGGCGGCCGATCGTGGGGGTAGGACAACTTCCGCTGGGCAATCCAGCCTAGCCCTGGGTGGGATGTCCGCCAATCAGCCACGCGCCTGCGCCGGGCGCGCTTGCGCCCCGGTTTCCAACCCGCTAAATTCCGTCGCCCCAAGACAACTCGGCCCTCTGAACGCGGAGGGATGGCCGAGTGGTTTAAGGCGCCGGTCTTGAAAACCGGAGAGCGAAAGCTCCGTGGGTTCGAATCCTACTCCCTCCGCCAG
>JANLWK010000014.1:0-1576 GCA_031364505.1 Candidatus Eiseniibacteriota bacterium | reverse complement strand
CGCGCGCGCGAAGTCGAGATCGGCGACGGTCGGGCTCAGGTCGTGCGCCACGGCCTCGTCGATCTCGCTCGTCAGCAGCGGCGACAGCACGACGATCGGCAGCCGCGAGCCGGCCTCGCGGAGCTGGATGCCCTCGTGGAGTGTGGCGACGCCGAGGTGCGCCACCCCCTGCCCGGCCGCGGCGTGCGCAATCTCGACGGCGCCGTGACCGTAGGCGTCGGCCTTGGCGACGAGCAGGATCTCCCGGCGGCCGCGGGCACCGCGCGAAGCGTCGTCGACGGCGCTCACGGCGGCGAGATTGGCGGCGAAGCGGTCGAGATCGATCTCCACCCAAGTGGAGACGGGCATCGGCATCGGGTCCTCCGCCGCGACGGCGACGGTCCGGGAGTGGCCCCGGCCGAAGCGGGCGCGTAGGATATCGGCGGCAAGCGGCACCGGCAAACGCGCGCGGCAGATCAGGCGAACGCCCCCGCCGCTCGAGGCGAAACGCCGCAGGCAAACACCGCGCGACGAGACAACGGCGCCCGCGGGGCGCAGCAGGCATCGCCGCGCGACGAATGGAGCGCTTCCAATGGTCGTTCCCCCCCTCTCGCTCGGTCTCGCCCTGCTCGCCGGGATCGCCATCGCGGCGGCATGCGGACTACGCGCGTTCCTGCCGCTGTTCGTCCTCGGCCTCGCCGCCCGCTTCACCGGCGTCGAGCTGGCACCCGTGGCACGCTGGCTGGCCAGCGACGCGGCGCTGATCGGCCTCGGCACGGCGACGGTGCTCGAGATCGCCGCCGACAAGATCCCGGTCGTCGATCACGCGCTCGACCTGGTCGCGACGGTCGTGCGTCCGGCCGCGGCGGCACTCGCCGGGTACGGCTTGCTCGTCCACTGGCCGGAACCGGTCGCGGCGTTCCTCGCGCTGCTGCTCGGAGGCACGGCGTTCGCGCTCCACGCCGCCAAGGCGCACACGCGTGTCGCGAGCTCGCTCGTCACCGTGGGGCTCGCGAATCCGTGGATCTCGCTCGCCGAGGACGTGCTCACGGCCGTGCTCGCGGCCGCCGCGTTCCTGGCGCCGCTGCTCGCCGGGCTCATGCTGTTGCTGCTCGGCTGGGTACTCGTGCGCTTTCGCCGCCGCCGCCGTCCCGCCGCGCACGCGTGACGCACGTGTGACGGACGTGTGACGGACGTTTGACGCATGGGGCCTCACCGCGCGGCGCAATCCGCTATGCTGCGGTCATGAGTGACCGAGATCTCGCGTCGTTCGAGCGCCTGCTCGGCGTGTGCCGGCGGCTGCGCGGCCCCGGCGGCTGCCCGTGGGACCGCGAGCAGACGCTCGAGACCATGACGCCCTACCTCACCGAGGAGGCCGCCGAGTCCGGCGAGGCCATCGCCTCGGGCGACGAGGAGCACATCGCCGAGGAACTGGGCGACCTCGCGTTCCTGTCGATCTTCTGCCTCGAGCTGCTCGCCGAACGCGGCCGGTTCACGCTGGCCGACAGTCTCGACCGAGCCGCCGACAAGCTGATCCGCCGCCATCCGCACGTCTACGGCAACGCCGAGGTGGGCGACGGCGAGTCGGCGTACCGCC
>JANLWK010000011.1:0-10256 GCA_031364505.1 Candidatus Eiseniibacteriota bacterium | reverse complement strand
CGCCAATCGCTCGCGAAGACCCGACACGCTCGACGGGCGGGCTCGAATAACGCACGCGGCGGAGCACCCGCGCGACTCTGCCGTCGTTCCGGTACCTAAACTCACCGGCGCGCTGGTCCTGGTGAATAATCAAGGCTAGTCGAGCACCTTCACCTTGATGGTGCCCACGATCGACACGTCGAGGCGCACCTGGTAGGTGAACTGCGTGGCCACGTTGACCGGCGTCGACGTGCCGTCGTACGTGTAGCTCACGACCGGGTTCGCGACCGCCGTGTGGTTTTTCGCGGCGTTCAGGATGTCGGTGAGCAGGCCATTGATGAGCGTCACACCGGCCGCTGAGAGCGGCGCCGTTTTCCAGTCGAACGCGGCGTCGACGCGCTCCGATGTGTTGGTGACGACGAGATCCGTCGCCGGACCGCCGCCCCGCGACGCCTTGAGCGTGCTGGCGGTGACCGTGCGGTTCGGGGTCGCGTCGGGCACCGTGACGCGGTAGGAGACGCCCGACAGCTTGATGTCCTTCACGTCCTCGACGTCGATGCCGGCGTCGTCGAGGATCTGGCTGATGTCGATCTGGGTCGCGAGGTTGTAGTCGCCGCTTTCGCTCCAGACATTCGTGGCGCCGTCCGCCACGAACTCCAGTGTCGTCGAGGCGCCGACGGCCATCTCGACGACGCGGTCCTCGATCTTCGGGATCGTCGGGCAGCCGGACCCGAGCGACAGGCCGGCAAAGGCGAGCAGGGCGAATGGAATCAATCGTTGAATGGTCATGGTCGGCCTCCTAGTTCCCGAGCCCGAAGCGCAGGCCGATCGCAGCACCTGTCTCGGCGGCCGAGTCCACCTGGGCGTGCAGCTTCACCATCGGGAACCCCAGCAGAAGGCCGGCGGTGAAGTGGGCAGAGTTTTCGTCGTCGAACTCGACCTTCACGTTCTGCGAGCCGCCGGCCTGGTCGTAGTTCACGTCCATCGAGAACGTGTCGTAGCCGATCGCGGCGTAGGGCTGGAAGAACAGCCCGAACTTCTTGCTGGCCGTGACCTCGACGTGCATCGCCTTCGTGTCGATCAGGTCGTTGTCGCCGAGCTTGAACGTCTGGTACATGCCGCCGATCGCGAGATCGACCGGCAGCGGACTGCTGAGGTAGCGCGAGATCGAGTGCTGGAGACCGACGCCGAACAGCTCCACCTTGCCCAGCTCGGAGTCGCCCGCGTCGAACTGGACCCAGCGCACGACGGCGCGCGTGCCGAGCACCGATCCGATGGCGAGCTGCGGCACCGCGATCACGAACTGCCCCAGGTCGAAACCGCCCGGATGGTACAGTGTCGTTCCGCCCTGCCCCGGCTGGACCACGGCCTGCGTGTTGCCGACGACGGTCGGCGCCTGGACCGACGAGGTGCTCGTGAACCCGGGAGGATCCTTCGGCGTATATCTGTTGTCTTCGTCCGAGAACGTCACGCCCATCGCGTGGATGCCGACGGTGAGGTTGAAGCCCGCGATCGGAATGGCGGCGGACTGGAATTCGGCCATGTTCAGCGTGGACGACAGGGCCTTCGGCAGCGGATTCAAGTAGCCCTTCACGTTTTCCGGTGTCAGCGCGCCCAGGTTGCCATTCAACTGGGCGAGCGCCGGTGACGCGAGGGCGAGCATGGCCACGCCCATCAGCAGCGCGGTGCGGATCGTGCGAAACATGATCGGCAGCCCTCCACAAGCGAGTATGCGAGGCGAGCGCGGCCGGCGCTCGTCGTGGGATCGGCGCCGGCAGCGTAGGAGGCGGTCCGCGCGCCTGTCAAAGTCGAAGCGACCGGCGCGCGCGTGGACCGAGGGTCAGCCCTTCCACCGATTGGTGATCGGCAGGCGGCGGTCCTTTCCGAAGGCCCGCGGCGAAATCTTGACACCCGGCGGCGACTGGCGGCGCTTGTACTCGGCGATGTCCACGAGGTGGAGCACGCGGCGGACGGTCGCGTCGTCGTAGCCCAGCTCGACGATCTCCTTCGTGGAGCGATCCTCTTCGACGTAGAAGCGCAGGATCGGATCGAGCACATCGTACGGCGGCAGCGAATCCTGGTCGGTCTGGTCGGGCTTGAGCTCGGCCGTCGGCGGGCGCGTGAGCGTGCGCTCGGGGATCGCCGCGCCGCGCCGGTTGCGGAGCCGCGCCAGCGCGTAGACCTGTGTCTTGTACACGTCCTTCAGCACGCCGAACCCGCCGGCGGTGTCGCCGTACAGCGTGCTGTAGCCCACCGACACCTCGCTCTTGTTGCCGGTCGTGAGCACCAGCCAGCCGAACTTGTTCGACAGCGCCATCAGCGTATTGCCGCGGATGCGCGCCTGCAGGTTCTCCTCCGCCAGGCCGGGGGCCGCGCCGTCGAAGACGGGCTTCAATGCCTCCAGGTGGCGCTCGAAGACGGCGTCGATCGGGATCACCTCGTAGCGGAACCCGAGCGAGCGCGCCAGGGCTTCGGCGTCCTCGAGCGATTCCTTCGAGGTGTAGCGCGTGGGCATCTGGACGCCGACGACGTGCTCCGCCCCCACGGCGTCCACGGCGACGCACGCCGTCAGCGCCGAGTCGACGCCGCCCGACAGGCCGAGCACGACGTCGCGGAAGCCGTTCTTCAGGATGTAGTCGCGCGTGCCGACGACCAGCGCCTCGTACACCTCGTCGTCCAGCTCGCGCGCCACCGACGCCGGGCGCGCGGGGATCGCGGGCGCCACGACGGCGGTGGCCGTGCCGCTGCCCGCGCCATCGCGCTCGACGGCGGGCAGTTCGACGCGCGTCGAGGCCGGGCCGCTCTCGAGCGCTCGGCCCTTGCGCAGCCGCGGGTCGTGGAGCCGGGCACTGAACACCGCGTCGAAGTCGATGTCGGCGACGACCATGTCCTCCTCGAACATGCGGCCCTCGGCGATCACGCCCCCCTGCTCGTCGACGATCAGGCTGCAGCCGTCGTACACGATCTCGTCCTGCCCGCCGACCAGGTTGACGTAGCAGACGATCGCGACGTTGTCCGCCGCGCGCGTGCAGAGCATGCGCTTGCGCGCCTGCGCCTTGCCGGCGTGGTAGGGCGAGGCCGAGACGTTGAGGATGACCTCGGCGCCGCCACGCAGCACCTGCTCCTCGACGGGCCCCCCCGGATACCAGATGTCCTCGCACACGTTGACGCCGAACACGGTGGCGCCACGCACGAACACTGGATTGTTGTTGCCGGGCATGAAGTAGCGGTTTTCGTCGAACACGCCGTAGTTCGGCAGGAAGCGCTTGCGGTACGTGCCCGCCCAGCGGCCGTCGTGCAGCACCGCCGCCGCGTCGTAGAGGTCGAAATCGCGGTCGACGGTGCCGACGACGACCGTCATCCCCCTGGTCCGGTCGCTCAGGGCGCGCGTCACCTCGATCGCGCGGTCGATGAACGACGGCTTGAGCAGCAGGTCCTCGGGCGGGTAGCCCGTGATGCACATCTCGGGGAACGCCAGGACGTCGATGCCCAGCGCGCGCGCCTCGTCGATCCGGGACGCCACGCGGGCGGCATTGCCGTCGAGATCTCCGACCGTGACGTTGATCTGGGCGAGGCCGATGCGAAGCTGGCGCATGGACGGGCGATTGTGGCGGGTTGGCCGGGCGCCGGCAAGGATGCCTGGCGGGGGGAAACGAAAACGCCCGGCTTTCAGACCGGGCGATCCCGTTGGTCGCGGACTCTGGGTCCGCGTTCAAGCAGGAGGAGAAGAGACGAACGCTTGGTGTTCGCTCTCCCTGCCTCCAACCCACAGGTCTCGGGGGTCCTTGCGGACCCAGCTTTACCGGGCGACTGCGGGGCCTTGAAGAACTGCGCGGCGCCCGGGGGGGCGGCCGCTCACGGCCTCGGTCTCACGCAAGTCCCGTACCTCTGGGACCATCGGGAGGGCTTGGTGAGGCCATCATACGTAAGTAATTGTCGCAGCGTCCGGAACCTGCTGCCAAGTGGTTTTTCGGCCCACCGGCCTCGATGCTTGAGGCCAAAAAGTGCACGATTCCGGCGACAGCCTGTTGCGGGGGTGAACACCCGTGCCATGGAGGGCGGCGGCGCAGCTGCCGCGCCGCCTTTGGATGCTCCAGGGCGCGCCTGGATGCTCTGGCCGGGGCCCGTGGCGCGTAGGGCGCCCCGGGGGGGGCCTGGATCAGCTCGTGCGGAGCCAGCGCACGATCTCGGGCAGCGTCGGCGTCTTCCCGTACATGAGCATGCCGACGCGGAACAGCCGTGCCGAGACGAGCAGGATGCCGACGGCGGCCGCGGCCAGCGTCAGCAGCGACAGTGCGATTTGCCATGCCGGCACGGCCGCTCCCGGGGCGACGAGCCGGAGCATGCTCGCGACGGGGGCCGTGGGCGGGAACATCGACAGCGCCACGGCCAGGGCTGATCCGGGATGCCCCACCAGCGTCGACATCATGTAGAACGGGATGAACGTGAGGAACGTGAACCACACCGAGAACTGCTGGGCCTCGCGCATGTTGCTCGCGATGGCGCCGATGCCCGTCATCAGGCTGCCGTAGAACACGTAGCCGAGCAGGAAGTAGAGCAGCATGATCGCGACGATCCAGGGGGGCAGCGTGAAGTGCAGCATGGCGAGCATCGGCGCCGCGGTCACGCCGGCGATCGCGAGCCAGCCGACGACGAGCGAGAGCCCGGCCCCGCCGAGGCCGATCAGCTTGCCGGCGAGCAGCTCCTCGGGGCTCACCGCGCACATCATCGATTCGAGGATGCGCGATTCCTTCTCCTCGCTGACGCCTTGCAGCAGGTACTGGCCGCCGAACACGATCGACAGGCCGAGCAGCAACCCGAGCGCGAACGGCAGCAGGAAGTCCAGCATCTCGCGCGCCTCGTTCTTGAGCTCGAAGCGCCCGTCGTGTCCCAGCGCATACAGCGATTCCTGGCGCAGCGGCTGGGTCACGCGGTCGATGCGGGACGAGTCGGGCAGGCCGGCGAGCAGCGTCCGCACGATCCACTTGCTCACGACGCGCTGGTCGCCCGCGGTGAACAGGTTGTTGGTCCGCGCGTAGCGCCTGAGCGTTCCGGTCCCGGCGTAGTCGGGCGGCACGACGAGCACCTGCGTCACCTCGGAGTCGCGCAGCGCGGCCTCGGCCGAGGCGAAGTCGGGATACCGGCGCACGCGCGTGCGGAATCGTTGGGCCGCGGCGGGAGCCGCGTTGCCCATCGCGAACGGGTTCTCAGGCAGGATGTCGGTCCACACGTCGGGCGCCCCGCGCGCGAACAGCCCGGACGAATCCACGACGCCGAGCGCCGTGAAGTTGCGCAGAGCCCCGGCGCGCTCGGCCTGCTGCGGCTTGATCACGATGAACATCAGCAGCGCGTAGAGCAGCGGCGTGCCGACGAGCGTGAACAGGAACGCGCGGCGGCGCACGGTGTACAGAAAGTCCCTCCGCGCCACGGTGGCGATGCGACGGCGCGACCATGTCATGCCGGCACTCCGCTCGAGGCCGGCTCCGGGCCGGCCAGGGCGCCGGGCTGGGCGCCGTCGAACCCGTCGCGGACGACTTTGACGAACAGGTCCTCGAGCGACAGCGAGGCACGGCTGAACGACTCGATCTCGACGCCGCGCTCGACCAGCGCGCGCAGGACCGCCTGGGGCGTGGCGTCGCGGTCGAGCACCAGCGTGTGGTCGCCGTTGCGGGACTCCACCCGGGTGACGCCCGGCACCGCCGGGATCGCCGAGGGCGTGCGGATCACGATCGCGTGGTCGGCGTGCCGGCGGCGCAGCTCGGCGACCGGGCCGTACAGCACCACGTGGCCGCGGTGCATCATCAGCGCGCGGTCGCACAACTCCTCGACTTTGTTCATCTGGTGCGTCGACAGCAGCACCGTTGCGCCGGCGTCCCGCATGTCCTGGAGGATCGACTCGAGCAGCCGCACGTTGACCGGGTCGAGCCCGCTGAAGGGTTCGTCCAGGATCAGCAGGCGGGGCGACCCGATCATCGCCGTGCACAGCTGCACCTTCTGCTGCATGCCCTTGGACAGCGCCTGCACCTGCCGTTCGGCCCACTCCGACAGCTCGACGCGGTCGAGCAGCGCGCGGGCCGAGGCCCTCGCCTCGCGGGACGTCATGCCCTTCAGCTCGCCATGGAACGCGACGATGTCGGCGACCTTCGCCCTGCGATAGAGCCCGCGCTCCTCGGGCAGGTAGGCGACCGACTGCCGGACGCTCTCGCGCGAGGGGCGGCCCTCCCACAGAATTTCGCCCTCGTCCGGCCGCAGGATATCGGTGATCATGCGGATGAGGGTCGTCTTGCCCGCCCCATTGGGGCCGAGCAGGGCGAAGATCTCGCCGTGCGGGACCTCGAACGAGACCCGGTCGACCGCGGCGCGGCCCTCGAAGCGCTTGACGACGTCGCGAACCTGGAGCATCCAGACCCCTGCGGGAGCGGAAACCCCCGGAGCGGCATCTCCCGGGCCACGGCGACCCGGGCCCGATCACGAGGGCAACGAGGGGCGGACACTAGAGGAGCCCCGGGCGGGCCTCAAGCCCCCTCCCGCGCCTGCCGAAAACACATGGACCGAATGAACGCTCGCCACGCACTCGCCACGGCCGTCGCACTGGCCGCCTCGCTCGCCCTCGCCGGGTGCAGCGATTCGCTGCTCGTTGCCCCCCTCATCCAGGAACCGCTGTCCTCGCTGACCGTGGTCCCGTCGTCGGCCACGGTCCTCGTGGGCGACCGGTTCACGTTCTCGGCGACGGGCATCGACACGAACGGCGCCTTCGTCCCGAATCCGGCCGTGCGATACGAGAGCAGCGACAAGACCATCTTCACCGTCTCGACGAATGCCGGCCTCGGCATCGTCCGCGGCATCGCCGAGGGCACCGCCACGCTCACGGCGATCGGCGGCGGCGTCTCGGCGACGGCACAGGTCCGGGTGATCCCCGCGACGACCGGCTGGTTCCTGCAGCCGAGCAGCACGTCGGTCGAGCTGAACGACGTCTGGTTCCGCTCCGACGGCAACACCGGCTGGGCCGTCGGCGATGCCGGGACGATCCAGACGACGAGCACGGCCGGCCACGCCTGGAGCCGCCAGACCAGCGCGACGAACTTCACGCTCTACGGCGTGTGGTTCACGAGCGCGACCGAGGGCTGGGTGGTGGGTGCCGCCGGCACGGTGCTGCACACGACGAACTCGGGCGCCCTGTGGAACCGCGTCATCGTGCCCGCGTCCCAGTCGCTCTATGACGTCGCGTTCACCGATGCGAACCACGGCACGATCGTCGGCGCGAACGGCATCATCCTGTCGACCGCCAACGGTGGAACGACGTGGCAATCGGTGTTCCCCACGACCAACGCCCTGCGCGCCGTGGCCTTCAACGGCCTCACCGACGGGTGGGCGGTGGGGGACGCGGGCGTCATCGTCGGCACGCACGACAGCGGTACATCGTGGTTCGTGCTCCAGCCCGCGCTCACGAGCCAGAACCTGCGCGTCGTGCGCTGGCGCGAGACCGCGTTCGCGAACGCCGCCGGCTACCAGGGCGTGACGCCGCGCACCGTGACCACGCCGGACTCGACCGACTGGGAGCTTCGTAACACCGGCGCCGCCTACCAGCTCGAGGGCCTGTGGTTCACGAGCCCCACGGCCGGCTACGCGGTCGGCTACAACGGCGCGGGCAGCATCCTCGTCACCAGCGACGCCGGCCAGACGTGGACGCCGCAGACATCGAACACCCAGTTCCGCCTCAAGGCCGTCACGTTCATCGACGGCGCGCGCGGATGGGCGGTCGGCACGAATGGCACGGTGCTCCACACCGTGACCGGCGGAACGCAGTAGCCCCAATTTCCGCGCAGGGCTAAAGTGGGCGCCCCATTCCGCGAGGCGCCCATGGCCGAGTCCCGGCTCATCATCATCGACGGATACAACCTCATTCACCGCACGCCGGAGCTGAAGCCGGGCCCCGAGCGCACGCTGAAGCAGTCGCGCGACAAACTGCTCAACCTGCTGGCGTGGGCACTGGGCACGGGTCAGGCGCGATTCCTCGTGGTGTTCGACGGCGACGAGACGCCGGGGCGCGACGAAGCCTCGGGCCCCGTCCAGGCCGTCTATTCGCGCCCGCCGGACAAGGCGGACGACGTGATCCGCCGCCGGGTGGAACAGGAGATCGACCGCGTCGAGCGGCTCACCGTCGTGACGTCGGATCTCGAGGTCGCGCGCCACGCCCGGGCGATGGGCGCGGACGTGTCACTGTCGGACTTGTTCATCGCCAGCGCGCTGGGACCCGCGCGCGAGCAGTCGACCGAGAAGCCCACGACGCTCTCGAAGAAGGAGATCGAGGAATGGGCCGAGATCTTCCGCCGCCGCTCCCCCGGCAAATCCCCCGACGACGAAACGGAGCACTAACGACTGCCCATGCAACTGGTTCCGGAACCCGTTGGACGTTGCGTGGAACGGCTAGCAGCGCGCGAACCGAGCGACTCCCTACGACGCGTTTGGCGCGATCGAACGAAACTGTCCTCGAGGACAGTTGGCCAAGAACCCGTGACGCGGCTTCGCGCACTGCGGGCGCCGCTCGGCGATAGCCCAGCGATGGACGTGTCCGAGTCTCGTGACTGTCGGCGACTCGACATGCCAACTCGTCCCGGGACGAGTTGGGTGTAGCGCGATCGAACGAGCCTGCCCCAGGGCAGGTAACGTCGCGTACGCAGAGCGTGAACGGCGTGGACAATTCGCGCTCAACCTGCCCCGGGGCAGGCAACTTCGTGTACACCGAGTGTGAATGGTGTGTGCGATTCGTGTGCGATCGAGAGTACGACTGTCCCCGGGGACAGTTGCGGTGTCTGCGAAGACACCTCGCATCAGTTTGGCGGCAGCCGCAGGCGCATCGCCCCCCGAACAATCGAGGGCGGCGGGTTGCCCCGCCGCCCTCTCAGTCGCTCGAGCCGGCCCGAATCCGTTCGGCGTTACTCGGCGCCTTCTCCCGCCATGACCTCACCCGCATGGAGGAACGGGAACAGCCACGCGTTCGAGTGGTATCCCGCGTCGACGTCGAACACGGTTGCGTTCGACAGTGCGTCGACACCGAAGTGCTTGAGACCCAGGTCGCCCGACGGCATCCATGAGCCCGAGTAGGTGTTGTCGCCGTTCGGCGTCAGGCGCGTGCGGCCGTTGCGGTGCATGAGCACGACGACGTCGTCCGGCTGCTCCGTCGTCACCGTCACCTGGATCGCCGTGCCCGGCGACGGGCGCCACAGTTCGGCCCAGTGAATCGCCTCGGCCGGGTCGGTGAACGTCGCGGACGCCTCACCCGACTGGACGTGGATGCTGACGATATTGGGCTGCGTGCCTTCGTCGCCGGTCTCCGACGTGACCTCGACTCCCGAGGCGCCGACCAAGTGCCAGCCGCGCCGCGAGTCGTTCTCGGACTCGTTCCACGGACGGCGGGCGAGCCACACGTGACGCACCCAGTGGTCCTTGAGCGGCTTGTTCGACTGGGTCACGACGATCGAGTCACCGGTGCTGCCGGCCACGACGTCGCGGATCAGCGTGTGGAATTCGCCGGTGATGTGCTTGTGCACCACGACGTGCGCCAGGTGCGGGTGCCCCTGCTCGTCCTCTTCCGAGAACGTCACGTCGAACGAACGCTCGATGCCGCTGATCGTGCGCCAGTAGCGGCGCTCGTCGTGCGGCGTCGGCCCGGGGCGCGGGTCGCCCGGCTCGCCCTCGGGAACGATCTCGAGCGGTCCGGTCGATCCGTGCGCGCTGAATCCCGACCCTGCGCCGGCCGAGGCCGACAGGCCGTCGTCGTATACGCCCGCTTCCGCGGCGATGGTCGTCTGCACCGCGGCCTCGTCGGGCGTCAGCGCGGACGTCTCCGCCGGCGCGGTGGTGTTGCTCGCGCCGCAGCCAGCGAGCGCGGCGATCGAGATGCCCATGAGCAGCAAGCCTGCCTTCCGCAACATTTCGCGATTCCTCCAAGTTGGTGCCCGCGTGCGTGAGCGCGCCGGGCGGCTCCACCAAAAATGCCGCTCGCGACGTGGCACTCGACGTGCCAGTGCGGGCGCGGAAGGAACTCGTTGCGAATGCGGCGGTGGGCGGATTCGCCCATCGTGAGAAATGCGGCGCGTGCTCCAAGCTGCACGATGCGGCCTGCGTGGAGGCCGGGACGGCGGGGGGGGGGCACCCCCCATAACACCCCGGGCCCGCCGTGGGTAAAGGTTAAAATTTTTTGGGACCCCCCCGGAACGCCGCGTGCCCCACCCCCCGGGGGGGCCCCCCCAAGGGGGGGGGGGGCCCGGAGCCCC
>JANLWK010000465.1:0-5150 GCA_031364505.1 Candidatus Eiseniibacteriota bacterium | reverse complement strand
GAGCTGTCGCCCGCCACGACCGCCGCCGCGTGCGTCGCGGTGATGATCTGGCCGCTCTGGCTGAAGCTCCACCCGCCGCCCGACCCGCTCACGTACGAGAGCCCTGCCGGGAGCGTGTCGAGCACCGTCACGGCGCCCGTGGAGGCCGTGCCGATGTTGCGCGCGACGAGCGTATAGGTCGCGTTCTGGCCGACGGTGAACGCGCTTGTGTGACGCTTGTCGAGCGTGAGATCCGGCACGCCGCTGACGGCGGTGGGATCGGTATCGCGGTCGTTCGCCGTGTTGCCCTGGCCGCCGCCGCTCACCGTCGCGGCGTTCGTCACCGAGGGGGCGGCGCCGGCGGCCACGCTGACGGTGATCGTGAACTTCGCGCTGTCGCCGGCCGGCACCGCGGCCGCGTACGTCGCGGTCACGATTCCCGACGCGAAGTTGACCGTCCAGCCCGTGCCCGCGCCGCTGACGAAGCCGAGGCCCGAGGGCAGCGTGTCGCGCACCGTCAGCGTACCCGACGTCGCGAGGTTGCCAAGGTTGCGAACGACGATCGTGTAGGTCCCGTTCGTGCCGATCGTGAACCCGGTCGTGTGCCGCTTGTCCATCGACGGGTCGGAGACATTGACGGTGACGTTCTCGCCCGCCGAGCCGGCGTAGTTGTACGTCGAGGTCGTCGTTCCGTTGACGACCGTACGGCCCGGATCGAGATAGCGCGCGGTCGCGGGATTCTGGTAGGTGCCGGACGGCGCCAGCGACGACACGTTGACCGTGAACGTGATCGCCACGGACCCGCCCGCCGGAAGCGTGAACGTGCCCCACGTGGCGATCGTGTCGCCGACGGTGGGATTCGACGTCGATGGCCGCGTGGCGCCGCCGCCGAGCGTGACCGTGCCCGTCGAGGCGTAACTGAACTTCGACGCCAGCGTGTCGACGACGGTGACCGTGGACGCCGCGGTCCTGCCGGCGGCATTCGTGACCGTGATCGTGTAGGTCGCCGTCGTGCCCGACGGTCCGCTCGTGACCGTCGGCGTGCTCGTCGTCTTCACGACCGTGAGCGAGGGCACGCACGACGCACTGGGGTCGATACCGATGATCTGGCTCGCGGTGAGCGATGACGTGCTGAGCCCCCCGGTGCCGTCGGTGGCGCCGTAGTGATTGCCCACCGTGACGGTGGAGCCCGCCGAACCGCTCGCCACGCTGACCGAAGCGGCACTCGACATCAGCACGTAGCCGCCGCCGCCACCGCCGCCGGGGCCGTGGTTCGAGCCGGCGACCATGTCGGTGTTCGTGCCCGCGGCGCCCCGCGCGTTCACGTTGAGGCTCCCGAGGCCACCACCCGCGGAGTAGATCATCACGGTGCCACCACCGCCGCCGCCGCCGCCGCCGTCGTTCGCGGGTTCCTGGCCCATGACGCCGTCCGCCGTGACCGTGCCCGAGCCCGTGGCCGAGCCGGTGCGGATGATCACCATGCCGCCGCCCGCGCCACCGCTCGACTGTACGCCGGTGGAGTTGTTGCGCGATCCCGCGCCGCCGCCGCCGCCGAGCACGATGCGGCTCGTCGTCACCGCCACCGCCACGCCGCCGAAGCCGCCGCGCGCGAGGTTCGAGCTCCACGTGTTGCCGCCCAGGCCGCCCGTGCCGCCGTTGCCGCCGCCGCCGCCGCCCGAGTTCTGGTCGTTCACGTCGGGGTTGCCGTCGTTGCCGCCGCCGCCGGCGTTGCCGGGGGCGCCGCGGCCCGCGCTGCCGTTCGGCAGGCCCTCGACGCCGATGTCGGTGACGGTCAGCGTCGCCTGCGTCAGCGGAAAGCGCGGCGCGCCGACGACGCCCTCGCCCTTCGAGCCGTGGTAGTCCCTCGTCGCGTCGTCGCGGTAGTCGTCCGTGTTCCCGCCGTTCTCGCCCGCGAGCTGCCGGCCGCCGCCGGCACGGAATCCGGCACCACTGACGTCGATCGTCTGCCCGTTGAAGTCGAGCACGCCGGCCACGTCGAACACGAGCACGCCGCCGACGGTGCCGGTCCACGCGAGCGCGGTGAGCCCCGTACCGACGGTGGCGCTCGAATACTGCGGCACGCGGATGACCTGGAAGCGCCGGTGTCCCTGCGAGCCCGACGGATTGCCGTTGTGGTACGCGTTCACGAGACCGTTGCTGCCGCCCTCGCCGAAGATGGGAACCGAGCCGCCGGACACCGGACCGGTCGCGCGCACGAATTCGTAGAGACCCGAGCTGTTGATGTTGGTGAGACCGGAGCCGGGGTCGCCGTTGACGCCGTCGCCGTACGCGCCGTTGTTGCCCGTGTTGATCTGGGCATCCTGCATCTGGATGATGAGCAGGAGATCGCCGGCGGCGATGGGAGTCGCGGCACCGCTCGAGGTGCCGACCTGGATCGACGTCACGCCGGCGTTCGCGTTGGCGGTCGCGGGGTAATACGTGTTGATGACGCCGGTCAGCGTGCCACCGGGGCCGTCGTTGCCCGGGAGCGCGCACTGCTGCGCGTGCGCGGACGCGGGCAGCAGCGCGAGCGCGATCACGCCCGCCGCGCGGCGGAGCCGAGCGAGGGCGGGCACGCGACGGAGTCCCGTCCGTGGGATCGCGGGTTCGGTGCCCCGCGGGAACGCGACGGCGTTGCCCGGCGGGCTGACGGCGGAATTCAGGCGAGCCTCCATCCGTGGATGCACAACCAAGCCCTGAACAGTCCGGGCTCACCATCGCCCTGTTTCGATCACGCGGTCAAGCACGCGGGCGCGACCGGCGACGCCGTCCTCGTGACGGGGACGCAGGGTTCCCTTCGAATATCGGCGCGTGGGGCGCGCGTCGTTAGCCGGGATGCCCGGATCGTGCATTCGGCACGGTCGCGTGCCGCGGGGCGACGCGCGACGCGCCGCGATCGGCCTCGTTACGCGCCGCTGAAACTCACGCTAGCGAACGCATGCGCAACGGGTTCCGAATCGATTGTCGCGCGCCGGAATCAGGGTTGCGGCGTCTCGGCGGGCACCTCGGGGCAGCGCGCCGATTCACGCGCGGCGAGCACGCGCAGCCGGAACGCCACCCACAGCGCGCTCAGCAGCAGGATGCCCGAGCTGAACGTGGTCGCGACCGGTGCACCCCAGTGCTGGGCGAGGTTGCCGGCGATGAGGGCGCCGATCGGCGCCATGCCGACGAAGCAAAACGTGTAGAGACTCATCACGCGGCCGCGGAAGCGGTCGTCGGTGGTGAGCTGGATCAGCGTGTTCGTGCTCGCGACGTAGAGGATGAGCCCGAAGCCGACGCAGAAGCCGAGTGCCAGCGACAGCGGCAGCGACCGCGACCACGCGAATCCGGCGAGACCGGCGCCGGCGCTGAAGAGTCCCGCGAGCAGGTTGCGGCGCAGGTCCCAGCGATCCTGCTTGCGCGTGAGCAATGCCGCCGCCGCGAGCGACCCGATGCCGAACGCCGACACGAGCGCGCCGTAGGCACCGGCGTTCGAACCGAGGATCTCGCGCGCGTAGACGGGCAGCAGCGTCATGTACTGGAACCCGAGCGCCGCGGCGAACGAGAGCAGGATGAGGAGATTGCGAATCGGCCGCGTGCTCCACGCGTAGCGCACGCCCTGGCGCAGCGTGTCGAGCGCGCTCTCGCCGGACGGCGGGCGGGCGGCGACGCGGTCCATGCGCGACAGCCCCCACAGCATGGCGAGGTACGACACGGCGTTGAGCCAGAAGCAGCCGGCCTCGCCGACGAGCGGCGTGTGGAACCAGCCGCGGATCCCGGCCCGCGTGATGAGCCCCGGCAGCACGGCGACGAGCAGCCCCGCGACCGCCGGCCCCACGATGCGCGCCGAGTTGAACGCCGCCGAGTTGAGCGCGATGGCGTTCGACAGATCCTCCTTGCCCACCAGCTCGACGAGCAGCGACTGGCGGAGCGGCAGGTCGAACGCGTTGAACATGCCGTAGACGACGGCGAGCACGTACACCATCCACGGCCGGATGACGCCGGAGGTGACGAGCACCGCCATGACGACGGCCTGGATCAGCGCCACGGTCTGCGTGACCTGAAGCAGCCGGCGCTTGTCGAAGCGATCGGCGATGACCCCGGCGAACAGCGAGAACAGCAGCACGGGCAGGAACTGCAGGAACGTGAGCAGGCCGAGCGCCAGCGGGGCCGGGTCCAGCCGGTGCAGCAGCCAGCTCTGGGCGACGCTCTGCATCCACGTGCCGACGAGCGACGTGAGCTGGCAGGTCCAGTAGAGGCGGAAATTGCGGTGGCGCAGAGCGGGGAAACGTTGGTCGACGACGTCGCCCCAGCGCAACGAAGGCATTCTTGCACGCTAGCACAGCCGTCGACGGCTCCACGCGGCGGGCGGGCGCCACGTGCCACGCGGCGGGCGGGCACGCGCCACGCGGCTGTGCGCCTCGCAGCCTACGCACCACGCGGCGGGCGGGCACGCGCCACGCGGCTGTGCGCCTCGCAGCCTACGCACCACGCGGCGGGCGGGCACGTCGTCCGCCCGCTCCGCTTTCGATCGCAGAGGAGGCTACTTCGCTCCGCCGGCGGACGACATGCCCGCCCACCTGCACGCCTCGGTGTGATCGCGGTCAGCTGATGTGCGCTGTTAGCCAGTCGGTGACGCGGGTGGCGAACTCTTCGGGGGCGGATAGTGGGTGCAGGTGACTCACGCCGGGGAGGACGGTCAGGGTGGCGCCGGGGATTGCTTGGGCGAGCGATTCGGACGCGGGGCGTGAGAAAGCGCTCTCGCGCTCGCCGACGACGACGAGCGTCGGGCAGGCGATGCGGGCGACGCTGGCCCGCGTGTCGTGTGCGAATGCCAGCCGCACGAGCGCCCGCGCGGTGGCGCCGCGGGTGTCGCGCATGGCGAACCGCACGAGCTCGAGCACCGAGTCGTCGCAGCGCGCGTCGTAGACCCAGCGGCCGTGGCGCGACAGCAGCCGGGCGAAGCGGAGCCCCAAGCGCCGCGGCAACAGGCGCTGGCTCGCGAGCACGACCGGCTGCTCGATGAAGCGCGCGTACAGATTGCCCGCCGGGTTCGTGATGCGCGAGAACGTGCTCGACAACACGAGCGCCCGGACCCGCTCGGGATGCTCGAGCGTCCACTGCTGGGCGAGGGCGCCACCGAGCGAATGCCCGACGAGTGCCACGGGCCCGTCCGCGAACGCGTCCGCGAC
>JANLWK010000361.1:0-1969 GCA_031364505.1 Candidatus Eiseniibacteriota bacterium | reverse complement strand
GGCGGCGGGGCGAACGATGCGGCGACCGAGGCCTCGACGAGCGACGCCGGCGCGGCGCCCGACACATCGATCCTAGCCAGCGACGCGGGCTTCAATCTCGACGCCTTTCCCATTCCCGACGGGCCCGTTGGCGCGTGCGCCGCGTGCATTCGCGACATGTGCCAGTCCGAGCTCGCTGCGTGCGCGACCGACCCAAAATGTCAGACGGGTGTCATCTGCTCGCTGCAGAAGTGCGGGCAGCTCGTGGCCGGAGGCGAAGCTGGCGCCGCGGCCTTCGCATGTCTGACGGGCTGCTTCCCCGACTTGACCACCGCCTTGTCGGCGCTAAATGGCCTTGGACCTCCCCCGATCGCGTGGACGGTTTCTCTATGGTGCCATCTTCTTGATCTCTTCGCTTGAAAATCTCAATTCAAATTCAATCGGGCTGACGTAGTCGATCGCCGAGTGCCGACGACACGGGTTGTAGAACCCGTCAATGTAGTCGCCGATCGCAGCGATGGCGGCGGCCCTCGTCCGGTAGTCGTCGTGGTCGATCATCTCGCCCTTGATGGTGGCGAAGAAGCTCTCGGCGACGGCGTTGTCCCAGCAATCTCCCTTCCGGCTCATGCTCTTCACCGCTCCGAACTTCTCCAGCGCTTTGCCATAGTCGCCGCTTGCGTAGACGCTGCCCCGGTCCGAGTGGTGGATCAGGCCTGCCCCCGGCGTTCTCGCCGAGGTCGCCCGGTCGAGGGCGCTCATCGCGAGCGCGCGGTCGTTGTTAGCGCTCGCGGCCCAGCCGACGACGCGGCGCGAGAACAAGTCGAGGATCGCGGCGAGGTAGAGCCATCCCTCGTGCGTCCAGACGTACGTTACGTCGGTGACCCAGGCGGTGTTGGGCAGCTCGACGTCGAAGTTTCGTTCGAGCACGTTCGGCGCGATCGGATCCGCGTGGTTCGAGTCGGTCGTGCGACGGAACTTTCGCTTTTTGCGCGCGACGATGCCCCGCTGTCGCATCAGCCGCTCGACGCGCTTGCGGCCGACGCGCCGACCCTTCGCACGCAGCTCGCGGTGGACGCGCGGGCTGCCGTAGTTGCCTCTGCCGGCCTCGTGGGCGGCCTTGATCTCGACGACGAGAGCAGCGTCCTCGGTTGTTCTCGCGGCCTCGGGACGCCCCTTCCAGGCGTAGTAGCCGCTGCGAGAGACGTCGAGCACGTCGCACTGCACTTCGACCGGCCACTGCGCCTTCTTCTCGTCGATGAACGCGAACCTCACGCGTTCTCCTTCGCGAAGAAGGCCGTGGCTTTTTTTAAGATATCGCGCTCCATTTCGGCGCGCTTCAGCCGCTTCCGCAGGTCGATCAGCTCGGCCCGCTCCGCCGTCGTCAGCGCATCCGGCGGCCCCCTGCCAGCGTCCGTCTCGGCGCGCCTCACCCACTCGCGCAGCGCCGTCTCGGTCAGGTCGAACTGCGCCCTCACCTCGGCGATCGTCCTGCCGCTCGCCACGAGCTGGACGGCATCGGCCTTGAATTGCTCGGTGAACCTACGTCGCTTGCGTCTTGCCTTGAGTCTTGTCATGGGTCACTCCTCCTGCGCGTATCACGCTTCCAGGAATGTCCACAAAATCGGGGGAACTCCAGACCGCCTGGGTCGCACAGGAACTGCCTGGCGCCATCACCTTCGATCTACTACGGAGGGCTCGGGTACTCGATCCACCATTGGCGCACCCCCGAAGGTGACGAGGTAGACTTCGTCCTCTACGGAGAACGCGGCCTCATCGCCATCGAGGTCAAGCGCAGCGCGCGTGTCGGGCACGACGATCTCAAGGGCCTGGCAAGCTTTCGCCAGGAGTATCCGCAGGCGCGGACTTTCCTTCTTCACGCCGGTCCTCGCCGATGGCACGAGAGCGCGCCGGACATCCGGCAGAAGAAGCACTGGCTGCCGCCCTTGCCAAGGACGGAGGTTGTACGGCCGCAACGCTCGCGTGGGTCTTG
>JANLWK010000343.1:0-7017 GCA_031364505.1 Candidatus Eiseniibacteriota bacterium | reverse complement strand
GCCCTACGAGAAGACCATGCGGGTCCGCTTCCGCATCGACGGCGTGATGCTGGAGATGATGTCGCCGCCGTTCAAGTTCAAGGCGGCGATCCTGAGCCGCCTGAAGATCATGGCCGAGCTCGACATCGCCGAGCGCCGCGTCCCCCAGGACGGCCGCATCAAGATCAAGGTGGCCGGCCGGACGATCGACCTGCGCGTGTCGTCGCTGCCGACCATCTTCGGCGAGAAGATCGTCATGCGCGTGCTCGACAAGGGCAACCTGAACATCGATCTCGAGAAGCTCGGCTTCGAGCCGCGCGCCATGAAGGAGTTCGTTTCGGCGATCGCGATGCCCTACGGCATGGTGCTCGTCACCGGCCACACCGGCTCCGGCAAGACGACGACGCTGTACTCGGCGCTGTCGCGCGTGAACACGCCCGACGTCAACGTGCTGACCGCCGAGGATCCCGTCGAGTACAACCTCGACGGCATCAACCAGGTGCTCGTGAACGAGGACGCCGGCCTGACCTTCGCCGCGGCGCTCAAGTCGTTCCTGCGCCAGGACCCCAACATCATCATGGTCGGCGAAATCCGCGACATCGACACGGCGTCGATCGCGGTCAAGGCCGCGCTCACGGGCCATCTCGTGCTGTCGACCCTGCACACGAACGACGCGGCCAGCGCCATCGGCCGTCTCGTCGACATGGGGATCGAGCCGTTCCTCGTGTCGTCGTCGCTCAACCTGATTCTCGCCCAGCGCCTCGTGCGCCGTATCTGCTCGGGCTGCAAGCGCCGGGTCGAGCTCAACGAAGAGGTGCTCCGGGAGCTGCAGCTCGACCGCGCCGAGTACGAGAAGGCCAACGTGTCCGACGGCAAGGGATGCATGGACTGCAACGGCACCGGGTACCGGGGCCGCCAGGGCATCTACGAGGTCATGCCGGCCACCACCCGGCTCAAGGATCTGGTCCTCGAGCGCGCGCCGTCCGGCGAGATGAAGCGGGTCGCGATCGGGGAGGGAATGCTCACGCTGCGGCGCGACGCGCTCGAAAAACTCAAGCGGGGCGTGACGACGGTGGAAGAAGTGCTCAAGGAGACGGCGTCCGACTAGGGCGCGCGTCGTTCACCACGAGGAGAGGGACGTGCCGACACTTCGAGACCTGCTGGAGCAGATGGTCGCCAAGAAGGCGTCCGACCTGCACCTGACCGCCGGCGTACCGCCCGAGTTCCGCGTCGACGGGGCGATCACCCCGGGGGACACGGAGTCGCTGACCCCGGAGACGACCGCGTCGCTCATCTACAGCATGCTGTCGGACGAGCAGCGGAAGCGGTTCGAGACCACCAAGGAACTCGACCTGTCCTTCGGCATCAAGGGTCTGTCGCGCTTCCGCGCGAACATCTATCTCCAGCGGGGCTGCATCTCGGCGGCGATCCGCCAGATCCCGTTCGAGATCCGTCCGTTCGAGTCGCTCGGGCTGCCGCCCGTGGTCAAGGACTTCTGCACCCGGCAGAAGGGGCTCGTGCTCGTGTGCGGCCCGACGGGCAGCGGCAAGTCGACGACGCTCGCGGCGATGATCGACCACATCAACAACACCCGCCGCGGCCACATCGTCACGATCGAGGACCCGATCGAGTACGTCCACCACCACAAGAAGTGCATCGTCAACCAGCGCGAGGTCGGCTCCGACACGGTGTCCTTCCCCTCGGCGCTCAAGTACATCCTGCGGCAGGACCCGGACGTCGTGCTGGTCGGCGAAATGCGCGACCTGGAGACGATCGAATCGGCGCTCACGATCGCCGACACCGCGCATCTCGTGTTCGCCACCCTGCACACGAACTCGAGCTACGAGGCCGTCAGCCGCATCGTCGACGTGTTCGCGCCCGAGCAGCAGCGCCAGGTGCAGGTGCAGATCGCCTTCTCGCTCGTCGGTGTGATGACCCAGCAGCTGATCCCCAAGAGCCACGGGCCGGGCCGCGTCATGTGCACCGAGGTGCTCGTGGTCACGCCGGCGATCCGAGCCGTGATCCGGGAAGGCAAGACGCACCAGATCTACTCGCTGATGCAGGCCGGCCAGAAGCACGGAAACCAGACCATGAACCAGGCGCTCCTCCAGGCGGTGCAGGACCGACACCTCACGCCCGAAGACGCCATCGAGCATTCGACGGACCCGACGGAGCTGGAAGGCATGTTCCGCAAGGTGTCGGCGAAAGCCGCGTAGGAGATATCGATCATGCCGCTCTATGTGTGGAAGGGTCGCACGCTCGCCGGCGAGTCGCAGGCCGGTGAGATCGAGGTCGCGCGTCCGGAAGAGGCGATGGAGATCCTGCGTAAGAAGCGGGTCTTCGTCACGTCGATCAAGCCGAAGGGCGGCGGATTCTCGCTGCCCAAGATGGGCGG
Organism: Candidatus Eiseniibacteriota bacterium; assembly: GCA_031364505.1. Taxonomy (GTDB): domain Bacteria; phylum Eisenbacteria; class RBG-16-71-46; order RBG-16-71-46; family RBG-16-71-46; genus JANLWK01. The sequence goes on along the minus strand of JANLWK010000343.1, from coordinate 4,643 downwards.
CGGTGTCAGCGTCAGCACCAAGGAACTGGCGATCTTCACGCGCCAGTTCGCGACGATGATCTCCGCCGGCCTGCCGCTCGTGCAGTGCCTGGACATCCTGGCGAAGCAGGCCAGCAAGCCGTCGTTCGGCCGCGTCATCTCGGAGGTGACGCACGAGGTCGAGGCCGGCGCCACGCTGTCGGACGCCCTGGGCAAGCACCGGGCGGTGTTCGACGACCTGTTCCGCAACATGGTGGCCGCGGGCGAGGCGGGCGGCGTGCTGGACGAGATCCTGATGCGCCTCGCGACCTACGTCGAAAAGGCCGACGCGCTCAAGCGCAAGGTCCAGAGCGCGATGGTCTACCCGGCCGTCGTGCTGTCGGTCGCCATGGGCGCCACGGTGTTCATGCTCATGGTGATCATCCCGACGTTCGCCAAGATGTTCACGGACTTCGGCGGCGAGCTGCCGTTGCCGACGAAGATCGTGCTCGGCCTGTCGGACTTCCTCAAGCACTTCTGGTGGTGTCTCCTGCTCGGCGCCGTCGGCAGTGGCATCGCGTTCAAGCGCTACTACGCGACCGAGGCCGGGCATCGCAACATCGACGCCCTGACGCTGCGGCTGCCGGCACTCGGCGACGTCATCCTGAAGGGCGCCGTCGCGCGCTTCACGCGCACGCTGGGCACCCTGATCGCCTCCGGCGTGCCGATCCTGGCGGGGCTCGAGATCACCGCCCGGACCGCCGGCAACAAGATCATCGCGGAAGCGATCATGACCGCGCGTGCGTCGATCCGCGAGGGAGAGACGGTGTCGGCGCCGCTCAAGGCGGCCGGCGTGTTCCCGCCGATGGTCGTCCAGATGATCTCGGTCGGCGAGCAGACCGGCGCGCTGGACGAGATGCTCACGAAGATCGCCGTGTTCTACGAGGCCGAAGTCGACACGGCCGTCGACACGCTGACCTCGATCATCGAGCCGGTCATGATCGTCGTCATGGGCGGCATCGTCGGTGGCATGGTCGTGTCGATGTACCTGCCGATGTTCAAGCTCATCTCCGTGGTCGCGGGAGGCCATTGATGGGCGAGGCGGCACCGGCCACGATGATGCTGGCGGGGGCGCCAGCCGTGCCCGACGCGTGGAACGGCCTGCGGACGCTGATCCGCAGCCGCCTCATCGTCGCGGTGCTGGCGCTGCCCGTGGGCGTCCTGCTGTCTCCGGGCATCCTGCCCGGGGCGTGGGGTGTGCTCGTCGTTACCCTCGTCGCCATCGGGCTCCTGTCGGCGCTGTTCATGCTGGGTGTGCGGCTGCGCCGCGGTCTCGCGTTGCAGACCGCCCTCCAGCTCGCCTGCGATCTCGTCATCGTCGCGGCGCTCGCCGCGGTGACCGGCGGCCGCGGCAGCCAGTTCTCGCTGTTCTTCGGGCTCGTCGTCGTGACGGGCGGGCTGCTCGGCCGGCTGCCCGGCGGTGTCCTCACGGCCGCGGGTGCCGCGTCCGCGTTCGTGGCGCTGCCGGCGATCGCCGGTCTGCTGTCCGCCGCGCGTCCGCTCGCTGCCCTCGAGACGTCGACGCCCGTTGCGGCCGTCGTGGCGTACCTCGCCGTGCTCGGGGCGCTGGCCGGCACGCTGGGGGAGCGCGTGCACCGCACCCGCACCGAGCTCGAGCGCACGGCGCGCGAGCTGGACCGCGTCCGCGTCGATCACGACACGGTCCTGCGCCACCTGACGACCGGCGTCCTGTCGGTGGACCAGGACGGCATCGTCGGCTACGTGAACCCGGCGGCCGAGCAGATGCTCGGGATCCGGGCGCTCGGCTGCCGCGGACTGCCGATCGGCCAGGCGTTCCCGGACCGGCTCGTGCCGATGCGCGAGTTCGTGCTCGACACGCTCGGGCGGCGCGCGCCACGCGCCCGCGCCGAGGTCGTCGTGCAGAGTGCGGCGAACCGGAAGCTGCCGCTCGGCCTGTCGACCAACCTGCTCACGCACGACGAGCGCGTCACCGGCGTCGTCGCGGTGTTCCAGGACCTGACGGAGGTCCGCGAGATGGAGCGGCGCGCGCGCCGCAACGAGACGCTGGCCGAGATCGGCGCGCTGTCGGCGCGGATCGCCCACGAGCTCCGCAACGGCCTGAACCCGATCAGCGGCTCGGCCGAGTGCCTGCAGCGCGAGCTGAAGCTCGAGGGTGAGAACGCGGTGCTGATGGAGCTGATCACGCGCGAGTGCGGACGGCTCAACCGGTTCGTGTCGGACCTGCTCAACTACTCGCGCGAGCGCGATCTCGCGCTCGAGCCGCTGCACGCGGGCGAACACCTTGCCGACGTGTGCGAGGCGATGCGGAGGGATCCGCGCCGCCACGCGTCCGTCGCGATCGCGATCGAGGCGGACGCCTCGGATCCGCCGATCCGCGGGGATCGCGAGCAGCTGAGACAGGTGTGGCTGAACCTGGCGGCGAACGCCTTCGAGGCGATGCCGTCGGGAGGGCGCCTGACCGTGCGGTCGCGGGCGGGCGAGGACGGGAAGGTGTGGGTGGAATTCGAAGACACGGGCGCCGGCATCGCGGCGGATGATCTGCCGCGGGTCGGACAGCCCTTTTACACGACGAAACAAGGCGGCACCGGACTGGGGCTGGCCATCGCATCGCGGATCGTCGAACGCCACGGCGGCGTGCTCTCGCTCGAGAGCGTCGTGGGTCGCGGGACGACGGTGCGGGTGGTATTGCCCGGAGACGAGACGTTGCTCGCGCGCGCGGCGTGACGGCGCCACACACGGAGCGAAACGAGGTGAGCGAGATGCCCGCAGAGAAGATCCTGGTCGTGGACGACGAGCAGAGCATGTCGCAGTTCCTGGCGATCGTGCTGCGCAAGGAAGGCTATCAGGTCTCGACGGTTCAGAACGGCAAGGACGCTCTCGACAAGGTCAAGGCCGATCCGTTCGACGTCGTGATCACGGACATCCGCATGCCCGGAATGGACGGCATCCAGCTGCTGCAGGGCATCAAGAAGCACGACCCCAGCCTGCCCGTCGTCATCATGACGGCCTACGCGTCGCAGCAGTCGGCGATCGACGCGGTGAACCTGGGCGCGTTCCAGTACCTGATCAAGAACGCGAAGAACGACGAGATCAAGCTCGTCGTGCGGAACGCCATCGAGATGCGCAAGGTGCGCGTCGAGAACCAGTACCTGAAGCGCGAGCTGCGTCGCGGCCACGACGAGAAGACGATCATCGGGTCGTCGGACGAAATGCTGCGCATGCTCAAGATGGTCGAGAAGGTCGCGGACAGCGAAGCGACGATCCTGATCCAGGGCGAGAGCGGCACGGGCAAGGAGCTGATCGCCCGCGAGATCCACTACCGCAGCCGCCGGAGCACCGGGCCGTTCGTGAGCATCAACTGCGGCGCCATCCCGCGGGACCTGCTCGAGAGCAACCTGTTCGGGCACGTGAAGGGGTCGTTCACGGGCGCCGTGCGCGACTCGCAGGGCATGCTGCAGGTCGCCGAGGGCGGCACGTTCTTCCTGGACGAAGTCGGCGAAACGCCGCTCGCGACCCAGGTCAAGCTGCTGCGCGCGCTGCAGGAGCGGGAGATCATCCCCGTCGGCGGCACGCAGCCGATCAAGATCGACTGCCGCCTCGTTGCCGCGACGAACGCCGATCTCGAGCGCGAGGTGGCCGAGGGCCGCTTCCGGGCGGACCTCTTCTACCGGCTCAACGTGATCCCGATCAAGCTGCCGGCCCTTCGCCAGCGGCGTGACGACATCCCGCTGATGGTCGATCACTTCCTCAAGCGTCACGCGGCGAACGGCAACTCGACGAAGACCGTGACGAAGGAAGCGCTCGACCTGCTGATGAAGTACGACTGGCCGGGCAACGTCCGCGAACTCGAGAACGTGCTCGAACGCGCCATGATCCTCGACGAGGGCGGCACGATCGGCCCCGAGGACCTGCCGGACATGGTCCGCTTCGGCGACAGCCACCGCGGCACGCTCGTGATCGATTCGCCGACGCTGACGCTCGAGGGCCTCGAGAAGGAGTACATCCTCAAGGTGCTCAACTACACGCGGTGGCAGAAGAAGAAGGCCAGCGAGCTGCTCGGCATCAACGCGTCGACGCTGTACCGGAAGCTGATCGCCTATGGCGTCGAGCGGCCCGGCGGCGAGCGGATGGGAGACGACCTGGAGGGCGAGGATTCGGCCGCCGACGCGGCCTAGGACGTGCGATGTGCCTCGCCGGCGGCTGCCGGTGGGCAGATCGCACGATGCGGGGCGCGGGCCCGCGGGCGCGTTATCCGTCCCGGGGTCCCGACGATCGCGCCAACCCGTGAGTCCGCCTCGCGTTCGAGCCGTGGGTCGAACGGCGGCATTCCGTGGCACGTGCGATGCGCGATGACTTCAGCGGTTCGGGGAGATGCAGCAGCAGTGACCCAAAGGAGGAGCAGAGTGTTCAAACGCGAAAAGGGCTTCACCCTCATCGAGCTCATGATCGTCGTGGTCATCATCGGTATCCTGGCCGCGATCGCGATCCCGAACTTCATCGCCATGCAGAACCGCGCGAAGGAAGGCTCGACGAAGGCGAACATGCACACGATGCAGCTGGCGGCCGAGGACTACGGCGTCCAGAACGACGGCGTGTATACGGCGACGCTGGATGCGACGCACATCGGCAACCTGCTGCCGGCG
>JANLWK010000327.1:0-4752 GCA_031364505.1 Candidatus Eiseniibacteriota bacterium | reverse complement strand
GGGATCCACGGCATCATCGTGGGATCCGTGGCGGGCGTCGTCCGCGCAAGCATCCTGGGTCGCGCGGCCGTTCGGCGGCGGGAGTTCGACGCGGCCGCGACCCGGCTGGCGGAGTGCGAGGCGTGGATCGAGGGTCGCACGGTGCCGTACGCCGCGGCACACGCCACCCAGCTCCGCGCCGAGCTGATGCTCGCGCAGGGCAGGGTCGAGGAGGGCCAGTCGCACGCCGGCCGCGCGCTCGCGGCGTTCGCCGCGCTTCCCGCGCCCGCCGATCGCGCTCGCGCCGCACTCGAATTCGCGCGCATCGGGCTGGCCTCGGCGGCCGGCGCCACGCTGCACGTCGAGCAGTGGCTGCAGGACGCGGCGGGCCTGTTCGAGCGCCTGGGCGACCACGGCAATCGCGAGCGCGCGCTGGCGCTCGCCGTCGAATGGTTGCGCCGCCAGCGCGTCACGGCCTCGGTGAGCCACGGTGGCCGTGGGCTGATCGAGTCCGTGAGCCGGCTGCTCGACTCGCTGTCGGATCTCCGCGAGCTGAGCCAGCGCGCGATGGAGATGGCGGTCGATCAGCTCGACGCCGAGCGCGGCGTGCTCCTGCTCGCGGACGCCCAGACCGGTCAGCTCGTTCCGGTCGTCGAGCGTGGTGGCGTGGACGGCGCGACGCGCGACCGCGCGATGAGCTACAGCCGGCAGGCGGTGGAGCGCGTGGCGCGCAGCGGCGGCAGCCTGCTGATCCAGGATGCGCCGTCCGACGCCGAAGCGATGTCGGACAGCGTCGCCGACCTCGGACTGCGGTCGATCGTATGCGTGCCGATGTACGTGGCGGGCCGGGTCGTCGGCGCCGTGTACCTGGACGACTCGCGCCGCTCCGACGCGTTCAGCGACGCCGACCGCGGCCTGCTCGAGGGGTTCGCCCACCTGATGGCCGTCGCGATCGAGAAGAGCCGCGGCCACGAAGAGGTTCATCGCGCGAATGAACTGCTCGTGGGCGAGAACCTGGCGCTGCGGCGCGAGGTTGGCGTGCGGTTCCAGCCCAAGAACTTCATCGGGACGAGCTCGGCGATGCAGCAGGTGCTGGCCGTCGTCGAGCGCGCCGCCCAGACGTCGACGACGGTGCTGCTGACGGGGGAGAACGGCACCGGCAAGGAGATGGTCGCGCGGATTCTCCATCACAGCGGCAAGCGCCGGCTGGGATCGTTCGTCACCGTGAACTGCGGCGCGATTCCCGAGACGCTGCTCGAGAGCGAGCTGTTCGGCATCCTGCCGAACGTCGCGACGGGCGTGCGCGGGCGTGACGGGCGCTTCGTCCAGGCGGACGGCGGCACGCTGTTCCTCGACGAAGTCGGCGACATGCCGCTGGCCCAACAGGTGGCCCTGCTGTCCGCGATCGCCAACCGCGAGATCACGCCGGTGGGCGGCGGCCCGCCGGTTCAGGTGGATGTGCGCATCATCGCGGCCTCGAACCGCGATCTGAGGCGGCGCGTCGAGGAAGGCGCCTTCCGCGAGGACCTCTACTACCGCCTGAACGTGATCCCGCTCGAGATCCCGCCGCTGCGCGATCGCAAGGCCGACATTCCGGCGCTCGCGCGCTTCTTTGCGGCGCACTTCGCCCAGCAGCAGGAGCGCGAGGCGCCCGAGCTGACCGCGGAATTCCTGGCGGCGCTGATGCAGAGCGACTGGCCCGGCAACGTCCGCGAGCTCCAGAACTACGTCGAGCGTGTGATGGCGATGACGCCGGGCAACACCCTTGCGCCGTTGCCCGAGGCACGACCCGCCCAACCGGGACGTCCGCGTCTCGAGCGCGGCCGCAAGCTCGCGGAACTGGTGGCGGATCTGGAGCGCCGGGCGATCCAGGAGGCGCTCGATCGTTGCGAGGGAAATCAGACCCTCGCCGCACGGGAATTGGGCACAACCGAACAGTCCCTGCGCTATCGGCTCCAGAAGTACGGCATGGCCGGAAGACGCCAATCTTCGCGAATTCGCAAAAATCGGCGATAGCCACTAAATCATTATGGGGTAATCATTAATACGCTTCGCAGAATTACATTCGCAGATTTTAGCGAAATATCGACTGGAAGAATGTCCGTAACTGCACGTCGGTACACAGCATAAATTATTATACTGCAATTAGTTAACGGCAATCGTTTTCGGCGCCTCCCTGTGGCACGGCTCTGGCGTTGGGTGCAGATACCCAGCTCCATTCGCTGCACTCAACGGAGGTCCCCATGATTGCCGCCCGCGCCGCTGTTGTCGTCGCTTTCCTCGCGCTTGCCTTCCACCCGCGTGCAGCCTTGGCTCAATGCACGACTGAACCCACCGACGGGAGCCTCGTGATCTCGCGTTGCGAGGAGATGCAGTCCTCGCGGATCACGCTCGGAGGTTCCGGCGTCGACGGTGCGATGCTGCTCCGCTTCCCGGTCGTCTCGGCGGCCACGTGGTGGGTGTCGCGCCATCCGACGCGCACGATCTCGGCGCGGAATCCGCTCCGCGTCACCGGCCGCGAGACGCTGCGCGCCGACGCCGTGCGCCGGCGCTCCGGCTTTTAGTCCTCTCGTTTCATTGCGCGCGGGGGGCCCGTCCGGGTCCCCCGCCGTGTTTTTGCTAACCTGCGCCGCATGGCACGACCCAAGCCAAAGCCACACGCGGGGCCACGAGCCGCCGCGGCCCCCGCGAGCCGCGCCGCGATCCCCGGCTCCGCCTGGGGCCTCGCCGTTCTCCTCGCCGCCGCCACCGCCGCCGTGTACGCCCGAGTCGGCGGATTCGGCTTCATGAACAACTACGACGACAGCCTGTACGTGACCGAGAATCCCCAGGTCATCTCGGGGCTCACGTGGCCGCACGTCGCCTGGGCGTTCACCCAGCCGTGCGCCGGCAACTGGCATCCGTTCACCATGCTGTCCCACATGCTGGACTGCTCCGTGTTCGGCGTGACCGCCGGGCCCGCGCATCTCGAGAACGTGCTGCTCCACGTGGTGAACGTGCTGCTGCTGTTCCGCGTGCTGACGCTCGCGACGGGTCGCGGCGGCCCGAGCCTGTTCGTCGCCGGCCTGTTCGCGCTGCATCCCATGCACGTCGAGTCCGTGGCGTGGATCGCCGAGCGCAAGGACGTCCTGTCGACGATGTTCGCGCTGCTCACGCTGTGGGCTTACGTGCGCTACACGCGCGCACCCGGCCCGGTCGCCTACGCCCTCGTGGCCCTGGCGCTCGCGGCCGGGCTCATGTCGAAGCCGATGCTCGTCACGCTGCCGTTCGTGCTGATGCTGCTCGACGTGTGGCCGCTCGGACGCGTCCGCGTGCCGGGCGTTCCGCCGGGAACGTCGCGCCGCACGATTTCGTGGGCCCAGAGCATCCGGGAGAAGCTGCCGCTGCTCGCCCTGGTCGTCGTCTCGATCCTGCTCACGCTGCGCGCCCAGCGCCTGTCGGGCGCCCTCGAGGGCACCACCCTACTGCCGCTGTCGATGCGCGCCTCCAACGCGCTCGTCGCGACCGTGACGTACGTCCTGAAGCTGTTCGCGCCGCTGCCGCTCGCCGCGATCTACCCGTATCCGGCGAGGGCGCCGATCGCCGCGGCCTCACTCGCGTTCGTGGCGCTCGCCGCCGTGACGTCGGTCCTGTTCTGGATCCGGGGCCGCGCGCCCTACGCACTGTTCGGCTGGCTGTGGTTCCTCGGCACGCTGGTGCCCGTGATCGGGCTCGTCCAGGTGGGCAGCCAGTCGATGGCGGACCGGTACACCTACATCCCGCACATCGGGCTTGGGCTAGCGATCGCGTGGGGGATCGCGGATCTCGGCCGCCGGTTCGGCTGGCCGGCGCGCGCGCTCACGATCGCCGCCGCCGTGGTGCTCGTGGCCTTCGCCGCGATGACCTGGACCCAGGTGGGCGTCTGGCGGGACGGCACGACCCTGTTCGGCCACGCCACGCGCGTGACGCGAGACAACTTCATCGCCTGGAGCAACTACGGCGTCGCGGCCATGCGGGAGGGACATCTCGACCAGGCCGGCGTCGCCTTCGAATCGGCGATCCGCGTCAATCCCCGCTACGAGACCGGGCTCTACAACCTGGGCGTCGTGCGGCGAGACCAGTCGCGGTTCGAGGAGGCGGCGGACCTCTTCCGGCGCGCGCTGGCCGTGGTGCCGGGGAATCCGCGCACCCAGCTCAACCTCGGCATCGTGCTTGCGGCGCGGGGGCTCTATGAAGAGTCGATGCCGCACTACGAGGCCGCCTACAACTCCGCGCCCGGCGAGCCCGCGGTTCGGTACTCGTTCTCGAACGCGCTCAGTAACTTCGGCGTGAAGCGTGCCGAGGCCGGACGGCAGGCGGAGGCCATCGCGCTGTTTCGCCGCGCCGCCGAGGTGAATCCCGACAACGCGGACGCGAAGCGGAATCTCGAGATGGCGACCGTGTCCACACCTCGTTGAACCCGATCGCCCGCCGCGCACGGGCCGCACGTTTTTGTTGACAAGGGGCGGCGTTTCACCCGAAACTCAGATCCTGTTTGCTCGCGCGTTATTCCGCGCGCGGTCTCGTGAGGCTAGGGCGGCCGGCGAGATCGGGAGGGTTGGGTCCCTCCGCGGATGGCAGCCCCGAAAAGGAGGTGATCCATTGGACAGTAAGCGTTTGGGTTCGGTGGAGGTGACGTCCTCGTAGGGGACATCCGGGTGCTGTTGGCGCACTGGCCCCAGGACGGGGACACCCAGCGTCATCGAAGCCGAAAGTCCAGGGCCCCGGCTCGCGAGAGCCGGGGCCTTTTTTGTG
>JANLWK010000035.1:0-40765 GCA_031364505.1 Candidatus Eiseniibacteriota bacterium | reverse complement strand
CGGCCAGCTCGCCCGCCCAGTCACCGTCGATCGCCGCGGCCCACGCGCGCGAGACGTGGAGCGCCGGGTGTCTCGGCTCGGCGCGTTCAGCCGCGTCGAGATGCACGCGGGCCTCGCGCGTCGCGCCCCGCTGGAGCAGCTCGTTCGCGAGGCCGATCCGCGCCTCGGCGTGCGCCGGCTGCGCGCGCACCATCGCGGCGTACATCGTCTGGTCGTCACGCCAGTCGCCGAGCGCCCGCGCGGTCTCGAACGCGGCGGTGATCGCGAGTGCGGCCGCCACGCCGGTGGCGATGCCACGACCCAGCGGATGCGCGAACCGGCGGCGAGCCGCCGCGACCCCCGCACCGATGAGCCACGCGATGCCCGCCGACGGCAGGTACACGTTGCGCTCGGCCACCGTGAGCACGCTGGTCGCGGCGGCGCGCGCCGCGGTGACCGCGAGCGGCACGACGAACACGGCGACCGCCGCCGCCACGGCGCGGCGCCGGCGCGCGAGCCACGCGAGCACCGCGACCGCGGCGATATCGAGAGCGAGGTACCCGACGAGGCGCGGATCGAACCCCGGCGCGATCGGCCACGCGATGCGGTCGGCCGAGTGCGCGAACCCGGGTACGAGATAGGCGATCGCGAGCGGCAGCACCTGGACCGCGCCGATCCGCCGCGCCATCCGCGCCGCCTCGGTCTGCCAGATCGAGGGATGCACGGGCGCCGCGACGAGCGCATGGATGACGACGTAGACGAGCGTGACGACGAGGTACGGCGCCAGCCAGCGGGCGAGCCCCCCCGCGGACCGAAGTGCGGGCCGGAGTTCCGGCCGGAGTTCGGGCCGGGGCTCGGACCGCTGCGGGCCGGGGGCGCCCGCCCATTCGCGCGGAGCGTCCACCCACGCCGCCACCGCGAGCACCACCACCCACGCCGCCGCGAGTTCCTTGCTGAGCAGCGCCGCCGCGAACGCGGCGACCGCGAGTGAGCGGGCCACTCCTCCGCGCCGCGCGCGAGCGCGGCGGTCGAGCGCCAGCGCCGCCAGCGCGAACAGCGCGCACAGCAGATCGGTGCGCCCCGCCACCCACGCGACGGACTCCACGTGCACGGGCGCCGCCGCGAACCACGCGCCCGCCGCGAGCGCGGGCCACACGCCGCCGGCGGCGAACGCGCCGAGCGTAACGAGTGCCGTGACCGCCGCGTGGAGCAGCAGGTTCACCCGATGGAACGGCGCCGGAGTAGTGCCCGACGCCCGGGCGTTCCACGCGTAGCTGAGCGAGACGACCGGGCGCCACATGCCCGAGGGCGTGCCCGAGGCGAGCCAGAAGTCCGTGGCGACGAGCGACGGCAGGTCGCCGGAGACGAGCGTGGGGTTCTGCTCGATCAGCTCGTGGTCGTCGCGCACGAAGCCGAACCGCGTCGCCGGCGCGTAGAGCGCGAAGGCGAGTACGGCCGTGGCGAAGGCGGCCAGCGCCGGCGCCATGAAACGCCGTGGCGACCGCAAGGAATCGGGCCGGTCGATCCGCCGCTGTGTACGCGCCGGTCGCCGGCCCGTCATGCCGAGTCTCCCGTAAGCCGAATTCTGTCGGATTGCTCCGTGGCGATCATTTATCTGGGGCACCCGTCTCCGGACGCCTCGTGCGACCGACCCCGGGGTGGATAGCGAGGCGGGTCACACCTCTCCCCCTCTATGCGGTCTTGCTCCGGGTGGGGTTTACCGAGCCGGCCGCGTCACCGCGACCGCTGGTGCGCTCTTACCGCACCGTTTCACCCTTGCCCGCTGCGCGCGGACCACGCTTTCGCGTGGTGCCCACGCGCCCGCTGGCGGTCTGCTCTCTGTTGCACTTTCCGTGGGCTCACGCCCCCTGGGAGTTACCCAGCACCCTGCCCTGTGGAGTTCGGACTTTCCTCGATCGCCGTCCGCCCGAAGGCTTCGTGCGACCGCGATCACCTGGGAGACTCGAATCTACCGAGACGCCGCGGCGTCCAGCGTCTCGTTCACCAACTGATCGGCGCGGGCGTTCTGCTCCCGCCGCACCGCACGATACTCCACGCCGGAGAAACGGCCCGCCTCGCGGCGCGCCTCCTCGTGCAGCGGCTTCAGTCCGGCGTGCTTCACCTTGTACTCACCGGTCATCTGGCGGACGACCAGCTCAGAATCCATGAACACCGTCAGCCGCGTGGCGCCGTGACGGGCCGCCGCCTGAAGCCCGTGGACCAGCCCGCGGTACTCGGCGACGTTGTTCGTCACCGAGCCGAGGTACTCGCCACGCGCCTCGACCTCCGTACCGGCCGGATCGAACAGCGCATACGCCGCGGCTCCCGGGCCGGGATTGCCCCGCGAGCCCCCGTCACACCGCACGATCCACGCGTCCGTACGTTCCATGGGTGACGGACGATAGGCCACGGCGTGCGGCGAGTCTAGCGTGACCGAGCGCGCGGGCGGGCGGCGGGGGCGGCGTGGCGTTCGCGCTTTGGCGTCGCGCTCTCCCCCGCCTCGAGCCAGCCCGCCTGTTCGAGCGCGCGGCGCGCATCGGCCTCGCCCTGGTCCATGAACTGGATGGAACGCTCCGCCTGGAAATCGAACAGCGTGCCCTCGAGCGGGCGCGGCGGCTCGACCACGCAGACGGGCGCCGGCCCGCCCTCGGTGCGGAACGCCTCGGGCAGGTGCCGCAGCTCGGCGTGCAGGTCGCGCCAGTTCGCGAGCTCCGTCAGGCGGCCGGCGATTTCCACGAGGTTGGACCGCGGCGACACGGGGCGCGGCCCCTCGCTCGGCGCCACGAGCACGAGCAGGATCGCATCGGCGCCGGCGGCGGTGACGGCGGCGAGCGGCTGGTTCGCGAACAGCCCGCCATCGATGTAATGGTGGCCGCGCAGGCGTTCGGGCGTGAACAGCACCGGCACGGCGCTCGAGGCGACCGCGGCGTCGACCAGCTCGCGTACGTCGTCGAGCACGAGCAGGTCGCACTGCACCTCGGCGAGCCGCGCCTCCAGGTCGGGCACGTCGGCCTTGCGGTTCGTGAAGTACGTGATGCGCCCGGTCGCGAGGTCGCAGGCGTTGAGCATCAGCAACGGCGCGTCCATGATCAGCCGCGCGGGATTCCCCGAGCGCACGAGCCGCCGGATCACCTCGCGCCGCGCGGCGTTCCGCCACAGTCCGCGGCCGCCGGTCTCGGGCATCAACCGGAGCCAGCCGGGGCTCAGCCACCGGCGCACCGGGCCCGGACGCCGCACGGCCCACGCCGCGGCGAGCGAGACGATGACGACGCGATGGAAGCCGAGCGGCCACGGCACCGCGAACATCGCGAGCGCGATGTACAGCGTCCCGCCGACGATCACGCTCCAGCCGAGAATCGTGTCGACGGTGTGGTCGGCCTCGCCGCCGACGCGCCGGCTCATCCAGTCGTCGATCGGGCCCGACAATCTCGACACGGCCACGCCGAGGCACGCGACCACGACCCAGGCCAGCAGCTCGAGCACTCCGGACAGCGCGACGTAGCCGCCGCGGCCCGGCGCGCGCGCGAGCTGCTCGAGTGCCGCGAACTCGGGGAGGCCGGCGAGCAGCAGCAGCGCCTCGATCAGTCCGAAGACGAACAGGAAGCTGCCGGCCGCGCGGAGCGCGAGCACGCCCCAGCGCATGCCGACGTCGCTCGTTCGCAGGTGGCGCCAGGTGCGCTCGAGTGCCGCCGGGTCGCCGTCGTGCGCGACCCAGCCGAGAGCGTTGAGCGCTCCCACCGAGGCGCCGGCGATGATGTCCGGGCGCATGCCCATCGCGTGCAGGGTGCGCAGCACGCCGACTTCGTAGGCGCCGAACGCGCCGCCGCCGGCGAGCACCAGCGCCAGGCGGCGGAACGGGAAGTCCTTCCGGAGTCGCATCGGTACGGGCCCGGCGGGCTCGCGAACGAGCCGGGGTCGCCGCTAAGCGGCGGCCTCGGGGGGCCACACGAGCATGCGGCCGCAGCCGTCGCAGATGACGAAACGGTCGCCGCGCCGCGCCTCCTGGACCATCTGCGGCGGCTGGGAACGGTAGCATCCGCCGCAGGCGTTCTTGTTGATCGGCACCACGGCGCGCCCGTCGCGCATCGAGTGGATGCGCTCGTAGCGCTGGCGCGTGGCGGGCGGCAGACCCGACATCTGCTCCGTGCGCACTGCGTCCAGCCCGCCCAACTTCTCGCGGTCGGCCGCCTCCTCGCGCTCGATCTCGCCGCGCCGCGCGGCGAGCTCGTCCTCGGCCGCCTTGAGCGCGCGCTCGATCACGGGCTTCTCGGCTCCGAGTTTCTCCTCGTCGTCGAGCCGCATCAGCACGTGGGTCTCCAGGTCCGACCGCTTCGCGCGGCAGCCGTCGATCTCCAGCGTGAGCGCGCGGTACTCCTCGTTCGTCTTGACCACCGGCTGGCGTCCCTCGAACTGCTTCTGCTGCGCGTTGACCGCCTCGATCTCCTGCTCGATCTTGCGCCGCACGACCTGGAGATCCGCGGCGGCCTTCTGGTGCGCGGCGAGCCGGGTCTTCTCGGTCGTCACGCGCCCCTCGAGGGACTGCTTCTGTTCGGGATAGCGCGCGAGCCGCGCGCGCAGCACGGTGGCCTGCTCATCCAGCTCGCACAGGCGCCACAGGCGTTCGAGCTCGTCGGTCACGACGCGTGCGCTCCAACGAAGCGGGGGCGCCCCGAAGGACGCCCCCGAAAGGACTCCGCCCGCTCCGCGCGCGCGCGGGTTCGCGGGGCAGGCCCGCAGCCCCGAACCCGAGGCGACTGCGCGGATCGATTCATGAAGGACTCCCCGCGGCGAAGAAAGATGGTGGGCGACACAGGACTTGAACCTGTGACCCCCTGGTTGTGATCCAGGTGCTCTGCCAGCTGAGCTAGTCGCCCTTCTATGACCACCGGCTTCGATCAAGTCCGGATTGCTGCGTTGGCTCGGCCGCTCGGCGCTCGACGTATCTTGCGATACGACTCGCTTCTCGCTTTCCCTCGCCGCCTTGCACTCCGGTCTTGCTCGAAGCCTTGACGCTGACTAGAACCAGAAGGGCTCGAGTGGTGGGCCCACCTGGATTCGAACCAGGGTCTTGCCGGTTATGAGCCGGCCGCTCTGGACCGCTGAGCTATGGGCCCATCGGGAGCGCCACGCCGCCGGCGGAAGAGCGCTGTGTGTAACACCCGTCCCGATCGAGTGTCAACCACCGGTGCCATGCCTCACAGCAGTTCCGTGTATGCCTTGAGGCGCCGGCTGCGCGTGGGATGGCGCAGCTTGCGCAGCGCCTTCGCCTCGATCTGCCGGATGCGCTCGCGCGTCACGTTGAAGAACGCTCCCACCTCCTCGAGCGTGCGCTGGGCGCCGTCCTCGGTGAGCCCGAACCGCAGGCGGATGACCTTCGCCTCGCGCGCGGTGAGCGTCTTCAGCACGTCGCCCACCTCGTCGCGCAGCATCGCCGACGCCGCCGAGTGCGCCGGGCTCACGACGCTCGTGTCCTCGATGAAGTCGCCCAGGTTCGAGTCGTCGTCCTCGCCGATCGGTCGGTCGAGCGAGATCGGCTCCTGCGCCGCCTTGAGGATGCTCTTCACCTTGTCGACCGGCAGCTCCAGCCGCTCGGCGATCTCCTCGGGCGTGGGCTCGCGGCCCAGCTCCTGGACCAGCCGCCGCGACACGCGGACGACCCGGTTGATGTGCTCGATCATGTGCACGGGCACGCGGATCGTCCGCGCCTGGTCCGCGATCGCGCGCGTGATCGCCTGGCGGATCCACCACGTCGCGTACGTCGAGAACTTGTAGCCCTTCGTGTAGTCGAACTTGTCGACCGCGCGCATCAGCCCCGAGTTGCCCTCCTGGATCAGGTCCAGGAACTCGAGCCCGCGGTTCGTGTAGCGCTTCGCGATCGAGATGACGAGCCGCACGTTGGCCTCGATCATCTCCTTCTTCGCCTGGCCGGTCGCGCGCGAGCCGTCCATGATCTGCCGGTACAGCTCGAGCAGATGGTCGCGCCCCATGCGGCACTCGGACTCGATCTCCTTCTGCTTCTTGCGGTGACCCTTCAGCCGCTCGAGGAACTCGGCCACCTGCGACGGCTCGAGCCCGGCTTCACGCTTGACCGCGCGCAGCTCCTTCGGCCCCTTCTTGAGCCGCCGCGAAAACACGTTCATGTCCTCGACGCCGTGGCCGTACTCGCGCTCGAGACCCGAGATGTCCTCCTCGATCATGAGCATCTGCTCGGCCATGTCGCGGAGCGGAGCGGCGAGGCTCTCGACCGTGCGCGGGTTGATCGACAGCTTGTTCAGCTCCTGCTGGAGCTCGGCCTCGACCTTCGCGAAGTTCGCCTGGAACGAGTGACGCTGGCGCTCGGACATGCGGCCCGTCTGGCGCACGACGAGGTCGTTGAAGCGTTTCTGGAGCACGAACACGCGCTCGAGGATCCGTACGGCGCGCTGGCGCTCCTTCTTGAGCGCCTGCTCGGACTCGGCCAGCTCGCCGACCTTGATGAAATCCTCGATCTTGAGCTGTCCGTCCTTGAGCAGCTTGAGCATGCCGCGGATCTCGCGGCTCGCGGTCTCGGCGCGGAACAGCGCAGAGACGACCTGGCGCTCGCCCGCCTCGATGCGCCGCGCGATCTCGACCTCGCCTTCGCGCGTGAGCAGGGGCACCTTGCCCATTTCGCGCAGGTACATGCGCACGGGATCGTCGTAGCGGACCGGCTGCTGCGGCGTCGGCTTCGCGGACGAGGATGGCTTCTTGTCCTCGATCTTGCGCAGCTTCTTGAGTCGCTCCTGCGCCTCTTCCTCGCTGCCGAACACCTCGATGTGCATCAGGCCCAGCATGCCGTGGATCTCGTCCATCTGCTCCACCTGGAGCTCGGGATCCAAGTCCTCGTCGAGCAGGAACATGACCTGGTCCTCGGTCACGTAGCCCTGCCGGATCGCCAGCGTCTTGATCTCGTCGAGCCACTTGCGCGGCCCGGTCACCTTCCCCTTCGGTTCCCTCTTCGTCTTGCTGCTCGCTTTGCTGCTCGCTGCCACCATGTAGATTCCGTCTCCGTCAGTTCGGGGACACCGCATCACTGCCGTGTGGAGCTTCCTCCACGCGGTCCAGGCTTCCGATTTCATCCGACAACTGCTGATACTCCTCGAGCAGCACGTGACTCGCCGCGTCGTCCTGCGGCCGGTCGCGCTGCACGCGCAGCAGCCGCTGCTGCACGTCGCGCCGCCGGCGCTCGAGCCGGCGGCGAACGATCCGCCGCAGCGCTCCCGCCACCACGGCGCTCCAGTCCAGGGTTTCGTCGATCGCCAGCAGCTCGCGCTCGAGTGCCGCCGCCGGCTCGCCGGTCTCGGCGTCTTCGAGGACCCGGCGCGCCAGTTCGCGGCACGCGGAATCCTGAAAGTCCTCGGGAGTGAGATGCTCGCGCACCACGTCGCGATGCTCCGGGGCGTTCAGTAATCCCCGCAGCAGTTGCCGTTCCATGTAGGCGTCGCTCGCGGACTGTACCCGAACCGCGGCGCTGACGGGCACTTCCGACCGCTGGCCGCTCTTCCGGAGCCCGGTGGCGCGGGCCAGCACCCGTTCCGGAATGCCGAATACCTGCCCGGCGCGCTCGAGCAGCAGCCGCTGCCGGACCGGGTCCTGGATCTCGGCCGCCAGGCCCACGATCGTCTGGAGGGCCCGCTCCCGCGGATCTCCCGGCCCGCCGCGGCGATAGCCGTGTTTCTGGACGTAGTCCACCGGGTCCAGCGCCGCGTCCCGGACCTCGCGCCAGGCCGTGGCCCCGCGCGAGCGCACCAGGGTATCCGGATCCTCGCCGGCCGGCACCTCGGCGACCCGGACCTCGAGCCCGGCGGCGAGCAGCGTTCCGAGCGACCGGAGCATCGCGTCCTGGCCGGCGGCGTCCGCGTCGTACGTCAGCACGACGGTCGAGACCGCGCGCTGGAGCAGGCGCGCGTGGTCCGGGGTCAACGCCGTTCCCGATGTCGCGACGACGTTGCGGATGCCGGCCTGCGCGAGCGCGATGGCATCGAAGTAGCCTTCGACCACGATCAGCTCCCCGTCGGCGACGATGTCGCGCCGCGCCTGCTCGTAGCCGAACAGGAAGCTGCGCTTCCGATACACCGTGGACTCGGGCGAGTTCAGGTACTTCGGCTCCTGGCCGGCCTGGAGCGCACGGGCGCCGAAGCCGACGACCGAGCCGCCCGGCACGATGAGCGGCACGATCAACCGGTTGCGGAACCGGTCGTAGCCTCCGCCCTTCGCCTCGCGCCGCATCACGAGCCCGGCCTCGACGAGCACCTCGAGCGGGAAGCGATCGCCGAGGCGGCGCGTCAGCCCCTCCCACGCGTCGGGTGCCAGCCCGAGCCGGTAGGCGCGGATCGTCGCCGGCTCGATTCCGCGCGACGCGAGGTAATCGCGCGCGGCGGCCCCCTGCCGCGGATCCGCGAGCCACTGCTCGAACGCCTCGGTCGCGGCCTCCAGCGCATCGAGCGTCGGGCGGCGGAGGCTCGTCTCGCCGCGCCGCTCGGGCACCGGAATGCCCGCGCGACGGCTCAGCAGCTCGACCGCCTCGACGAAGCCGATCTTCTCGGTCTCCTGGACGTAGCGGAACACGTCGCCACCGGCCTGGCAGCTGAAGCAGTGGTAGAACTGCCGCTCGGCGTTCACCGAGAACGATGCGGTCTTCTCGGAATGGAACGGGCATAGTCCCATCCAGTTCCGTCCCACGCGCTTGAGCGTGACGGTCTGCCCCACGACATCGACGATGTCGCTCGCCGCGCGCACGCGCTCGACCCAGTCGTCGCCGTCGCGCGTCGTCTGCCGGGCGCCGGTCGTCATCGCAGTCGCGCCACGGTCACGCCGCGGCCTCCTTCGCGCATTTCACCGAGGCGTTGCGACGCCACCTGCGGGTGATCGCGCAGGTGCTTGTCGACCGCCGTGCGCAGCACACCCTTGCCGAGCCCGTGGATGATGCGCAGCTCCGAAAGGCTCGACACCACCGCGCGGTCGAGCCCGGCATCGAGTGCCCGGATCGCCTCGTCCACGTCCATGCCGCGCAGATCCACTTCGAGCGGCGCAACGTCGTCGGGAACGCTCCAGTTGACGCCGCCCCTGGTCACGCCCGGGGGCGCGACGGGCGTCGCGCCCGCCGGCCGCGCGGCGCCGGTGCGCGCGGCGGGCAGCAGCCGGCTGACGTGGCTCTGGATGGTCCACCCACCGCGCCTCAACTGCACGCGCCCATCGGCGTCGGGACCCGACACGATCTCCGCCTCGACACCCAGGTCGCGCACCTGGACGCGCGCACCGGCCGACAGCGGCACCGCCGCCGCGGACTCGCCCTCGATGCCACCGAGAGCGTTCTCGGCGCGCTCGGCGTCCGCGGCGAGCTCGTCGCGGCGGACCTCGAGGCTCCCGATCTCGTCGCGCAGGCGTTCGCTCGTGTCGCGCCGCTTGTCGGCCTTGCGCGCCTCGCGGTGCACGCTCTGCCACAGCTCGCGCGCGCGCGCCAGCAGCGCGTCGCTCTCGCGCGTGAGCCGCCGGCGCGTCTCGGCGAGCGCCTCGCGGCTGTTCGCCTCGGTCTCGCGCAGCGCGCGTTCGGCGGTCTCGGCGCGCGCCCGCGCCTCGGCGAGCCCGGCGCGCTCCTCGTCCATCCGCGCGCGGAGCCCCTCGACGTCGAGCAGCAGGCGCTCGAGCGCGCGCGTCGCCTCGGGCGTGAGCACGCGAGCCCTGGCCAGCAGGGCGGCATCGAAGCCGAGTCGCTCCGCCATATCCAGCGCGCGGCTGGCGCCCGGCATGCCGGGCAGCAGCCGGTAGCGCGGCCCTAAGCCAGTGGCGTCGAATTCCATGGCGGCGTTCGCCACGCCCGGCATCGAGCCCGCCGCGCGCTTGAGCGATCCCAGGTGTGTCGTCATCACGCCCCACGCCTGCGTGGCCACGAAGTGCTCGATCAGCGCCTGGGCCAGCGGCGCCCCTTCCTCGGGGTCGGTGCCGGAGCCGATCTCGTCGCACAGCAGCAGCGTGCGCGGCCCCGCCGCGGCGGCCATGGCGCCGAGCGTCTTCAGGTGCGCGGCGAACGTGGACAGCCCCTGCGCGATCGACTGCTCGTCCCCGAGATCGACGACGATCGTGTCGAGCTCCGGGAGCAGGCTGCCCTCGCGCGCCGGCACCGGGAAGCCCGCGTGCGCGAGGGCGCACGCGAGTCCGACGGTCTTGAGCACGACCGTCTTGCCGCCCATGTTCGGACCGCTCACGAGCAGCAGCCGCGTGTCGCCACCGAGTGCCAGGTCGAGCGGCACGACTTGGGTCTCGCCGAGCGCGTCGATGAGCAGCGGGTGCCGCGCACCCTCGAGCAACAGCGTGTCGCCGGCGGGCGCGATCGCGTGCGCGGTCCGGGCCGCGGCCCAGCGTCCACGCGCGCCCAGGGTGTCGAGATGGACGAGGTGTTCGGCGAGCGCCAGCAGCGACGCCGTCTCGGCCCGCACGGACGCCTCCAGCTCGCGGAGGATGCGGCGCTCCTCCTCGAACGCGACCGAGCGCTGCTCGAGCAGCTGGTTGTTCGCCTCGCACATCTCGAGCGGCTCGACGAACAGCGACTGCCCGCTCGACGACACGTCGTGAACGATGCCGAGCCGGCGCGAAAAGCCGGCGGCCGGGACGAGTGCCACGAAGCGATCGGCGTGGCGGGTGACGTAGGTGCCCTCGCCGAATCCCTTCGCCCATCGCTCGAGCTGCCGCTCGAGCACGCGTTCGCCGTCGCGCACCGCGGCGCGCGCGCGCTGGAGCACGGGCGAGGCCGAGTCCTTGACGACGCCGTCCGCGTCGAGGGCCGCGTCGAGCCGTGCGGCGAGCGGATCCAGGGCGGCGGCCGGCAACGCGTCGACGATGGCGGCGAGCGCGGGATGGCGGCCGCGGACGCCGGCGTCGCGCCACCCGTCACGCGTCCTGGCCCCGGCGTCGATCCAGCTCCACACGGTGCGCAGGTCCGCCCCGTCGAGCGGCTCGGACTCGGGCGCCTCGGCATCGACGAGCACCGCGAGATCGTCGCGGCCCGCATGGCGCCAGGCACCGGGCTCCACGACGCGGCGGATCGCCTCGGCGAGCCGCGCGACCTCGAGTGTGCGCTCGGCCGGGTCAGCGAGCGGGCGCGACGCGAGCAGACGCGCGCGCGCCGCGGGCGACTCGGCGAGCGCCGCGACCGTCTCGACGACGCGCGGGAATTCGAGCAATTGCAGGGAACGTTCGTCC
Organism: Candidatus Eiseniibacteriota bacterium; assembly: GCA_031364505.1. Lineage (GTDB taxonomy): Bacteria > Eisenbacteria > RBG-16-71-46 > RBG-16-71-46 > RBG-16-71-46 > JANLWK01. The sequence continues at coordinate 29,569 of JANLWK010000035.1, read as the reverse complement.
ACGGCGCGGGATCCCATCGCGCGGAACGCCGCGCGGCGACTTCAGATCGTCGAGTTGCGCCGCTCGAGCGAACGCGCGGCGATCACAAACTGTCTACGCAGCGCCGGGCTGCCCGGAGTACCGCCCAATCGGCGGCACACGTCGGCGCCGCCCTCGAGCAGGCGGGGCGCCAGGCGGGACTGCCGGAGGTTCTCCCGCATCCAGCCGGGCGACGGCGAGCGCACCACGGCCAGAATGAACACGCTCGCGATCGCGAGCCCCATCACGGCGCCGGCGACCACGCCGCCGATGCGATCCAGGACCCCGAACGGCGAGTCCTGCACCGAGCGGCCGATGCGATCACCGAGCACATGCAGCAGTGTCACGACGGCCATCGCCGCGAGCAGAGTGGCGAGCCAGCGAAGCGTCCAAAACACCACAGCGGGGTGGGCGCCCAGCCAATGAGCGCCCACCCACTGTCGGATGCCTGCTCCGGCCCAGATCCCCAGGATCCACCCGGCGAGGCCGAGTACCTGGGCGATCAGACCGCGAAACAGACCCTGGATCGCGAGGGCGAGGACGAGGATCGCGATCCCCACGTCCGTCGCATGCATGCCGATCCCGTTCAGCTCGATCAGTTCTCCTGCTGGCGCCGCGCTATGTTCTTGCGTCGTGCGGCGTTCAACTTGCGTTTGCGCCGCTCGCTGGGCTTCTCGAAGTGCTGGTGACGGCGCAGGTCCGCCAGGATGCCGGCCTTCTCACACTTCTTCTTGAAACGACGCAGGGCGCTCTCGAAGGATTCTCCATCCTTCACCCTGATGCCGGGCAAAAAACTCCCCCCTCTCTCACACGCAATAGAGCGACCCGCCGCCGGGGTCTCCCGGGAGCGGACGCGACTGTTCCACTGGGCACGAAATGGGCAGTGGCAGTCTATGTCGCACTGCCGCAACCGTCAAGCGTGCCCGCCCCGGCGCACGTGGAGCGCGGTTCGAATCCGGGGAATCTCTAGGCCGGGCCGGCGGATAGCGCCGTCATGACGGCGGCGAGCGCCACGGCGGCCGTCTCGGAGCGCAGCCGCCCGGGGGCGAGGCGAACCGGCTGGAAGCCCGCTCCCTCGAACGCGCGCACCTCCTCCGCGGTGAATCCGGCGGCCGGCCCGACGGCCCCGGCCCACTCGGCGGATACGCGCGACGCGGGGCCATCTCCCGCCGGGTCACCGAGCCAGCGGGTCGTGCCCGCCGGGAGCGTCTCGAGGGCTGCCGCGACAGGCATCGGATCCGCGATCTCGAGGCGGTACGCGGAGCAGGACTGCTTGAGGGCCGCGATGGTGAGGCGCTCCCACCGGTCGCGACGGCGTGCCGCCGAGTCCCACGCGCCGCGCTCGACCTCGAGCGGGACCCAGCGCGCCACGCCGAGCTCTGCCAGCTTCTCGATCAGCCAGTCTTCGCGCCCGGACTCGGGCGGACCCGACAGGATCGCGCCGACGTGGGCGCGGGCCACGGCGTCACGCGACTCGACGCGCACGGCAACGCGCGAGCCGGGTGCCACGACGCGCAGTACCGCGCGCGTGCCGCGGCCGTCCGAGGCCTCGATGGTCTCGTTCGCCCGGACGCGGCAGACGCGCGCGACGTAGTGGGACTCGTCCGCCCCGAGCGCGAACTCGGCGCCCGGCGCCGGCAACTCGGGAACGTGGACGAACGCCGGCGTTCCCCGCGAGCGTGACGCGCGCCGGCCGTCGCGGTCAGTGGTCATCGCGCGAACGCGCGAAGGCGGCGCGCCCGGGCTTCGGCGGCTTCATGGCCTCCGACTTCTGCAGCTCCTCGAGCAGCTTCTTCTCGGCGGATCCCAGGCGTTCGGGAATCCACACGCGCACGGCGGCGAGCAGATCGCCCCGGCCGCCGTGGAGCGATGGCACGCCCTTGCCGCGAAGCCGGAACACCTGGCCGCTCGGCGTGGCGGACGGAATGCTGACCGTCGCCTTGCCGCTGTCGAGCGTGGGCACCTCGACCTTGCCGCCGAGTGCCGCCGTCGCGAACGACACGGGCAGGTCGAGGTGCAGGTCGTCGCCGTGCCGCTCGAACACCGCGTGCTCCTTCTCCTCGATGATGACGATGAGATCGCCGGCCGGGCCGCCGCGCGGCCCCGCGTCACCGAGGCCGCGGATCGGGATGAAATTGCCGGTCGACACACCGGGCGGGATCTTGACGTTCACCGTCTCGGTCTCCTGCACCCGGCCGTCGCCCTTGCACGCCTTGCACGGCTCGCGGAATACCTGGCCCGCCCCGTCGCAGCGCGGGCACGTCGAGATGTTGACGAACTGGCCGAACACCGACTGCTGGACGCGGCGCACCTGGCCGCGACCCTGGCACTGCGTGCACGCCGTCTCGCCCGTGCCGCCCTTGCCCTGGCAGGTGCCGCAGGGCTTGCGGTGCTTGACGCGAATCTTCTTCTCCGCGCCGGCCGCGACTTCCTCGAGCGTGAGGGTCACGCGCACCTGCAGATCACTGCCGCGCTGGCCGCCGACGCGGCCGCGGGGTCCGGCGCTGCCGCCACCGAATACGTCCTCGAAGCCTCCCTGGCCGAACTCGCGCATAAACGCGCGCAGCGCGTCGGCGAGGTCGAATCCGCTGAAGTCGTAGCTCGCGCCTCCGCCGCCGGTACTGCCGGTCGCGGCGTGGCCGAACTGGTCGTAGCGCGCGCGCTGGCCGGCGTCGCGCAGCACCTCGTAGGCCTCGGTCGCCTCCTTGAAGCGCCCCTCCGCCGCGGTGTCGCCCGGGTTGCGGTCGGGGTGCTGCTCGAACGCGATCTTGCGGTACGCCTTCTTGATCTCGTCCTCGCTCGCACCGCGTGGCACGCCGAGCACTTCGTAGTAGTCGCGCTTAGCCATCGGTCGCGTCGTCCGGAGTCGGCTCGGCGGCCACCGCCACGCGGGCCGGTCGCAGCACTCGATCGCCGCGGCGGTAGCCGGCGCGGATCTCGTGCACCACGGTGCCCGGCGCCACACCCTCGGGCGCCGGAGTCTCCATCAGCGCCTCATGCAGGTGCGGATCGAACGGCAGGCCCTCGGCGCCGACGCGCGTGACGTCGGCACGCGCGAGCAGGTCGCGCATGCGCTGCGCCACCAGCTCGACGCCCTGGAGCCACGCCGCGTCGGCCTGCTTCGCCCGCGCGGCCGCGATCGCGCGATCGAGGTCGTCGAGCAGCTCGATCAGGTCGCGGTACCCCGCCTCCTCGGCCGATCGGCGCGTCTCGTCGATCTCACGCGCCGCGCGGCGGCGCACGTTCTGCATCTCCGCCTCGGCGCGCAGCCAGCGGTCGCGGGCCTCGGCCAGCTCCCCCGCGGCCGGAGCGGCGGGCGGTGTATCGGTGGGCGGCGCCGGCGCCGGAGCGCCCGGCGTGGCGCCCCCGCCCGCGTCAGCGGGCGGCGCGGCGGCCGGTGCTCCGGGGTCGGGCGTTCCGGTGGCGTCCTCGGCGTGCTCGGAGGCCGGCGGGTCGGCGCGCTTGTGGGTCGGGCTCATGGGGCTCCTCGGAAAAAACGTCGCGTCTTCATCGGGATGACAGCGTGAGGTTCGTCGAGTCGTTTGGATGCGCCGGGGGTGCCGGGGGCGTGGGCGTCGCGGCACCCCGCGGGATCACGCCTGCAGCAGTTCGGCGACGCGCGCGCCCACGTGGTCGACGACCGCGAGCGCCATCGAGTAGTTCATGCGCACGGGACCCAGCACGCCGACGGCGCCGCGCACCTGCCCGGGGAGGGCGAAGCTCACGAGGCTGCACGACTCGAGTCCGGGCGAGGCATCGATGCCGACGCGCACCGAGGCGTGACCTTCGACCCCGCTCACGAGCAGGCGCTCGAGCGGCCTGCCCGTCTCGACCGCGCGCAGGATGGGTCCCAGGCGGTCGGCACGGGCGAACTCGGGCTGCTGCGCGATGCGCGATGCGCCCGCGCTGATGAGCGATGTCTCGACGCCGTCCGACCACTGCTCGGAGGCGGCGCGCACGACGAGGCGCACGGCGCTCCGGCGAATCAGCTCCGCGTCCGATCGCAGCGCCTCCCGCACCTCCGACAGGCTGAGGCCGAGCAGCCGCTCGCGCAGCACCGGCGCCACGTCGGCGAGGTCCGACGGATCGAGCGGGGTCTCGAGCTCGAGCACGACCGTCTGCGCGGCGCCGCCCTCTAGCCCAAGCACCATGACGACGCGCTGGTCGTCGAGCCGGTCCAGGTCGAGACGGCGCAGCCGGTCGTCGTCGAGCGAACGAGCGACGGCGAGGCCGAGCTGTTCGGTCACGGTGGACAGCAGCCGCGAGGCCTCGCGCAACAGGGCCTCGACGTCGCGCGCCGACCGCTGGAGGTCGTGTTCGATCCGGTCGACCAGCTCCTGCGTAAGCCGGGCCGGCGGCAGCAAGCCGCGCACCAGGAACTCGTACCCCGCCGCACTCGGAATCCGGCCGGCCGAGGCGTGCTCGCGCTCGAGCAGGCCGAGCACTTCCAGCTCGGCGAGATCGTTGCGGATGCTGGCCGGGGACAGCCGGATGCCGGCTTCCCGCGCCAAGGCCTCGGACGCCACCGGGCGCGCGGTGCGGCCGTGCAGGCTGACGACGGTGAGGAACAGGTCCCTCAGGCGGTCGGACAGGTCGGGATCTTCCCGCCGGAGGCGGCCGGGATACGCGAGTGAGGTCATGAACTCCAAATTATGGAGCGCTCGGCGAGCGTGTCAAACGCCGCCGATCACGCCCGTGCCTCGATCCACGCGATCACGTCGTCCGCGAGGAACCCGAGCGCGTCGGGAATCCGGAGTGTATCGCCCGCGCGTTCGAGGCGTCCGGCCGCGACCGCGCCCTCGAACGCGCGCCCGTAGCGCCGCACCACCACGCTCCACCGGTCGGGATCGTGATCGCGCGGGGCCAGGCCGCGGCCCAGGCGGAGCCCCAGCATGACGGTCTCGCGGGCGCGCGATTCGGGCGTCTCGGGCTCGGACGACGACTCCGGCGCATCGCCGCCTTCGAGCCGCGCCGCCCAGTCGTCGAACGCATACGCGTTGCCATAGCGGCGGCCGCCCCACAGCCCGTGCGCCGACGGCCCCAGCCCCAGGTACGGGCGCCTCAGCCAGTAAACCAGGTTGTGGCGCGCCTCGCCGTCCTCGCGGCAGAAATTCGACGTCTCGTAGCGGGCGTAGCCGCTCGCGGCCAGTTCCTCGACGAGCCACGCGTAGGCGTCGGCCTGCGCGTCCTCATCCGGGAGCGACAGCTCGCCCGATTCCACGGCGTCGCCGAGCGAGGTGCCCGGCTCGGGGATGAAGCAGTACACCGACAGGTGCTCGAGATCCAGGGACAGGGCCTCGCGCATCGTGTGCCGCCAGCGCTCCATCGTGTGACCGGGGAAGCCGTACATGAGATCGATCGACAGGCGGCGGAACCCGAACGACCGCGCCCGCGCCATCGCCGCGTGCGGCCGCTCGGCGGCGTGGATGCGCCCCAGCGCCTTGAGCTCCTCGGCGACGAAACTCTGGGCGCCCATCGACAACCGGTTGACGCCGCACTCGGCCCACGCCTCGAGCCGGTCGTCGCGCGCCGACTCGGGATTCGCCTCGACCGTGATCTCGGCCGCGGGATCGATCGCGAACGCGCCGGCGAGGGCGTCCCACGCGCGATGGAACAGGCGGGCCGGCAACGCCGACGGCGTGCCGCCACCGAAGAACACCGAATGGAACACGTGACCGCGGGCGCCGGCGGCGCGGAGTTCGATCTCGCGTTCGAGTGCTAAGACGTAGCGCTCCATCGCCGCCGCCGACACCGGCCCCGACGAGAAGTCGCAATAGGTACAGCGCGCCGCGCAGAACGGCACGTGCACGTACAATCCGCTGCGCGCCTCGGCCCGCGCGCGCGCGCCGGGCCCCGTAAAGTGCGGTCCCGTGGGCTCGCGACGAGATGGTCGCTCTCGGCGGGCACCGTCGAGGAGTCGAGTCCCCGGGACCGCACCGGGCGCTCCATCCACGGCCGACGCGCGGGTGTTCAGCGGATCGGCTGGAACATTCGGTCGAAGCGAATCTTGGGCAGGAAGTCCCATAGCTGCGTGCCGCCGGTGGAGAAGTAGATGAACATCGCGCGGCCGCGAACGAGATCCATGTCCACGGGGCCCCAGAAGCGGCTGTCGTTCGAGTTGTCGCGATTGTCGCCCATCATGAACAGCTGGTGCGGGCCGACGGTGTAGGGGCCGAACGTGTCGCGCACGTCGTAGCCGGCCGGATGCACGCCCGGGTCGATGTGCACGGAATACGGCTCGCGCAGCGTGTCGCCGTCGACGATCACGCGCTTGTCGTGCACCTCGACCGTCTGGCCCTCGGTGGCGATGCAGCGCTTGATGAAGTCCTTGGTCGGATTCAGCGGCCACTGGAACACGATCACGTCGCCACGCCGCGGCTTGCGCAGCCCCGGCAGCCGGGTGTGCGTGAAGGGGATCTTGGGGCCGTATTCGAACTTGTTGACGAACAGAAAGTCCCCGACGAGCAGCGTCGGCACCATCGATTCGGACGGAATCCGGAACGCCTGGATCACGAACGCGCGCAGGAACAGCGTGAGCACGAGCGCCCAGACGATGGCCTCGACGTACTCCATGAACGTGGACTTCGGCGGTTTGGTCATTCCCCCCTCGCTCATCGTTCCACCTTGAGCACGGCCAGGAACGCCTCCTGGGGCACCTCGACCGTGCCGATCTGCTTCATACGTTTCTTGCCCTCTTTCTGTTTCTCGAGCAGCTTCCGCTTGCGAGTGATGTCACCGCCGTAACATTTGGCCGTCACGTTCTTGCGAATCGCGCCGATCGTTTCCCGCGCCACGATCTTGCTGCCGATGGCGGCCTGGATCGCGATCTGGAACATCTGCTTCGGGATCAACTCCTTCAACTTCGCGCACAGATCACGGCCCCAGTCGGCCGCCCGATCGCGGTGGCAGATCGCCGACAGCGCGTCGACCGATTCGCCGTTCAGCAGGATGTCCAGCTTGACGACGTCGGCGTCGTGGTAGCCGTCGAACTCGTAGTCGAGCGACGCGTAGCCGCGCGACACCGACTTCAGCCGGTCGTAGAAATCGAGCACGATCTCGCCGAGCGGCAGACGGTAGGCCACGCGGGCGCGCTTCTCCTCGAGGTAGTCGAGGCTGATGAAGATGCCGCGACGGTCCTGGCACAGCTTCATGATATTGCCCATGTACTCGGTCGGCGTCAGGACGTGGGCGAGCACGTAGGGCTCCTCGATCGTCGCGATCAGGTTCGCCTCCGGCATCTGGCTCGGATTGTCGACCGTGAGCAGGTCGCCCCGCTCGAGCAGCACGTGGTACTCGACACTCGGCGTCGTCGCGATCAGGTCGATCTGGAATTCGCGATGCAGCCGCTCCTGCACGATCTCCAGGTGCAGCAGCCCGAGGAAGCCGCAGCGGAATCCGAATCCGAGCGCGACCGAAGACTCGGGCTCGTAGACGAGCGCCGCGTCGTTGAGGACGAGCTTCTCGAGCGCGTCCTTGAGCGGCGCGTACTGCTCCGAGTCGATCGGGTAGAGGCCCGAGTACACCATCGACTTCACGTCGCGGAAACCGGGCAGCGCCTCCAAGTCCGGCACATCGGCCGTCCCCACGGTATCGCCGACGCGCGCGTCCGCGACGGTCTTGACGCCGGCGACCAGGTAGCCCACCTGCCCGGCGTGCAGCTCATCCATGGGATCGAGTTTGAGCCGGAGCCTGCCCACCTCGGCGACTTCGTGCGTCTTCCCCGTCGACAGGAAGCGGATCATGTCGCCGCTGCGCACCGATCCGTCCACGACGCGCAGCAGCGCCACGACGCCCTTGTAGGGATCAAACTTCGAATCGAAGATCAGCGCTCGAAAGGGCGCGTCGGGGTCGCCACCCGGTGGCGGCACCGTGTGGATCACTTCCTCGAGCAGGTCCTCGACGCCGAGCCCCGTCTTCGCGCTGATCTTCCGCACGTGCTCGGCGGTGATGCCGGTGGCGTGCTCGATCTCGAGCGCCACGTCGTCCGGGCGCGCGACGGGCAGGTCCACCTTGTTGATCGCGCCGACGAGCGTGAGCCCCTGTTCGCGCGCGAGCAGGAAGTTCGACAGCGTCTGCGCCTCGACGCCCTGCGAGGCGTCGACCACGAGGATCGCGCCCTCGCACGCGGCGAGGCTCCGCGACACCTCGTAGGTGAAGTCCACGTGGCCCGGCGTGTCGATCAGGTTCAGCTCGTAGAGCTCACCATCGCGCGAGCGGTATTCCATCGCGATCGCGTGGGACTTGATCGTGATGCCCCTCTCGCGCTCGAGGTCCATGTCGTCCAGGACCTGCGCCTTCATCTGTTGCTTGGTCAGCGTGTGGGTCTGCTCCAACAGGCGGTCGGCCAGGGTGCTCTTGCCGTGGTCGATGTGCGCGATGATGCAGAAATTGCGGATGTGCTCGAGTCGCGGGTCGCTCAAAAGCGCTCCTGCCAGGACAGCCTGAGACCCGCGGCGCCGCGGTCCTCGGGGGGGAGCGCGGGGTCGTCCGTCAAGTCCACACGAAAGTTTCGGAAGTGCGCGTCAATGTACGCGTCCAGCAACGAGTACGCCAGCAGGGCCCCGAGCCACCATTGCCGCCCGACGTACTGGTCGGAACGCGAGTTGTAGTCGCCGACGAGCGACTGTTCGAGCGCGGTGTCGTGCGCGGCGCGAGCGGCGTCGATCCGTTCATTGAGATCGTTCAGCGCGCGCTTGTCCTGGACGATCCGGGCGACGAGCAGTGCCTCTCCCCCGCCGATGGCACCAGCCTTGAGCCACGCGCGGTTGTGGATCTGCCCGCCGCCGGGGAACACGAGCGAGCGCAGCATCACCAGGCTCGGCGTGTTCCAGCCCGTGAGCCGCGGCGGCGGCACGCGGCGCGCCCGCACGCTGTCGGCCCGCGCCGACCGCGCGCTGTCCCGCGGGCTCTCGAAGACCGTCGTGTCGGCGGCGGCCGTGTCGGCCATGAACCGGGCGCGCGAGATGATCTGCGCCGTGTCGGGGCCCGCCGTCGAATCCGGACGGGCGAACGGCGCCGACTGCGCCGAAGCACCCCGAGGGGCGGCCGCGCCGAGCGCGAGCAGCAGCGCGACGCCCAGGAGGACGGCGAGGCCACGGAGTGGCGGGAACGCGTGGGAATCGAACCCACCTCGGGCGCTCAACGCGCCCGACCGCAGGATTTGAAGTCCCCGGGGACCACCAGATCCCATTCGCTCCCGCACCATGAGCCGGCCAGCCTAGAGGCTCGCGGCGGCGCGCGCCAACGTGGGCCTAGCGGAACGGCCACCCCGAAGGGTGGCCGCCCGTTCCACGAGTCCTCTGTGGGAGGACTACTGCAGTACCGCGATGCGGGTCATGTAGACACGGCCCGCGACCGTGAGCCGGCCGTAGTAGATGCCGGGAGCCGCGCGGCGGCCGGAGCCGTCGGTGCGGTTCCACGTCACGACGTGGCTGCCGGGCTCGAAGCGGCCCTTCGCCACGGTCGCGACGCGCGCACCGCGTACGTCGAACATCGCCAGCTCGACCTCACCCGCCGCCGGAAGGTCGATGCGCATGCGCACCGCGCTCCCCGCGGGGTTGGGACCGAGGTTCGCGAGACCGAACGCCACCGGCGTCTCGGGCCCGGGGCCCGGCGCCGACAGGTTGACGGGAATCACCGAGACGATGCCGATCGCGTCGAACTCGAACTGGAGGTTGCCGTCGGTCTGGAGCACGACCTGTGCCTCCGACGCCGGCGAGAATGGCCCGAGGTCGACTTCGTACGTGCCCGGCGCGCTGACCAGCGTGGTGACCGGGAAGCCCGGCTCCGGACCCGTGATCGAGAAGTTGCCGGGACTCGTCACCGACAGCACCGTCATGTGCAACTCGAGATGGCTCCACCACGGATTCCACGTCGGGATGGGATCGACGAGCGTGAGACTCGTGATCCCCGAGCCTCCCATCTCGGCGGGAATGTCGCCCAGGCTCATGCCGTCCGACATGTCCACCGTGGCGCTGGTGCCGGCCGGGTGTCCGAACTCGCCGGACGAGCCGTCGGCGCCGCCGAGCGAGAAGCCGCCGAACGCGCCGGGATTACTCGGCGAGGTCACGCCACCCAGGATGTCCGGGTTGTCGAGACCCACGGTCGTTCCACCCGGGCTGTGGTCGTCGTTGTGGATCGCGATCGTGACGGGGAACGTCTCGAGATTGACGATCACCCGCGACGTGTCCGCGTTGAAATTCCACACGACCTTCTTGCGCCACACCGGCGGCTTCACGGTGCGATCGAACACCCAGACCGTCGAGTTGAAGCAGCGGTACGCGGAATCGGGGAACGATACGACGAGCTTGCTGCCGGGACGGATCGTGCGGAAGAACCACGAGCAGTAGCGGCCGCCTCCTCCTCCGGTCGGCCCGCCGCCCGGATCCGTGACGCTCGCGTCGTAGCTCTCGCCGATGATGCCCTCGACCCAGAACGAGCCCGCGGGGCTGTCGAGTCCGGGGATGTGCATGGCGCCGCCCTTCACGTCGATGGAGCCGCCCTCCTGCACCTGGCCGCCGGCGACCTTCTGCTTGCGGTCATGCTTCCAGAACACGAACGGGCTGCCGCATATCGTGCCGGCGCCAGTGACGACGACGCAGTGCCCGCCGTTGCGCACCCAATGCTCGCCGTCCCACTGGTAATAGCCGCCGAACATCTCGACGTCCTCGCCGTCAGCGACCTCGGAGCTCAGGAATCCGGGCGTCGGCCACGCGCCCGCGTTGGCGTCGTGGCAGGTGGCGCTGCTGTTGCCGCTCGTGCTGCTGATCGGGCCTTCGTTGCGCATCGACTGATAGTCGACCCGGATCGGCAGGTCGTAGGCCTCGATGAAGTCGAGCTTGGCCGTGATCATTTCCTTCTCGGTGGCGCCCTCACCGGCCATGCGGTTCATCAGGTTGCTCAGCTGGTCGAAGGCCTGGCGGACGTCCGTGGGAATGCTGATCTCGGGGTGCTCGCTGTCGAGCCACGTCATGCTGTTCGCGCATGCCGCCGGCACACATCCGTTCGTATCGCCGGGGTGCGTGCCGTTATCGAGATCGACGTTCGACATCTTGCAGCCGATCCAGCCGGCGATGTTGATGCCGAACGGCAGCAGGAAGCTCGGATAGAAGCTCAGCTCGTTCGGCAGCGCCGTCACCGGCGCACCGCCGATTCCGACGGCATCGCCGGACATGATGTCGACATCCGTGACCGACACGGCGGAGCGCCAGATCGCGGCCGACATCCACTGCGCAGCACTCGCATCCGTCATCGGCTGCGGCGTGACGCGGATGTCGTACTCGAGGGCGTCGAGCGCCGTTCCGGGCGTGATGCCGAGTGCATCGAGCGGGAACCGCGCGGTGAGATCCTCGATCGACTGGGCCGGCGGGTTCGCGGACAGGAACATGTTGCGCGCCGCCCAGAAGGGCGTCGCGATCATCGTCGTCCGCCGGACGATGATGTTCGTCCAGGCGTCGCTGCCGTCCGTCGAGTACTGGCCCTGGACCTCGCCGAAGCCCGAGTCGAGCTGGAGCGGATTGCCCTGGGCATCGTAGAAGTCGATCTGGTGGAAGCCGAGCGGCGGCGAGCGGTCGACCAGGAACGACGCGCCGATCGTGTGGTTCGTCGTGACGTTGGTGAACAGGTACTGCGAGACCGGCCCGCGAGAGACGCCGTCGACGACGACGTCGTCGATGATGAAGCCGGGGCTGGGCATGATCTGGAACGGCTGGCTATTGCCGTTCGTCACCATCACCGCACCCGACGGCGCGATCGACCCGCCGGCTCCGGCGCTCGCCGAGATCGTCCACACGGGCGGCGGCGGACCGGCGACGTCGGCATAGGTGCGCCCGATGCGCACGCCGTCGACGTTCGCCACGGGGGCCCCGCCCGCCGTGCCCTGGCGGATGCAGACGGCTCCGAGATTGGGGGGATCCAGACCCGCCGGATTCATCGCGGTCGCAATCGGCGAAGGCTCGGTGCCCGGCAGAGTCGGATTGAGGATCAGCTGGACCTGGTCGTCGTTCGCGCCGGGATTGAACCGGTACTTGAGGATGGCGAGAACCGTCGTACCGTACGGAAACGCGGGCCCCCCGAACAGGGGCGGTTCGGTCAGCATCGAGATGCCGAGCTGGAACTGCGTCGGCCCGGCGGAGCGGACGGCGAGCCGGCCGGGGAACTGACCCAGCGCCACGTTCTGGTTGGAGAAGTGGAAGAAGTAGTCACCGATGCCGGCCGACATCACCTGCACCATCGCCGACGCATAGAGGTTCCCGGTGTTGACCGGCGCGAAGCCTCGGTTGTCGTCCTCACCCGAGGTGGCCAGGGGCCCGGCCGCGTTCCCGATGCCCGCACTCGGATATCCGGGGTAGGTCAGCCCTCCGTTCGTGACGCGGATGGGATTCGTGCCCGCGCTCGCGTGGGCGAGCCATCCGTTCGCGGAGAGCAGCGTCAGCGGTGGGTACGGAAAGTCGTCGACGAGCAGGAGTTGTGCGGCGGCGGGACGTGCTGCGATCGCGAACATCGCGATGAACAGGACACGCATCAGCCATCCGCCCGATGGGCGGCAGCGAAGCATGGCGGGCCTCCGAGGTGGGCACGCGGATGCCATCGGAACGGCACCCTGAGTGTGACGCCGTTAAGGTCCCGTTACCCCGCGGGCGGGGGCGGCCGGAGGGACGAAACCTCGCGAGAGCCCCATTATTGAGCCGTACGAAAGGTGGGGCAACACATTTCGGCCGTTTCGAGAGACGTGCGGTTGCAGCCGCTCGGAGGCCAGGCTGGAGCCCGGATTACGTCCGAACTCGCGCTGGCTCAGCGAGATCTCGCGATCTCCACGGCCACGCGCCGGCGGCGCACCACCTCGCCGACGTCCGTCACCGACACCCGCCGGGCCTCGAGCCGTCGTACGAGCGCGCTCGCCCGGGCGGCCGGGATGCTGATGAGCAATCCGCCGGACGTCTGGGGATCGAACAGCGCGTCGAGCAGCGGGGTCTCGAGGCCGCCGTCGTCGACTCGCGGCGCGTAGAACTCCCGGTTCCTCGCGAGCCCGCCCGGGACCACGCCGTCGCGAATGAAGCGTTCGACTCCGGGCAGCAGCCAGGTGGCGTCGGGCTGGATGCGAAACGTGACGCCGCTCGCGTCGGCCATCTGCGAGGCGTGGCCGAGGAAGCCGAACCCGGTGATGTCAGTCGTCGCGCGCGCGCCGGACGCGACGGCGCACTCGGACGCCGCGCGGTTGAGCGTCGTCATGGATCGCGTGAGCCGGCGTTCGACCGCCGGTGAGAGCAGCTCGCGCTTGAGCGCCGTCGACAGCACGCCGGTGCCGAGTGGCTTGGTGAGCACGAGCCGGTCATTCGGCTTTGACCCGGAATTGGTGAGCATGCGCTTGCGGTCGACGATACCCGTGACGGCGTAGCCGAACTTGAGCTCCTTGTCGCGGATCGAGTGGCCGCCGACGATCGCGCAGCCCGCCTCGTGCATCGCCGCTTCCCCCCCGCGCAGGATCTCGCCCAGCACGTCCATGCCGAGCCGGTCGTCGGGGAAGCCGAGCAACGCGAGTGCGGTGATCGGGCGCCCGCCCATGGCGTAGACATCCGACAGCGCGTTCGCGGCCGCGATGCGCCCGTACGCCCTGGGGTCATCGACGATCGGTGTGAAGAAGTCGACCGTCTGGACGAGCGTGGTCTTGCGATCCAACGCGAAAATCCCGGCGTCGTCGAGCGTCGAGGCATCGACGAGCACCCGGGGATTCCGCGAACGGCGCGGGAGGCTTTTCAAGGCGCGACGAAGGTCCGCCGGACCCAATTTGGCGGCTCAACCCGCACATTCCACCTGCGCGGTGAGTCGCACCTGGATCCTTCGCCGCTCGTCCATGGTTCGCTCCGCCGCCCGGCGTCGGGACTCTGGAGTGTGCTGCCGTGGGACCGGGGGCCGCTAGAGGTCGCGGCCGATCGCGACGACGTCGATCTCGACGCGCGCGGACTTCGGCAGTCCCGCGGCGGCGATCGTCGTGCGCGCGGGCGGCGGTCCCGTGAAGCGCTTCGCGTACACCTTGTTCATCGCGTCGAAGTCGGTCATGTCCGCGAGGTACACCGTCGCCTTCACGACGTCGGCGAGCGTGAGCCCGGCGCCGCGCAGGATCGCGGCCAAATTCTCGAACACGCGCTCCGTTTGCGCCGCGACGTCGTCCCCGACGAGCTTCCCGGTCGACGGATCGAGCGCGACCTGCCCGGAGGTGAACACCATGCGATTCCCGCCGTGGAGCCGGACGACCTGGGCCTGGCTGTACGGGCCGATCGCGGCCGGGGCGTCGTCGACGTGAAGCGCGGTCTTCATCGGGTCTCCTCCATCTCAACGATGGTCATTCGACGGTGACGCTCTTCGCGAGATTCCGGGGCTGGTCGACGTCGCAGCCACGCAGCACGGCGATGTGGTACGCCAGCAGCTGGAGCGGCACGACCGACAGGATCGGCTGCAGGCAATCGGCCGTCTGGGGCACGTAGATGACGTGATCGGCGCGCTCGACGACCTCGGTGTCGCCCTCGGTCGCGATAGCGATGATGCGGCCCTTGCGGGCGCGCACTTCGCTCATGTTGCTCATCACCTTGTCGTAGGCGCTGTCGCGCGTGCAGATGAACACGACCGGCATGTTCTCGTCGATCAGCGCGATCGGGCCGTGCTTCATCTCGGCCGCCGGATAGCCCTCGGCGTGGATGTACGAGATCTCCTTGAGCTTGAGCGCGCCCTCGAGCGCCACGGGCAGGTGGTAGCCGCGGCCGAGGTAGAGGAAGTTGTTGTGATGGCGGTACAGCTCGGCGATGCGGCGCACGGCGTCGCTGCGCTGGACGATCGCGTCGATCTTGGCCGGCAGCGATGCCAGCTCGCGGGCCACGTGGACGCCGGTCTCGCGCGACAGGCCCCGCTGGCGGCCGAGCGCCAGCATCAGCAGCGCGAGCACCGTGACCTGGCACGTAAACGCCTTGGTCGACGCGACGCCGATCTCGGGGCCGGCATGGATGTAGACGCCGCCGTTCGACTCGCGCGCGATCGTCGAGCCGACGACGTTGACGATGCCGAGCGCGCGGGCGCCCTTGCGCTGGGCCTCGCGCATCGCCGCCAGCGTATCGGCGGTCTCGCCCGACTGGGAGATCACGAGCACCACGGTGCCGGCTTCGACGATCGGGTTGCGGTAGCGGAACTCCGAGGCGTACTCGACCTCGACCGGGATCCGCGCGTGCTCCTCGATCATGTACTCGCCGATCATCGCCGCGTGCCACGAGGTGCCGCAGGCGAGGATGATGACGCGCTTGATCTCGCGCAGCTCCTCGGGCTTCATGTTCAGGCCGCCGAGGCGCGCGAGCCCCTCCTCGATGTTCAGCCGTCCGCGCATCGAGTTCCGCACGGCGTCGGGCTGCTCGAAGATCTCCTTGAGCATGAAGTGCTGGAAGCCGCCCTTCTCGATCTGCGCCAGGTCCCAGTCGACCTGGTGGAGCGGCTTGTCGACCGGCTCGTGCCGGATCGTCGCGGTGTGGAACCCGTCGGGGGTGAGCACGGCCATCTCGCCGTCGTCGAGATACACGACCTGGCGCGTGTGCTCCACGATCGGCGCCACGTCGGACGCGAGGAAGTACTCGCCGTCCGCCACGCCCACGACGAGCGGGCTGCCCTTGCGCGCGCCGACGACGGTGCCCGGCTCGCCCTCGTACATCACGGCGATGCCGTAGGTCCCCTCGACGTCGGACAGCGCCTCGCCCACGGCGCGCTCGAGCTTAAGACCGCGGCCGAGGTACTTGCCGACGAGGTGCGCGAGCACCTCGGTGTCGGTCTCGGTCTCGAACTCGTGGCCTTCCTTCTTGAGCGCGCTCTTCAGCACCGCGTAGTTCTCGATGATGCCGTTGTGGACGAGCGCCACCTTCTTCGTGGCGTCACGATGCGGGTGCGCGTTCGTGTCGTTCGGCTCGCCGTGCGTCGCCCAGCGCGTGTGCGCGATGCCGCTCGTGCCGGGCATCGGATGCGTCGCGAGCCGCGCCTCGAGCTGCTTGATCTTGCCCGCCGCCTTGAGGACGTCGAGCTTTCCGTCGTGCTGGATCGCCACGCCCGCCGAATCGTAGCCGCGGTACTCGAGCCGCTTCAGGCCCTCGATCAGGATGGGCAGGCAGGAACGGTGTCCGACGTAGCCGACGATGCCGCACATGGGTACTGGCTCCTACGCCGCGGCCTTGAGCGCATGGCGCGCGCGTTCGATGAGGGTTCGGGTTCGCGGCTCCGAAGGGGACTCGGCGATGACTCGGACGACGGGCTCGGTGCCGGACGGGCGAACGTGCAGCCACTCCTCGTCCCGGCTGAACCGCAGTCCGTCGCTGGATTCCACGGCGTGCTCCTTGAAGCTCTCCCGCAGCCGGGCGGCCGACCGGTCCCAGGGGGTATCGGGACGTTCCAGCTTTTCCTTCAGCATGCTGTAGCGCGGCAGTTCGTCGGCGATCGCCCTTAACGAGGCGCCCCGGTCGGCCATGAGCTGGGCCACCAGGATCACCGCCACGAGCGAATCGCGTCCGTAGTGGGCGGCCGGCAGGATCATGCCGCCGTTGCCCTCTCCGCCCGCGACGGCGCGCCGGCGCTTCATCTCGGCGACGACGTGCGCCTCGCCGACCGCGCTGCGATGGAGCGGCACCGAAAACCGTTCGCACACGGCGTCGAGCATACGGGACGTCGACAGGTTCGTCACCACCGGACCCGGGCTGCGTTCCAGCACGGCCATGCTGCCGAGCGCCAGCGTGTACTCCTCGCCCAGCGGCGCGCCGGCCGCATCGACGAACGCGGCACGGTCGGCGTCCGGGTCGACGGCGACGCCGAAGTCGGCGCGCGACTCGCGCACGAGGCCCGCGAGCGCCCCGAGGTGCTCGGGCAGCGGCTCGAGCTCGCGCGTGAACCGGCCGTTCGGCACGCAGTCGAGCGGGATCGTCTCGGCCCCGAGCCGCTCGAGCAGCGCGGGCACGGCGATGCCGCCGATGCTCGCGCAGCCGTCCACCGCGACGCGCAGCCGCCGCTTCTGGATTGCCACGAGGTCGATGCCGGGAAGCGCGAGCACGCGCTCGAGATGCCACTCCAGCGCCGCCGCCTCGACTCGCTCTCCGCCCAGGTCCGCCGCGGCCCGCCACCGAGTCTCCTGGGCCTCGAAGCGCCGCTTCACGTCGCGGCCCTCATCGGGCCCCAGGAACTCGCCCTCGGGCGACAGGAACTTGAGCGCGTTCCACGGCGACGGATTGTGGCTCGCGGTGATGATGACGCCGCCCGCCGCGCGCAGATGCTCAACGGCGAGCTGGGTCGTGGGCGTCGTCGCGAGCCCGAGGTCCACCACCTCGCGGCCCACGCCGCGGAGTCCGGCGGCGACGCCGTGGAACATCCAGGGCCCCGACGGGCGCGCGTCGCGTCCGACGACGACCGGCCCAGCGCCCAGCACTTCGGCGAACGCGGCCGCGAAGCGCGACACGATGGGGGCGGTCAGCGCCTCGCCGACGATGCCGCGCACGCCCGCCACGCTGATCATCAGCCCATCGGTCATTCGCTCTGCCTCCAGTGGAACGGATCCCCGGTGCGCCTTCGACGCGGCGCGAGGGCCCTGTGCGCGGAGCGCCGCGAGAGCGCTCCTCGGTCCAGCATGGGGAGAACGTCGGGAGAACAAAACTGGGCGGCGTCCCGCCCGGAAACTGGAGCTGGTGACCGGAATCGAACCGGTGACCCCGTCATTACGAGTGACGTGCTCTACCAGCTGAGCTACACCAGCTCTGCATGCAACGACGACCCGGCCGGAACGCGGCTCGCGCCATGTTCGCGCCGGGACGCATGGAAAATGGTGCGACCCCCCAGAATCGAACTGGGGACACCGCGATTTTCAGTCGCGTGCTCTACCAACTGAGCTAGGGTCGCGGGATTCTTTGCGCCCAGTATTTACAACAGTTTGCGAGGTTACGTCAAACGACGGCGGGGTCTCCTTCCCTCACTTCAACGGGACCTTGGGCTCCTCCCTCGCCACGACCAACCCGCAACTCGTTCACACGCGGTGTACACGCCGGTACCCGCCCCGGGGCCGGTAGAATTCAGCGCGGCTAAACGAAACGTGCTGCGCGATGTGATTCGAAAACAAGATTGCCCCGAGCATGACGCTCGAGGCGGAGTTTTCGAAGATCGGCGCCGCTACGAAGTTATTCGGCCGCCAGCGCTCTGCGATCGCGGGCGTTCCGGCGGTCCTTCGGGGTGCGGCGGCGGTCCTGGTTGCCCACGATGGGCAGCGTGAAGGTGACCAGCGTCGTCCATTCGCCGTCGGCGCGGATCCGCAGCTCGCCGCCGTGTTCCTCGATGATGCGGCGCGCGACGCTCAAGCCGGTGCCGCCCCTGGGTCCGCCGAACGGCTGGAACAGCTGCTCGAGCACCTCGCCCGGCTCGTGCACGCCGTCGTGGCCCAGCTCAACCAGCACGTGCTGGGTGAGCCGCCGGGTTTCGACCCGTACGCGGCCGCCCACGGCGATCGAATCGAGCGCGTAGGCGAGCAGCGCCTGGATCACGCGCGCGATGCCGTCGCGGTCGAGCAGCAGCTCGGGCAGCCCCGCGGCCAGCCGCTTGAGCACGCGGGCGCGGCGGCGCACCAGCGTCTCTCCCGCGGACTGGAGCGCCCGCTCGACGATGCCGTTCAGCTCGACCAGCTCCATCCCCGCCGGGGTCAGCTCGGCGTGGGCACGCTGCTCGCGGAGCAGCCGCTCGAGACGCTCGGCCTCGCGTGCGATCACCTCCGCGAATTCGCGCCCCGGGTCCTCCTCGCCGAGCAGGTCGAGCAGGCGCGCCGCGAAGACGCGGATCGACGCCGTCGGCTTCAGGCCCTCGCGACTCGCCTTGGCCGACAGCTCGCCGAGTGCCGCGAGCGCGTCGCGCCGCCGGGCGTACTGCGAGGCATCGCGCTCGCGACGCTCGGCGTCGCGCAATTCCGAGAAGCGCCGCGCCTGGTCGAGCGCCAGCCCGACGACGCGCGACAGCACGGCGAGGAACTCGCGGTCCGCGGGCGACCACGGCTCGCGGCGATGCGGACCGTGACCGCGCCACACGCCGACGGCGCCGGCGCCATGGCCGTAGGCGAGCACGGGGATCACGACGATCGCGGCGAGATCGGCCGCGGCCTCGGCGGGCAGCAGGAACTCGTCCGTCGCGGGGCAGGCCTCGCGGGGACGTGCCTCGTCGATCGCGGCGCGCGCGACGGGATGCAGCGCGCGGCCGAGCCGTTCGCGCGATCCCGACACGCCGTGCGTGACCCGCAGCGCGAGCACCTGGTCGGCGCCGATCGCCCACACCGCGGCACCGTCCGAGCCGGTGCACTCGGCGGCGAGCCGGGCGGCGACGTGCAGCACTTCGGCGATGTTGCGTGGCGACAGCGCCGATCGCGTCAGCTCGTCGAGTCCGGCGGCGTGCGCCGCGCGGCGTTCGCGATCGGCCGCGCTCTCGCGGGCCTCGACCGCCACGCGCGCCGTCTCGGCGAATCGCGCGAGCCGCGCCGGCGAGCAGGCGGCCGGGTCGCGGAACTCGAGCACGATCAGGCCGGATTCCCCCGAGCCGGATCGCAGCGGCACCGCGGCGATCCATCCGCCGCGCGTCCACGGCCGCGGGCCCGAGGGGGCGGCGCCGAGGTGCGGACGGCCTTCGTCCCACGCGAGGCGGGTGACGGCATCGAGCGACTCGAGCTCCCAGGCCGGATGCGCCGTGCGCGCGACGCGCCACGCATCGGGCGCCGGGTGCCTCGACGGCTCATGGCGCTCGAAGGAGTCGCCTTCGAATAGTCCCGTCAGGGGATCCCATGCGAGCGCGTGCGTCGCATCGGCGCCCATCAGGGCCGGCGCGAGCGCGCCCTCGGCCAACACGCGCAGCAGCTGACGCGTCGTCGCGGCGCGCGCGGCGGCCTCGAACAGCGCGAGCTCGGGGGCGCCGGGCTCCATGCTGCCGGGATGCGGAAACGGGGGTCGGATCGGCTGCGGTTGAGCGGACATGGGAAATGGGATCGTGCGCCCGGTCGCGGGACCATTCCCGCACGCGGGCCGATGCCCCGGAAGAACCGCAAGTGACGTGCCCGCCGCGCCGTGGCGGAAAACCGAGCAAAACGCGGCGGAATCGAGATCTCCGGGGCGCCGCGGCCGCGCAATTGCTCCATTCCCGGCGGCGCCGGACGTCGTTTGGGTGAGGTGCCCCATCGGCTCGCGGGCCGAGCGCCCCAGTGATTGGGAGCGATGGCGACGGCGAAGGCCTGCGATCCCGCGCGAATCATGCGAAGCGAGCCGCGCTCGCGTTCAGGCGCGCCGGCCGGCGTCGCGCCGGCTCAGGAGGCGCGCGGTGCCGATTCGAGCAGGCGCAGGAGCACGGCGGGCGGCCGGATGGGCCGGTCCTGGGGATTCATGAAGCAGTGCTCGGTGAAGCCCTCGGCGAGCCGCCGGCCGTCGGACTCGCGCACGACGCGATAGCCGAACCGCACCGACGCCCGCCTCAACTCCGCCACGCCGGTCTCGACGAACACGGCGTCGTCGTAGCGCGCCGGCTCGAGGTACCGGCAGCCGGCCTCGAGCACGGGCAGCCGCACGCGCTCGTCCTGTTCGATCGACCGGTAACTCCGGCCGAGTGAACGCAGCATCTCGGCGCGGCCGATCTCGAACCAGCGGAGGTAGTTCCCGTAATAGGCAAAGCCCATCTGATCCGTGTCGGCATAGCGAACGCGAAGCGGGTAGCGATGCACGTGCGGCTCCTCAGGCGGGCGGCGCCGTCTTCCAGCGGCGGTGCAGCCAGAACCAGTTCCACGGATCGCGCCTCACCCGCGCCTCCAGGCGCTCGACGTGACGCCGCGTCAACTCGTACACGGCGGCCTCCTTCGGCCCCTCGGGGTGCTCGATCGCCGGCTCGAATTCGATGGCGTGCCGGCCGTCCGGGAGGCGGATGTTGCCGCCGGTCACCACGGCGGCGCCGGTGGCGAGTGCCACGCGCGCCGGCCCCGTGGCCGTGCTCGCCGGCCGGCCGAGGAACGGCACGAACACGCCGTCGCGCCGCGCGTCCTGGTCGGCGAGCATGCACACCCAGCGGTTCTTGCGCAGCGCGTCGTACACGTCGCGGATCTGGCGATCCGCGCGCAGCACGCGCACGCCGGCCTGCTCCCGCCGGCCGTTGAGCCAGGCGTCCACGCGCGCGTTGCTCATCGGCCGCACCACCGCGTCCACGGGATGGTGTCGCGCGAGCGAGGCGCCGCACAGGTCGAAGTTGCCGCAGTGGCCGGCGACGATGAGCGCGCCGCGTCCGCGTTCGCGCGCCGCGAACAGGTGCTCGAGCCCCGTGATCGACGCGACGAACCTGCCGGGCTCGGCGCGGGCCAGTTCCGGCAGTCGCGGGTACTCCATCGCGATGCGTCCCAGCTCGTGATACAGCTTGCGCAGCGTCGACATCCGCGCGGCGTCGTCCCAGTCGGGAAACGCGCGGCGCACGTTGTCCTCGGCGATCGCGCGCCGCATGCCCAGGTGCCACGCACCGTCGCCGACCCGCGCGCCGAATGCGAGCGAGGCTTTCCACGGCATGCTCCGCGACGCGGCCGAGATCGCCTGGACGATCAGGGCCTCGAACCGGTGCATCTTCACGCGGCACCTCCGGCGCTCAGCGCCCAGCGTTGCCCCGCCGTCGCGACGACGACGCCCGCCCACTCCAGCTCCAGCAGCGCCGCGAGCGCGCGCTCGACCGGCACGCCCGAGTCGCCCGCCAGCTCGTCGAGACGGCAGGCGCCGGAGCGCAACCGCGTGGCGATCCGTTCGGGATCGGATGGCGCTCCAGCCCCCGTCGCGATGACTCCGCCGGACACTGTCGCTGACGCTCCGCCGGACACTGTCGCTGACGCTCCGGCACCCCGCGCACCCGCACGCTCGCCGCCCGCATCGTCGCGCGCGGCGTGCTCCGCGGGCGCCACCACTCCGCCGAGCGCCGCGAGTACGTCGGCCGCGGATTCGCACAGTCCGGCGCCGGCGCGGATGAGCGCGTGGCAGCCGCGGCTCGTCGGCCGGTCGATGTCGCCGGGCACGGCGAGCACCGGCCGCCCGAGCGAGCGCGCGACGCGCGCCGTCGACAGCGCGCCGCTCCTCGCCGCCGCCTCGACGACCACGGTGACGCTCGCGAGTGCGGCGATCAGGCGGTTGCGTTCGAGGAACGACGAGGCGTACGGGATCACACCGGTTTCCCACTCGGCGACGAGCGCTCCCTGCGCCGCGATGCGTTCGGCCAGCTCGGCGTGCGACGCGGGCGACACGCGATCGAGGCTGCCGGGGAGCACGGCCACCGTGCGGCCGCCGGCGTCGAGCGCGCCCAGGTGCGCCGCCGCGTCGATGCCGCGCGCGAGCCCGCTCACCACCGGAATCCCGAGGGCCGCGAGGTTGCCCGCGAGGCGCCGCGCCTGCGCGAGGCCGTAGGGTGTCGCCGCGCGCGAGCCGACGATCGCGACCATGCGGCCGGCCGGCAGGACGCCGCGCACGAACAGGCGCGCCGGCGGGTCGTCCAGGTCGAGGAGCCGGGCGGGAAACTCGGGACTCCCGGGATACCCGGGATCCGGCCGGCGGACCGTCATGTCCTCGGGCTGGGCCTCAGGCATCTCCGGGAACGTCGGAGCGGGGACGCGGCGGCGGGGGTCCGGTGAGCACCTCCCACTCGACGCCCTCCTCGCTGGCCCGAACGGCGGCGTGGTCGTCGTCGAGCGCGCTGACGTCGTCGACCGACATCAGCTCGTCCTGGCGCATCAGCCGCCGCAGCCGGTCCCCGAGCAGCGCGTCGCGCGCGAAGATCTCGTCCATGCGCAGCTGCCGCGAATCCGGCGGCATGCGGTGGAGCGCGTGCGCGAGCCGGATGGCGCCCCGCTGGCGGCCGACCTCGACGAGCGCCTCGAGCGCCGCGGCACCGACGTGATCGTTCGGGTCGCGCGTCAGCTCGAACAGCGCGGGCACCGCGTCGCCGTGGCCAATGCGCCCGAGGATCCGCGCAGCACCCGCGCGCGTGTACCACAGGCCCTGCTTGAGCTGGGGCACGAGTGCCGGCGCCCCCCGGGGGCCGAGGCGCGCGAGCGACTGCTCGGCCAGGTCACGCAGGTACCAGGACTCGTCGCTCAGGCACTCGACGAGGCGGCGGATCGACTCGTCGTCCGCGTTGAGCTCCAACTCGCGGACCAGCTCGCGCTTGGCGGCGAGTCCGCGGGAATTCATCGCGTCGATGGTCTTGCTCTGGCCGTGCTTGTCATCCGTCGTCATCGGACTGGCTCTCCGCCCGTGCCACCTCGTCGACGCGGCGCCACAACGTCTCGAGTAATTCGGGAACACCTTCGCCGGTGTGGGCGCTGATCAACGTGGCTCCGGCCGCTCGCGCGCGCAGGAGTGCTGCCTCGTGTGCCTCGGGGCCCAGCAGATCGGCCTTGGAGAGCACCGCGACCCGCGGCTTGGCCGCGAGGGTCGAACTATACTCCTCGATCTCCCGCACGACGAGTGCCGCGTCGACCTCGGGATGTTCCGAGGACACGTCCGTGAGCAGGACCAGCACCCGCGTCCGCTCCACGTGGCGGAGGAACTGGTGGCCCAGGCCCCGCCCCTGGTGCGCCCCTTCGATGAGTCCGGGCAGGTCGGCCGCCACGAACTGGCGCTCCTCGTCCAGGATGACGATGCCGAGGTGCGGCTCCAGCGTCGTGAACGGATAGGCCGCGATTTTCGGATGCGCGCGTGACACCCGTGACAACAGCGTCGACTTCCCGGCATTGGGCAGGCCGACGAAACCGACGTCGGCGATGAGCTTGAGTTCGAGCTCGAGCAAGCGGCTCTCCCCGGGCGTGCCGGGATCGGCGCGCCGGGGCGCCTGGTTGCGCGACGTGGCGAAGCGCGCGTTGCCGCGGCCGCCGCGCCCGCCGCGCGCCACCTGGTACTCGGATTCGGGCCCGGTGAGATCGACGAGCGTCTCGCCCGACGTCGCATCGCGCACGACCGTGCCGGCCGGCATCCAGACGACGATGTCCTTGCCGTCCTTGCCGGTCTTGTTGTTGCCGCTGCCGGCGCCGCCCGCGTCGGCGCGATAGACGCGCGTTTCGCGGCAGTCGAGCAGTGTCCGGATGTGCGGGTTCACGCGCAGCCAGACGCTGCCGCCCTTGCCGCCGTCGCCACCGTCAGGGCCGCCCTTCGGCACGTACTTCTCGCGCCGGAAGCTGACGCACCCGTTGCCGCCCTTGCCGGAGGTGACTTCGATCTTCGCCTGGTCAATGAACATGACGCTCCTGGTGTGTGCGCATCGGGGCGCGGGCCCTGATGGCACGGTGGGTCGCGCCGTGGATCGCGCGGTGGGTCGCGCGGCCCGTCACGCGGTCCGTCCGAACGCGAGCCGCCCGCCGGCGCGCCAGATCGCGACCAGCGCCTCGTCGAGCCCGTGAGTCAGCGCGTCCTGGGCGCCGCGCGTCAGGTTGCGCACGCCGACCGCGTGCCCCGGCTCGACGCCCTCGGGCACGCCGGGAATCTCGATCTCCTCTCCCAGCCGGGCGAGCTCGCCGACGCCGCGGCGCGAGGACGCGAGCGGCAGGATGCCGGCGTACGCGAGCGCCGTCACCGCCTCGGGCGCGAACGACCGCGCGAGCACGGCGCGCACACCGGCGCGATACAGCGCCCACGCGGCTTCGTCGGCGCGCTCGCCACGGCCGAAGTTCCGTCCGGCGACGACGACGCCGCGTCCCATGGCCTCGCCATCGGCGCTCGCGGGGCGCGCGGCGAGCAGTCCGTCGGCGACACCATCGCGGTGCAGCCGGACCGCGCGCGCGCCGCGCGGCAGTACATGCCCGGCGCCGAAGTCGTCGCCGACCGCGGCCCACACCACGGCGCGCAGCGCCCCAGTGGCCCCCACGCCGGGCCCCGCCGCGTGCGGCAACGGGGCCGGGCGCGACACGCTCGCGTCGGCGATCGCGGCCGGCAGCGCGCGCGCTCCGGCGGCGCGCGAGACGATGAACGGCGGCGTCACGGCCTCCGACTGCCGCGGATCGGCGATCGCCCCTTCGAGCGCCGAGACCGCGCAGACCTCGGCGTTTGCGGCCCACACGACGTCACCCAGCTCGGCGCGCAGCGACGGGCCGGCGCCGCACGCGAGCCACGTTCCCGGCGGCAGCGGCCGCGGCGGCTCCCACCGCGGCGCCGGGTCCGGCACCGTGACGCCGGCGGCACGGAGGCGCTCGATCGCGCCATGCGTCTCGAGTGCCGCGCGAGCCGCCGCGGTGCCCGGGATCAGCGTCACGACGAGGCCGTCGGCGATCCGCCGCCCGGCGAGGATCGCGGCCCATATGAACGCGTCCGCCTCGTCGGCGAGCGGGCCGAGCACGATGCCGCGCAACGGCCGCCCCGCCGCCTGGCGCAAGGGCCGCGCGAAGCCCGGATCGGTCCAGGGCGCGACGAGCGGCTCGAGCGTGCCGAGGTCCAGCTCGGCGTCCAGGGCGCGACCGCCGTCGTCGCCGGCGCGGAACTCGCGCCAGTCGCTGTCGCGCCCCCACGCGCGCAGGACCTCGCGCGTGCCCGCATCGGACGGCATCAGGACATGCGCGGCCCCGGTTGCGACGAGCAGCTGGGCCAGGGCGGCGCGATCCTGGACCTCGAGCGAGGCGACGCCGCGGCCCGAGCACTCGACGCCGAGATCTCGGTACCGCCGGCCCCACCGGCGCGCCAGCTCGAGCGCCACGTCGACGCCGCGCACGCCGGGCGGCGGCCCGCCGTGAAGCGTGACGCGAAAGGCGCCGGGCGCGGCCCCGCGCAGCGGCGACCCGCACAGCGCCGCCGTCGCTTCGATCGGGCTCACGCGCCGCACCAGGCAGGCGAAGGCGCCGAGCGACTCCTCGCCGATGTCGCACACCGCGACGAGACGGCCCGGCGCGGCCGCGGCCTCCCGGAACAGCGGCTCGCACGCCCCGGCGATGCTCGAGACGAGCGGCACGCCGAGTCGCGCGGCGCACTCGCCCAGGGTCCTGCCCTCTTCGTCACCGGCGGCGGCGGGCAGCGGCCGCGCCGTCCACGCCACGGCGCGCAGCGGTGCCGCGGCTCCCCCGAGCGCGGCGTCGGCGAGCGGCAGCACGAACTCCGAGGCCTGCGGCCCGAGCAGCAGGAAGTCCGGCACCACGGCCGGCTCGGCCGACGGTTCGGCGCGGGGCTCGCCCGATGCGCGCGGCACGGTGTGCTGCTCGAGTACGCTCGCCGTCAGCGTCGTCATCGGCCCCATCGGCCCTGAGCCTACTCGCCCTTCGACTTCTTCCGGCCGCCGCCGGAGTCGCTCTTCTTGTCCCCGGACGACCGGGGCTTGCCCCCGGAGGATCCGCGGGATGCATCGCCTGAGGATCCACTGGGGGATCCACCGGGCGATCCACTGGGTGATCCGCCCGTCGAGCCGCCCGTGGAGCCTCCCGTGGAGCCGCCCGCGGACTTACCGGATGAATCGCCGGACGATCCGCCGGAAGACTCGCCGCCGGACTTCTCCTGCTTCGCCTTGTCCTTGTAGTTCTTCGACCGGTAGTCGGTGATGTAGAAGCCCGAGCCCTTGAACAGCAGGCCGGCCCCGCCCGCCGGAACGCGCACGGCCTTCGAACGGCACTTGGGGCAGCGGCGCGTCGTGTCGTCGGACATGCTGTGGAACAGCTCGAAGCGGTGGTCGCACTTGGTGCAGCGGTAGTCGTACGTCGGCATTCCGTGAGTCCTTGCGTTCGGTAGGTCGGTGAATCGGTGAGCGTCTCTCAGGCCGGCACGGCCGCCGGCGTCGCGCTCAGCACGCACGCGATGGTCGAGACGTCGACGACGTCGTCGGCGCTGCAGCCGCGAGACAGGTCGTTGCCCTGCTTCGCCAGGCCCATGAGGATCGGCCCGTACGCGCGCGCACCCGCCAGCCGCTCGACCAGCTTGTATCCGATGTTGCCGGAGTTGAGGTCGGGGAACACGAGCACGTTGGCATGCCCGGCGACCACGCTGTCCGGCGCCTTGCGCTTCCCCACGGCCGGCACCAGCGCCGCGTCCGCCTGCAACTCGCCGTCGATGTGGAGATCGGGCCTGCGCTCGCGCGCGATCCGCACCGCTTCGCGAACCTTGTGCACGTCGGGGTGGTCGGCGCTGCCGCGCGTCGAGAACGACAGGAACGCCACGTGCGGAATCTCCTGCATCACGCGCGCGTACTGCCCCGCCGCCATGATGCCGATGTCGGCGAGCTGCTCCGCCGTGGGATCGGGCAGCACGGCGCAGTCCGCGAACAGGATCACGCGTTCGGCCCCACCCGGGGCGCCGAGCCCCATCAGGAAGTAGGACGACACGGTCTTCGTGCCCGGTGCCAGGCCGATCAGCCACAGCGAGGCGCGCAGCACGTCGGCGGTGGTGCGCGTCGCACCGGCGACGAAGCAGTCGGCCTGGCCGAGCCGGACGCGCGCCGCCGCCTGGAACAGCGGATCCGCCGCATAGGTCTCCGCGTCCGCCGGCGTGAGCTTCTCGCCGCGCGCCGCGAGCAGCGCCTGGCGCGTTCGCTCCCGTTCCTCGCCGCCGAGCGGATCGATCAGCTCGACACCGCCGAGGTGGACGTCCGCCTTGCGCGCGGTCGCGCGCACCTCGTCCGGCGTTCCGATGAACTGGACCTTCGCGAGTCCCTCGCGCGCGAGGCGGTCGGCCGCGCGCACGACGCGCTCGTCGCCCGGCTCGGCGAGCGCCAGCCGCTGTGCGCGCGACTTCGCGGTCCGGCGGAGGCGCTCCATCAGCCCGCTCATCGGCGGCCGCCCGCGCGCTTCGATGAGGCGCGCTTCGGCGCGGCGCGAAGCACGTCCTCGACGCCGGGCGGCACGAGCCCGCTCACGTTGCCGCCGAGTCGCGCGACCTCTTTCACCAGCGTCGAATTGAGGTACGTGTACTGCAGGCTCGGCATCAGGAACACGACCTCGAGTCCCGGCGACAGCCGGCGGTTCATCAGCGCCATCTGGAACTCGAATTCGAAGTCGCTCACGGCACGCAGGCCCCGGATCATGACCTGGGCGCCCACGCGCCGCGCGCAGTCGACGAGGAGGTCGTCGAACTCGACCACCTCGACGCGGCGGAGCGTCCTCGTCGCGGCGCGGATCATGTCGGCGCGTTCGGCGGCCGAGAACCGCGTGCCCTTGCCCGGGTTGTGCGCCACGGCGACGACGACGCGGTCGAACAGTTTGGCCGCGCGACGGGTCAGGTCGAGGTGACCGTTCGTGAATGGGTCGAACGTTCCGGGGAACAGGGCCGTGCGGTCCTTCGTCATGCCTCGCGTCCTCCCGCGGCGGGATCGCCGGCCTCCCGCGGCTCGTAGAAACTGACGTGCGTCTCTCCGTACTTGCGCGTGTCGATGCGCGCGATCCGTCCGGCGCGCTCGGGTACGTCGTCCTTGCCGTGATGCTCGAGCACGATGCGACACCCCGCGTGAAGCGGCGCCGATGCCAGCGCCTCGAGGCACTCCCGCGCCTGCTCCCCACCATAGGGAGGATCGAGCAGGATCACGTCGGCCCGCGCGAGCGGCGCCCCCATGCGCCCGAGCCCGGCCGGCAGCGGCAGCGGCCAGATCGTCGTACGATCCGTGGCACCGAGCATCGCGAGATTGTCGCGGAGTACTGCGATCGCGTCGCGGGATGACTCGACGAAGTCGGCCCGGGCCGCCCCGCGCGACAGCGCCTCGATGCCCAGTGCGCCGGACCCCGCGTACAGATCGACGACACTCGTGCCGTGCCACGGCTCGAGCACCATGAACAGCGACTCGCGCACGCGATCCGACGTCGGCCGTGTCCCCCGGCCCTCGGGCGTCTTGAGCCTGCGGCCACGATATTCACCCGCGATCACGCGCACGATGGGGCGAGTCTTAGGCGACCGCGTGCGGCGTGTCAAGCCATCCGACGTCGCTAATCAAGACAGAACAATAAGTTATCGCGCCCACTTCGAGGTCCGGCGCAACATCACGGCAGGTCGATCACATCGTAGCCGGCCGGGGCCTTCTGGCGGAACGCGGCCTCGCCCGAGGCCCGGCCGAAACTCCACGCGCCGAAGCGGAACTCCGACGTACCCTGGATGTCGGGAACCTCGAGGCTCACGGGGAGCCCCGCGGCGTCGATCCGAAGCACGGCGCTGTCCGGCCCTGCGCCATCGGACGAGTGGAACACGCGCGTCCTCACACCCCGGCGCTCGACGGTGATGCCGGGCGCCTGGCCGTCGAGCAGCAGGCGCCACCAGCGCGACGCCTGCGACGCGTGCGAGGCATCGAGGATCAGCATCTGGCTCAGTCGCGGCTGCAGCCACTCGCCGCCGTCGGACCTCAGTGTCACGCGTTCGCCCGTGCGCGTGAACTCGAGGCGCGCGCGGGCGGGCAGCTCGAGTGTCAGCCGGCCGGACTCGCGGCGCAGCTCGCCCGTCAGCAGGTCGCGCATCCGGCGCTCGAACGTCGCGCGCGCGCTGCCGCGGGCGCGCAGCCGGGCGCCCAGCGTCGTGGGTGCCACTGCGGGCGCCGCGCGCGTCACGCGCGCATCGACCGG
>JANLWK010000323.1:0-1797 GCA_031364505.1 Candidatus Eiseniibacteriota bacterium | reverse complement strand
TCGCGGAACGCGTCCCCCGCGACCGTCTCGACGTCCGCACCCTGCGCTGCCCGTGTTCCACCACTCGTCCGAGGCGTCCGTGCCATCCGCTACTCTCCTGTCTGGGTTCCCGTTCGTTCGCGCGCCCCATCATGGGGACGCGGCCCATCCGTCTGCTTTTTCGCGGTCGCGGCGCGCGCCGCGCCCTGGTCGGCGACGAGCGGCACCGCGAGCGCCGTCCAGCCCGTTTGATGGCTGGCGCCGACACCGCGACCGTCGTCACCGTGGAAGTATTCGTGGAACAGCACGAGATCGCGGAACTGCGGATCCCGCGCGTAGCGTTGCTCGTCACCGTGGCAGGGCCGTCGTCCGGACGCGTCGGCGAGGAACAGGCCCGACAGCCGCCGGCCGATCTCCCGCGCCGCCTCGCCGAGCGTGACGCGCTGCCCGGACCCCACGGGACACTCGACCATGAACGTGTCGCCGTAGAAGTGGTGGTAGCGCTCGAGCGCCTCGACGATCAGGAAGTTGACCGGCATCCAGATCGGCCCGCGCCAGTTCGAGTTGCCCCCGAACAGGCCGGTGTTCGATTCCCCCGGAACATACTCCACTCCGTAGTCCGTGTCGCCGAAGCGGATCGTGTACGGATGCTCGGCGTGGATGCGCGACACCGAGCGGATGCCGTGCGGACTCAGGAATTCGCGCTCGTCGAGCAGGACGCGGAGCACGCGCTCGAGCCGCTCGCGCGACGGGATCGCGAGCAGCCGGTGCTCGTGCGCGCCCGTCTCCTGCGGCTTCATGTACGAGATGTTCTCCGCCAGCTCGCCTCGGTTCTGGAGGAACCAGTTCATCCGCTTCAGGAATCCGGGCAGCTTCTCGATCTGCTCGGTCTCGAGGTTCTCCACCGCGAACATCGGGATCAGCCCGACCATCGAGCGGACGCGCAACGGCGTGCGCAGGCCGTCCATGTGGATCTGGTCGTAGTAGAACCCGTCGGCCTCGTCCCACAGGCCCCCGCCGCCCATCATGTTCATGGCGTCGACGATCGCGATGAAGTGCTCGAAGAACTTGGACGCCACGTCCTCGTACGCCGGATCCTCGCTCGCCAGCTCGAGCGCGATCGACAGCATGGTCGAGCAGTAGAACGCCATCCACGCCGTGCCGTCCGCCTGCTCCAGGTGGCCGCCCGTCGGCAGCGCCTTCGAGCGGTCGAACACCCCGATGTTGTCGAGACCCAGGAATCCGCCGCCGAACAGGTTGTTGCCCTCGGCGTCCTTGCGGTTCACCCACCACGTGAAGTTCAGCAGCAGCTTCTGGAACACGCGCTCGAGGAACAGCCGGTCTCGCCGGCCCTTCTCTCCGGTGAGCTTGTAGACGCGCCAGCACGCCCACGCGTGGACGGGCGGATTCACGTCGCCGAAGGCGAACTCGTACGCGGGAATTTGCCCGTTCGGGTGCATGTACCACTCGCGCAGCAGCAGCACGAGCTGCTCCTTCGCGAATTCGGGGTCGATCGACGCGAAGGGAATCATGTGGAACGCCAGGTCCCACGCCGCGAACCACGGGTATTCCCAGGTGTCCGGCATCGACAGGACGTCGCGGCAGTGGACGTGTGCGAACTCGTGATTGCGTCCGGCTCTGCGGGCCGCCGGCGCCGGCGGCTGCGCGGGGTCGCCTTCGAGCCACTGCTTCACCACGTAATGGTAGAACTGCTTGGACCACAGCAGCCCCGCGTAGCCCTGGCGCATGACGCGGCGCTCGTCTTCGGTGGCGCCCGGCGGAATGCGCGTGGCGTAGAACTCGTCCGCCTCGCGGACG
>JANLWK010000321.1:0-10194 GCA_031364505.1 Candidatus Eiseniibacteriota bacterium | reverse complement strand
CACCATTACGCGATTGGACCCACTCGCCACGGCCTCCGTGGTCGCGCTGGCGTTGTTCTTCCTCCTTACGAACTGAGTCCCCCAGAAATGGCGAAGGCCCCGGAGTCGTGCTCCGGGGCCTTCGTCGCGCCGATGCCGATGGCTTCGCTATTTCCCGATGATCTCTCTCGCGAAGCCTTCCATCGTTTCGTGGTCGACGTAGCCGACCACTCGCCGCACGACGACGCCGCGGCGGTTGATGAAGAAGGTCGTGGGGATCGAGCGGATGGGGCCGTAGTCGTCCAAGACGGCCTCGTTCGCCATGCCGATCCGGAAGCGCAGGCCCATCTTGTCCGCGAAGCGGCGCACCTGTTGAGGCGAGTCGTCGTCGACGGACAGACCCACGACGACGAGGCCCTGGTCGCGGAACTGCTCCTGGATCTTGTCCAGGTGGGGCATGGCGGCGCGGCACGGGCCGCACCACGTCGCCCAGAAGTCCACCACCATGGGCTGGCCCTTGAAGTCCGACGTGCGGAGTTGCTTGCCGTCCAGGCCGCGGACGCTGAACGGAGCGGCGATTTCGGCCGCTTGCGACGGGAGTGCACAGGCGATCACAGCGCATGGCAGCAGCGCGAGCGCCCATGCGGCGGGAAACGATGGGAAACGCACGAGGTACTCCTGTTCGGTTGTTCCTTGCGCTCGGACCGGCACACCGTCGCGCATGGATACGGGACGTGCACAAGAGTATCGGCTGGGCCGCGGCGCGCGCACGTCAAATCACTTCTCTTTGCAGTCGCTTGACCGCGTGCGCCCCGAGTTGTCACCCCGTGGACCCGCGAGCAACCAATTCTTGAGGCTTGTTTTCCGCGTGTGCTAGCGTGCGCGTACAACTACTCCCAGCCTGGATCGTGCCGCCGCCCCCGGCGTGTGTCCGAGCCGAATCGAGACTTCACAAGGAGTGTGAAGCCCATGGTCTTGAACATGCTGCTGCTTGCTTCCGCGGGGATGCGGGCATCGATCCCGTCGCTGGTGGCCAACGCGGGTCCATTCGCGAAGGCCGTGCTGTTGCTGTTGCTCGTGCTCTCCGTCTACTCGTGGGCCGTGCTGTGGAACCGCATGCGCCTGTATTCCCGGGTCGAGCGCGAGGACAAGCGTTTCCTGATGGCGTTCCGCCGCATCCCGGCGCGCGCGGATTGCCGCCTGACCTGCGAGCAGCATCCGCAGAGCCTGCTCGCGCGCGTGACGCTCGCCGGGCAGCGCTGGCTGGACCAGCACCCGGACAGCGGCGCCGTGCGCCCGAACGAGCGCTACGAGAGCGCCCAGCGCGCGATGGACCGGGCGGCCGCCGAGGAGACGGCCGTGCTCGAGCGCCACATCGGCTTCCTCGCCACGGTCGGCAGCGTGTCGCCGTTCATCGGGCTGCTCGGCACGGTGTGGGGCGTCATGAGCGCGTTCCTCAACATCGGCACCCAGGGCTCGGCGTCGCTGGTCGTCGTGGCCCCCGGCATCGCCGAGGCGCTGATCGCCACCATCGCGGGCCTGGCCGCGGCGATTCCCGCGGTCGTCGGCTACAACCATCTGCTCGGCCGCCTGCGCGAGCTGGCGAACCACACCGGCCGGTACTCGAGCGAGTTCCTCGATCACCGACTCGGCGAGGCCGGATCGTGATCTCGGTCGGCCCCGAGCGGCGCCCGATGGCCGAGATCAACGTCACGCCGTTCGTCGACGTCGTGCTCGTGCTGCTCATCATCTTCATGGTCACGGCACCGTTCCTCCAAGGCGGGCTCGAGATCGACCTGCCGAAGGTCGCCTCGCGCGGTCTCGATGTCCGCGAGGGGCTCGTGATCAGCGTGCGCGCGGATCGCACCATCGCCGTCGGGAGCCGCATCGTGCCGCTCGACCAGTTCGAGAGCGCGCTCCAGCGCGCGGGTGCGGCGCAGCGCCCGGTGTTCCTCAAGTCCGATCGCACGGTGCCCTACGGCCTCGTGGTCGAACTGATCGCGCGGCTGCGCCGGTCCGGCGTGGCGTCGCTCGGACTCGTCACCGAGCCGCCGCAACCGGGGAGACGTTGATCGCGTGCGTTCGTCGGTCATGGCCTCGGGCGTCGTCCACCTGGTGCTCCTCGCCGTGCTGTTCATCGTGCGCGCGCCGATGTCGGTGATCGTGCCGGGGCCGGACGTGGTCCAGGTGTCGCTGATGGACCCGTCGTCGATGCCCACGATGGTCACGCACCCGCCGGTCGAGAAGAAGCCCGAGCCCACGCCCGTCGCGCCGACCGAGGAGACGGGCGTCAAGATCTCGCCGCCGCCGAAGAAGCAGCCGGCCAAGCAGGCGCCGCGCGAGGAGGAGGCGCCGGTGCCCGCGGGCACGACGCTGCCCTACGCCGCGGCCGGCGCGACCGGGCTCCGCGGCCAGGTGTCGGTCGACGTCAATTTCGAGTTCGCCTACTACCTGGCCCTGGTGCGCAATCGCATCTCGCAGGTGTGGGCGCCGCCCGCGGGGCTTACGTCCGGCGGCACGCCGGTGCGCGCGGTCGTCTACTACCGCATCTCGCGCGGGGGCGAGATCTCGGGCATCCGCGTCGAGACGTCCAGCGGCTACGAGTTCTTCGACCGCGCGGCCGTGCGCGCCGTCCAGCTCAGCGATCCGCTGCCGCCGCTGCCACTCGGCTACGGCGGCTCGGACCTGGGCGTCCACTTCGGCTTCGAGTTCGTCGCGCCGTGACGCGCCTCCTGCGTTCCACACGGGTCGCGCGGCTGCTGGCGCTGGTGCTCACACTCACGCTCGGGATCATGCTCGGCTTGGGGGCGCTGCCGCCCGCCGCGCGCGCCGACGACGTGCGCATCGACATCCAGAGCGGGCAGGGGCGGCGCATCCGCATCCACTGCGAGGCGCTCGCCACGCCCCGCGGTCGCAGCGCCACCGCGTCGAGCGTCGAAGCCGACGAGGTGCTGGCCGCCGACCTCGACCACTCGGCCGTGTTCACCGTCAGCCGGTCGTGGGTCGCGGGCGAGCAGCCGTTCGACATCCAGGCGTTCGTCGGCGGCAAGTGGGTGGTGAGCGGCGGGCAGGTCCAGTTCACCGGCCAGGTGCTCGACTTCCCGGCGCGCCGGCCGATCCTCGTGCGCGACTATCGCGGCCCGGTCGGGAACTGGCGCTCGCTCGTCCATCGCTTCGCCGACGACGTCGTGCAGCAGTTCACCGGCGAGCCCGGTGTGTCCGAGACGCGCATCGCCTACGTGGTGCGGGAGGGACGCAACAAGGAGCTGTGCGTCATGGATATCGACGGCGCCGGCGCCACGCAGCTCACCCACGACAAGTCGATCGCGCTGTCGCCGGCCTGGTCGCCCGAAGGCTCGCTGCTGCTGTTCACGAGCTACCGCAACAACACGGGGCCCCAGATTCACGTGGTCCAGAGCCGGGGCGGCAAGGTGTTCCTCGTGTCGGGGCGCAAGGGCAACAACACGAGCGCCGCGTATGCGCCCGACGGCCGCGACGTCGTGTGCACGCTGAGCCTGGACGGCAATCCGGAGATCTATCTGCTCGACGCGCGGGGCGGCACGCCGCGGCGGCTCACGAACAACCGCGCCATCGACACGTCGCCCACCTGGTCGCCGACCGGGCGCGAGATCGCGTTCACTTCCGACCGCAGTGGATCCCCGCAGGTCTATGTAATGGACCGAGATGGTGGTAACGTACGCCGACTGACCTTCGACGTGAGCTATACGGATTCGCCCGCGTGGTCTCCGCGCGGTGACCGGATCGCGTTCGTATCGCGCACGAGCTCGGGCTTCGACATCTATGTCTGCCGCGCCGATGGTTCCGGCGCGGCGCTCATCGTGGGCGGAGGCAGCAACGAGAATCCGCGCTGGTCTCCCGACGGCCGGCACCTCGTGTTCGCGTCGAATCGCGCAGGACCCTATGGGATCTACGTGACGGATCTGGACGACCGCCCGCCGCGCAAGCTGGACACGGGCGGTAAGGAATCGATTTCCCCGGCATGGTCGCCTCGTCCGGCCGGGGTGCGACCCACGAATCCCTGAGACCGGCCGTGAGGCCGGAGGAGGACTCCATGAAGGTGTTTCGCTCCACGACGGGCCTCGGCGCGGCGGTGGTGGCACTGGCCATCGCGCTCGCGCTGACCGGATGCGCGCGGAAGTCAACCGAGACTCCGCCCGAACCGACCCCGGCTCCGCCGACCTCGCAGAACCCGACGCCCACGCCGGCCGACACGACGACGCCGGCGCCCCCGTCGCCCGGGGACCGGGTGTTCTCCGCCGGGGACCTGCAGCCCGTGTTCTTCGACTTCGATGCGTATTCGCTGCGCGATGATGGCCGCGCGGCGCTCGACGCGAACGCGAAGCTCCTGCGCGACCACGCCGAGGCGAGGGTCGTCATCGAGGGTCACTGCGACGAGCGAGGCACCGTTGAGTACAACCAGGCGCTCGGCGAGCGGCGGGCCCAGTCGGCCAAGGACTACATCGTCCAGGCCGGCATCAGCAGCCAGCGCATCCAGGTCATCTCGTACGGCAAGGAGCGCCCGTTCGACACCGGGCACGACGAGGCCGCGTGGGCAAAGAATCGCCGCGCGCACTTCGCGCTGCAATGATCGGGCGGATCCGCGTTTCCTCGTCCGGACGGGCCCCGCGGCCCGTCCGGTACGCCGGAGCGCCCGTCGCGCTCGTGCTGGCGATCGGGGCGCTCGCGTCGCTGCCGGCGTGCATGCCGCCCTCGCTGCTCACGCTGCGCTCGGGGCTCGACAGCCTGCGCGCCGTCGTCGACACGATGAACGTGCGTGACTCGCTCGCGTTCCGCGTCGTGCAGGAGACGCGCCGGGAGCTGGCCGAGCAGCGCGACATCCTGTTCGGCGTGAAAGCCACGACGGGAAGCACCACGAACGAGCTGTTCGAACAGATGCAGCGGCTCGAAGGCAAGCTCGACGAGGTCATGGGCCGGTTCCAGCAGCTCGAGCGCCGTGCCCCGTCGTCGTCGTCCACGCCGCCCGGAGGGCCCGACCCGAACCAGCTGTACGACCAGGCCGCGCAGGACCTCACGCAGGGACGCTATTCGATGGCGCTCCAGGGATTCCGCGAGTACGTCCAGCGTTACCCGACCACCGAGCTGGCCGACAACGCCCAGTACGGCATCGGTGAGTCGTACTTCGCCGAGTCGCAATTCGACAGCGCGAAGGTGGCGTACGAAGCGGTCGACTCGATGTTTCCGAGCGCCGACAAGGTTCCCGCCGCCCTCTACAAGCGCGCCCTGTGCGAGGAAAAGCTCGGCCAGGCCGCCGCGGCGCGAAAGCACTTCGAGGAGCTCGTGAAGCGCTTCCCCCTCGCCGGGGAATCCCAGCTCGCCAAGGAACGACTGGGCACGAGACGACGCTGACGCCCGCGCGGCGGACCATCCTCTCCGCTCTGCTGCTCGCGGCACTCGGTGGCGCGTGCGCAATCCCCCGCGCATGCGCCACCCCGTCCGCGCCCGGGGACGCCGAGCCGGCGGGGGCCCCGGCGGGCGACGCGTCGGCGAGGACGGGGGTCGTCGAACCCCTGACACTGCCGGGCGCATGCGAGGGCCGCCCGATCGCGCGGGTCGAGATCCAGCCCGGGAACATCTTCGATCCGTTGCCGTCGGGGCGCCTGCGTCCGTTGTTCTCGCTCGCGAACCGGCTCCACATCCGCACGCGCCAGCAGACGGTGCGCGAGCAGCTCCTGTTCCGCCCCGGCGAGGCGTGGCACGAGCGCCGCGGCCAGGAAAGCGCCCGCAATCTCCGCGCCCTGGGCTTCCTGCAGCCCACGCGCATCACGGCGCGCTGCGACAGCGACTCGGTCACCGTCCGTGTCATCACGCGCGACGTCTGGTCGACCCAGATGGAGTTCAGCCTCGAGAGCGCCGACGGCACCCGGTACGGGTCGATCGGCCTGACCGAGCGGAACTTCGCCGGCCTCGGCAAGTCGCTGTCGATCTCCTACCGCGACCTGCCGGGCGGCCGCTCGCGGGCGATGGGCTATGACGACCCGAGCCTGCTCGGCAGCCGCTACCGCGCGCGCATCGGCTCGAGCACCGGCGCCAACGGCGCCTCGGACGACATCCTGTTCGGTCTGCCGTTCTACAGCGAGGACGCGACCCGCTCGTACCTGGTGTCGTGGAATCGCTCGACCTCCGTCGCGAGCCTCTACGACCTCGGAGTCGAAGCGGCGACGTTCAACCGCCGCTTCGAGCAGATCGAGATCGCCTGGGGCGCGGGCCGGCGCCGCGAGCGCACGGTGCAGCGGCTGACCGGGTACTTCGACGCCTGGGACCGGCGCCTCGGGCCGTCGCACATTTCCACGCCGAACCCGCCGGTCGAGTTCCTCGGCGGCGAGGAGAGCGTGCGGCTGCGGCGCTTCTCGCTGGAGGGCCGCTGGTGGCGGCCGTCGTTCATCGAGCGCACGCGCGTCAACGGGTTCGGGCTCGTCGAGGACTTCGATCTCGGTCCCTCCGGCACGCTGCGCATGGGGTACGCGCCCAAGCTCGCCGGCAGCTCGCAGAACGAAGGCTACGCGCGCGCGAAGCTCGACGGTGGCGTGCTCACACCGTTCGGCTTCGGCACGCTGAACACGGCCGTCGAGACGCGGTTCCAGAGCATCCTGCTCGAGACGATCGGCACGGTGAACGCCCGCTGGTACCAGCAGTCCCAGTTCGGCCAGACGCTGGTGCTCGCGGCGCAGGGGATCGCCGGCAGCAACGTCGCGCGCGACTTCCAGGCCGTCGTCGGCGGACTGAGCGGGCTGCGCGCGTACCCGGTCGCGGCGCTCGCCGGGCACCGGCTGTGGCGGCTCAACGCCGAGAACCGCTGGACCGTGGGCGAGCGCTACTGGGAGAGCGTCACCGTCGGCGCCGTGACGTTCGTCGATGCCGCGCGCGCGTGGGGTCCAGGCTCGGCGGGAACCGCGTGGTTCGTCGACACCGGCATCGGGCTGCGCATCGTGCTGCCGCAGTGGTCGCTCGGGCAGGCGATGCGGCTCGACGTCGCGTGGCCCGTCGATCCCAAGCGCGACGGCCACCGCCGCCCCGTGCTGTCGTTCGGCTCCAGCCAGGCGTTCTAGCGGGGCCTGGCGGGCACCTTGCCCCCGAAACGCACGTATCGGAGGATGCGCTAGCCGGGTGTGACGGTCACTTCCGGCGTTCCCTTCGCCCGCGATCGTCCCGGAACTCTGCGCCGATGCCGCTCGTCCATCACACGTTGCCGGTGGGCCCTCTCGGTAACAACGCCTACGTGCTCGCCTGCCCCGAGACGCGCGAGGCCGTAGTCGTGGACCCCGGGTTCGAGCCCGACACGATTGTCGGCGCCGTGCGCGGCGCGGGCCTCACCGTGACGCTCATCCTGCTCACGCACGGTCACTACGATCACGTCGCGGCCGTGCGCGAAGTGCGTGCCGCGCTCGGCGGCGAATGCCGCATGCACGCCGCCGACCGCGCCATGATGGACACCTTCAACGCCCAGGGCATGGCGCTCGGCTTCCCGCCGGCGTTGTTGCCGGATGACATGCACGACCTGGCGCTCGGGCGCCTCGCGATCGGCCGCCAGCACGTCGACGTGATCCATACGCCCGGCCACTCGCCGGGGCACGTCACGTTCGTCGGCGACGGGGACATCTGGTCGGGCGACGTGCTGTTCGCGGGCTCCGTCGGACGAACCGATCTCGCGGGCGGCTCGTGGCTGGATCTCGAGCGCACAATCCGCGAGACCCTGTTCCCGCTCGGCGATCACGTGCGCGTGCACCCCGGACACGGTCCCGAGACGACGATCGGCCGCGAGCGCCGCACGAATCCGTTCGTGGGCAAGGGAGCGCTGGCTCCGTGACCGACCGGGCCGAACTGCCCGCGACGCTGCCGTCGGTTCACGCCGACGCCTGGGTCGCCCCCGGCGCGGTGGTGGTCGGCGACGTGCGCCTCGGCGCCGGCGCCAGCGTGTGGTTCCAGGCCGTGCTGCGCGGCGACAGCGACCGGATCGAGCTGGGCGAGCGCTCGAACATCCAGGACATGACGCTCGTCCACATGGATGAGGGGTTCCCGGCGCTCATCGGCAACCGCGTCACGATTGGCCACAGCGCCGTGATCCACGGCAGTGTCATCGAGGACGATTGCCTGGTCGGCATGGGCGCGATTCTCTTGTCGGGCTCGCGAATCGGCACGGGCTCGCTCATCGGCGCCGGCTCGCTCGTCCGCGAGCGGCAGGAGATCCCCCCCGGCAGCCTGGTCGTCGGCTCGCCGGCGCGCGTCGTGGGTCCGGTGCTGCCCGCGCATCGTGAGGCGATCGTGCGCGGGTGCGAGCACTACGAGGCGCTGGCGCGCTCGTACGCCGCGGCCGGGCTCCGCGGCGAGGCGATGGGCGCGTTGCGCACGCCGAGGCTCGACGTGGTATCGCCCGGCATGGTGGGCGAGCTCGAGTGGGATCGCTGGCTCACCGTGCTCGAGTCGACACCCGCGTGGGTGCGCGAGCGGCGGGCCGAGGTGGGCGAGGTGCGCTGGGGTGCGGCCGGCCGCGGGGGCGAGCCCGGCGCCCACGCCGCGTTCGCGGATCGTATCCGCGCGGAGCACGAGCACGAATGGCCGGCGCTCGAGCGCGCGGGCGCCGGCGGGGCGCCGCGCCGCGGGCCCGCCGGCACGGCCGGCGTCGCGGAGGAGCTCGGCGCCTGGGTGGCCGATCGCGCGGCACTCGGCGCCCGACTGCGGTTGCTGCCACCGGACGCCTGGATGCCGGGCACGCCGCGCGAGCCCGCGCACCCCGCACTGAGCCACACCGTGCGCACCGCCGCCGCGCGCGATCTCGCGATGCGCCGGTCCATCCTCCGGGCGCTGGCGCCGGCATGACACGCTCGCTCGACCCGTCGCGCCCGCGCCCGCAGCGCGCCGCCGTGCGCCCGACGCGTGCGCCCGTGTTCCTGCCTCCGGCTCCGCGCCTGGTCGGCGCGGCCCACGAGTGGATGGAGCGTCACGGCCTGTCGCGCGCGCCGGATGTCCGCATCCTCGCCGCCGCGCACGCCGGCGACGAGCAGGCGCCGCTCGCGGGGCTCGGCCCCGATACGCGGATCGTGGCGCTGGACTGGATCGGAACGCACCCGGACGCGAGCGATGCGACGCTGCGTGCGGCGTGGGACCTGGAAGAGCTCGCGCGCTCCACCGGCGCCGCGGTCGTGGCGCTGCGCATGGCGCCGCTCGTCGGAGCCGACGCGCCGCTGATGGCATGGCTCGCTCGCCGCCCGGGGCTCGATGCGCGCGCGCGCCGCGCGCTGATCCAGCCGGTGCTCGAACGCGACGTCGCGGCCACGCTGGCGCGCGCGCTGGCGGGCGAGGGGCCGCGATCGGGCGCCTTCGAGCTGTGCGGCCCCGATGTCATGAACCTCGGCGAGCTGATGGACATCGCGGCGGAGCGCGGGGTCACGGCGTTCGCGGCAGACCCCGTGTGCGAGCCGTCGCTACCGATCCTCCGCACGCAGGGCATGTCCGAATGGCGGCCGTGGGCCGAGGCATTCGGCGTCACCCCTTCGCCGATCACGGCCGGGCTCGCCGACGAGGTGCCGCGATGAGCCCGGCGCGGCGAGCACCGAAGCCGGCCAAGCGCGATCCGCGTGCCTCGCGCGCCGCGCTTGCCCCGCGCGCCCCGGATGCCCCGCGCGCCTCGCGCGCCTCCCATGCAAGGGGCTCGGCGCGCGTCCACGGGCGCTGCGCCGTGCTCACCGTGAGCGACACGCGAGGCGCCGACGACGACGGGAGCGGGGACGCGATCCAGCGCCTGCTCGAGGGCGCCGGGCACACGGTGCCCGCGCGCCGCTGGGTCCGCGACGATCGCGCCGCGATCCGCCGTGCCGCCCGCACGCTGCTGCGCCGCCGCGACGTCGATGCGCTCGTCGTCACCGGCGGCACCGGCGTCGCGCCGCGCGACGTCACGCCCGAGGCGCTCGAGCCGCTCTACGACCGCGCGCTGCCGGGTTTCGGCGAGCAGTTCCGCGCGCGCTCGGAAGCGCAGGTGGGCACCGCCGCATGGCTGTCACGCGCCTCGGCCGGCATCGTGGCGAACCGGCTGCTCGTCCTGCTGCCCGGCTCGACGCGCGCCGTCACGCTTGCGCTGAGTGAGATCCTGCTGCCCGAGCTGGGCCACGTGCTACGGCTGCTGGGCCGAACGAACGAATAAGGAGCGCGCATGTCGATCATGTCCGATCGCTGGATCCG
>JANLWK010000318.1:0-15119 GCA_031364505.1 Candidatus Eiseniibacteriota bacterium | reverse complement strand
GCTCCGGCGCCGTCGTTGCGGTAGAGCTGGCACGGCACGGTGTTGTAGTTCACCGCGAACAGGTCGAGATCGCCGTCGTCGTCGACGTCGATCCATTGCAGCGTCTGCGAGCTGCGCGCGTCGGTGGCGATGGGGTTCGTGGTGATCGGCGTGAAGTCGGCATTGCCCGTCTCGGCGAGCAGGTTCCGGTAGAGGTGGTCCGGGTTCGTGCCGTTCGTGATCGACCCGGTGGCGAAGAACAGGTCCTGGTCGCCGTCGCCGTCGTAGTCGGCCCACGTCGGGTGATGGTGGGTGCCGGTCGTCGTGACCACCGGCCCCGTGGTCACCTCGGTGAAGGTGCCGTCGCCGTCGTTGTGGAACAGCCGGTTCGGCGTGGTGATGCCGCCCTGCGCGAACAGTTCGGCGATCACCAGATCGACGTAGCCGTCGTTGTCGTAGTCGCCGAAGGCACAGCCCACGCCCTTGAGCGATGCCGGCAAGCCGGCCGCGAGGTCGACGGCGAGCACGCCGGGGCTGGAGGCGCGATAGAGGCGGCCGTCTCCGGTGGCGAGGTTCGAGACGAAGGCGTCGAGGTCGCCGTCGTTGTCGATGTCGGCCCACGTGCTGCACGCGGTGTCGGATCCATCCATCACGAGCGGCACCCCGGTCACCAGCGTGAACGTGCCGCCGTCGTTCCGGTAGAGCACGTTGTTATTGTTGGCCGAGAACCCGGTGACGACGTACAGGTCGAGATCGTCGTCGCCGTCGTAGTCGACCCACGTGACGCCGGTCGAGAACGAGACGTGCGCGGCGAACGCAGCCGCGCCGGAATTCGTGAACACCTGGGCCGGCGCGGCACCGGGGAGGGCCAGGGCGGCACACAGGGCGGCACAACGGACGGCATACAGGGCGGCACACCGAACGGCCGGGATGACGCGCACGGGAATCGATCGCATGGACGGCCTCGGAGGTCATCGGAGGTGAGGGGTGGAACCCGGCTCCTCCATCTTATCCCGGGGCCCGCAGTCCGCGCGCGATTGCCGTGACGAGCGGCGGCAACGGCGGTACGAACGGTCCCAAGGGTCACAGGGTTCCCATGGTCCCAAGGCGTGTACACTCCGGCCATGGTGGACGAGCTCGAACACGAGGACGCGCGGCGGAACGAGGAGACGGCCCCGGACGCGGAGACGACGCGCGCCGGGCTGAGCGAACTGGAGATGCGCGAGAACCTCGTGCGGCTCGCGTTCGGCGGTGACGAGTCCCGTTTCGAGGAGTTCCTGAACATTCTCGTCGCCGCCGTCACGCCGGACATCGCCGCCGTGATGCGGGGCAGTTCGGTGACGGGCAAGCGATGGGAGGACGGCGCGCCGTTCGACGCCGCGGGCCCCGGGACGAGCGAC
Source organism: Candidatus Eiseniibacteriota bacterium (assembly GCA_031364505.1). GTDB lineage: Bacteria > Eisenbacteria > RBG-16-71-46 > RBG-16-71-46 > RBG-16-71-46 > JANLWK01. The sequence continues at coordinate 13,740 of JANLWK010000318.1, read as the reverse complement.
CTCGATCTCACGCTGGTCGGCAAAGCGTTCCTCGAGCACTTCACGCCGGAGGGGTTCTACATTCCCGGCATGCACACGAAGCCGCTGAGCGACGAGCATCCCGACATCGCGCCCGGTCTGCTGCCGCTGCGCGAGCGACTCGTGGCGTTCGTCGGGCGCCCGGTGAACATCCAGGGCACCCGCGACTGGATCATGTTCTGCCGCGAACACCTGATGGGCCAGCCGTACCTCACGCTGTTCGGCAAGCTCGACGAGACGTGACGCTCCGGCTGCTCAGCTACAACATCCGCTTCGGCGGCACCGGGAGGGAGGCCGCGATCGCGGCCATGATCCGCTCGGCGGCGCCCGACGTCGTGGTGCTGCAGGAGGCGAAGCGCCCCGACGTGGTCCGGCGCCTGGCCGCGGCGACGGAGATGACGTCGTGGGACGCGAAACCGGCGCACTCGGTCGGGTTCATGAGTCGCGTCCCGGTCGCGCGCCACGCGTGGCACCGGCCGCCGCCGTGCAACAACGCCTTCCTCGAGCTGGAGCTGCCGGGCGTGCGCGTCTTCGGCGTCCACCTGAGCGCGGTGCACAGTAACTGGACCGAGCAGCGCCGCGCGCGGGAACTCCGGGCCACGCTCGCGTCCGTCGCCCGGCACGCCGCTGGACTCCACGCGCTCGTCGGCGACTTCAACACCCTGGCCCCGGGCGAGACGTTCAACCTCGACCGGCTGCCGCTGCGGTTGCGGCTCGTGGCGCTCCTCGGCGGCCAGACGATCCGCTGGCAGACGGTGCAGATGCTGCTCGACGCGGGCTATACGGACGCGTTCCGGTCGTTGCACCCGGATGCGCCCGGCCACACGTTCCCGACATGGGATCCGCACATCCGGCTCGACTACGCGTTCGTTCCGAACGGCGCGGTGGCGCGCCTCGCGCGCTGCGAGGTGCTCGACGGCGCCGGCGCGCGCGACGCGTCCGACCACCTGCCGTTGCTCCTCGAGCTCGCGGTGTAGGATGCTCGGCGGACCCACCACGCCCAAGGAGGCACACATGTCGATCTGGTCGATCTGGTCGATCGTACGCGCGGCGCACGTGCTCGCCGGCGTGTTCTGGGCCGGCGGAGTCTTCCTCGTCACGCTGTACGTGGTTCCCAGCATCCGCGCCGCGGGTCCCGCCGGCGGGCCCGTCATGAGGCACCTCATGGAGACGAAGAAGCTGTCGGTCGCCTTCGCCCGTGCCGCCGGGTTCGTGGTGCTGACGGGCCTGATCTTGTTCTGGCGGCTGGGCCCGGCGATGGGCGCGATGATGCACACGCCGCAGGGCATGGCACTCGTGACGGGCGCCGTCGCGGCGATCCTGGCCATGGTCCTGGGCCTCTCGACGCAGAAACCGATCGCCGAGCGGCTCGGTCGGCTCGCCGCGGAGATCCACGGCGCGCCGACGCCCGAGCAGGCCGCCACGATCGCCGAGCTCCAGAGCCGGCTCGAGTGGTGGGCCAGGTTCGTGGTGCTGCTGCTCGTGATCGCCGTGCTGGGGATGGCGTTCTCACACGCGTTCTAGCGCACCCGGCCGGTTCGACGCGGCGAGTCTATTTTCGCGCGCCGTGGCGGACGAGCAATGCGGCAATCGCCTTGTCGCTCGCCGAGCCGCCCCACGTCATCTCGAGCGGCGTGTCGCCGGAGACGTCCTTCGGGTTCGGATCCGCGCCGCCGTCGAGCAGCGCCTCGACCGCCGCCGTGCGGCCCTGCGACACCGCCCAGTGAAGAGGCGTCCGCCGGTGCTGCTCGAGAGGGTTCGGGTCGGCGCCGTGGGCGAGCAGCATGCGAAGCACGCCGACGCTGCCCTGGGACGCCGCGACGTGCAGCGGCGTCCAGCCGCGCGGGTCCTTCGCGTTCACGTCGGCCCGGTGTTCGATCAACGCCCGCGCCAGCCCCGTGGAGTCGCGTTCGGCGGCCGAGTGGAGCGGCGACTTGCCCTGGGTGTCGCGGCCGTTGGGATCGGCGCCCCGATCGAGCAGCAGGACGGCGACGCGCGTGCCGCCGTACCATGCCGCCTGGTCGAGCACCGTGTTGCCCTCGGCGTTGGCGGCGCGCGGATCGGCGCCGCGCGCGAGCAGGATCGCCGCGACGGCGCTGTCATTGTTGATCGCCGCCCACGCGAGCGGCGTCGAGCCGTCGTCGGTCCGGGCGTTCACGCTCGATCCGCGCGCGATGAGCAGCGAGACGACGCGCGGGTTCGTCACGTGCGCGTTGCCGTTCGCCGCCCAGTGGAGCGGTGTCCACCCGCCGCCACCGTGGTGGTTCGGGTCGGCGCCGCGCGCGATCAGGAACTCGGACATCGCCTCGCGTCCCCACCACGCGGCATGGGAGAGCGGCGTGTCGCGCTCGTTCGAGACGACGTCGACCGGCATGCCGCGATCGAGCAGCGATCGCGCCACCTCGATGTGCCCGTACTGCGCGGCCCAGTGCAGCAGTGTGCGGCCGTGGTCGTCGCGGGCGTTCATGTCGGCGCCCGCGGCGAGCAGTACGTCCATGAGGTCGCCCCGGCCCCAGCGGGCGGCGAGCGCGAGCGGCGTCATGCCGCCGGTGTCCTTGATGTCGACCGGCAGGCCGCGGTCGAGCAGCATGCGCGCGATGTCGGCGCGGCCCCACCACACGGCGGTGTGCAGCAGCGTGTAGCCGGTCGGATCGCGCAGGTCGATCAGATCGGGCGTCGCGTCGAGGCGCCGCCGGACATACGCGGTGTCCCCGCGCTCGACGGCCTTCTGGACCGGATCGATGCCCGCGCGCTTGAACGCGCGCTGGTTCTCGGTCCGGCGCTGGAGCGCGGCGCGCACCTGGCGCGCGAACCGGGCGACGCCGCCATCCTTGCGAGCGTCCTGGCGAGCGTCTGGGCGAGCGTCTGGGCGAGCGTCCTGGCCGCCGCAGCCGGCGCACGCGATCGCGGCCAGCAGCGCGGCGATGATCGCGGCCGCTGCAGCGGCGGTGCGGCGGCGGATCAACGAGCCCCTACCGCACCTCTTCGACTTCGATCTGGAAGTGCCCGGACTGCCATCCGGTATAGCAGTCCGCTCCGCTGTAGCCGGGAGCGGAGTCGACGCGCGTCGTCACGAGGATGGGCCCCGCGGGCAATCCCATGCACGTGCCGAACACGGACACCGGCGAATGGGAGTAGTCGATCGAACTCTCGTACAGGTCGAACACGATCGGTCCGGGATTGGCACACGGCGCGCCATTGAACAGGACCTGCCACCGGCACGCGGTATTCTGCCCGAACACGCGGAAGTTGTCGCTCCACCCGACGCGAACCCCCGTCTCAGGATACTTTTTGGTGAGCAACGCGCTGCGCCCGCTCAGGAGTCCACTGTCCGTGCCGTCCTGGAAGTAGCCCGCGCCGCGCGCGATGACGCGCATCTCCGACAGCTCGGCACGCAGCGCGTAGGCGACGCTCACGATCGGCTGGCGCGGCAGCATCGGCGCGCCGTCGACGGTGGTCTGGAGCCAGCGCGTGGCGCCCGTGAGCAGCGAGCCGATGGGAATCGGCGTGACGCCGCCGAGCAGCACGTTGAACACCCCGGAGCTCACGGCGACGCCGGCGTACGACTCGTTCCACAGCGACGCGCCGCCGGTCGAGTCCGCGAACATGTCGAACCGCAGCGTGTGCGGCCCCGTGAGCGGCTGGCCGACGTTGTCGGCGAGGTAGCCCTGGTAGTTCAAGAGCGCCGGAGTCGCGGAAGCGCTCCGTGATCCGATCGTCGCGGAGGCGGCGACGGCGAGCAAGGCGATCAGGGTGCGGCGGAATGGGACGCGTGCGGCCACGGCGAGCCTCCTCGGGATCAGCGGACGAACACGAAGCGCCGGACGGACCGCATGCCGTCCGCCGTCAGGCGAAGGAAGTAGACGCCGTCGGAGAGGAAGGATCCGTCCGACCGGCGTGGCGTGAGCGCGATGCGGTGCTCGCCGGGCCCGAGCGTCGTGACCGCGAACGCCCGCACCACGCGTCCCGAGACGTCGAGCACGTCCACCCGCACGCGATCCATCCGGCGCGGCAGCGCGAACCGGATCGCCCCGTCACCGGACACGGGGTTCGGCGCGACCGACACGATGCCGAACGCCGGCGCCGCCACGGGCGACGGCTCGACCGCGAGCACGCTCTGAAATGGATGCCAGAAGCCGCCGATCTCCAGGGTCGAGGCATCCGATGACGCGCCCGTCGCGGGCTGGCCGGCCGTGAGGCCCAGCGTGAGGCCGGGCCCCGTGGCGTAGCCACCGGTGGTGCCGAACGTGGACTTGCGCAACGAGACCGCGCGCGAAGGCGCCGCGAGCAACAGCAGGGCGGCGCAGGCCAGCAGGGTGTTCGCATGCATACGCATGGGGCGGCTCCAGATCCGGGCAACGCATTCGAACGGCGTTGCGGGAGTCTGGCGCCGCGCCATCTCATTGACAAGGCCGAATTTTGTGCGCTACCGCAGCGAGATGCTCACGCCTCCATAGACGTTGCGGGGGAGACCCGGCTCGTAGAACTGGCCGCTCGTGCCGTTGATGAACACCGAGGACACGTACTCCTCGTCGGCCAGGTTGTCGCCCGCGACGAACGCGCGCAACAGGCCGAACGTCACCGCCCACGCGTACTCGGCCCCGGCGCCCAGCAGCGTGAACGCCTTCGTCGAGGCGAGGTTGGCGTCATCGGCGAAGTACTTGCCGACGTGCTTGACCGAGCCGGACAACCCGAGCCCGCGCACCGGGCGCCACTTCACGCTGCCGTCGATGAACACCTTGGGCAGGCCCGGGATCTCGTTGCCGCCGAAGTCGCCCGTGCTCACGTACTGTAGGTACTCGTTGTCCGACACGTTGACCGAGGTCGCGAGGGTGACGGCGTTGCGCGGCGTCCAGTCGAGGCCCAACTCGCCGCCGCGGCGGCGCGACTTGCCGGCGGTGAAGAAATACGAGCCGTTGTTGAACGGCACGATCTCGTTGCGCACGTCGATCCAGTAGATCGCGGCGTCGTAGCCGACGCGGCCCCACGCGCCGGCCTCGTTCATCAGCTCACCCTTGGCGCCGATTTCATAGCTGCGCGAGATCATTGGTTCGAGGAAGGGGTTGAAGCTCGTGAACCCATAGCCCGGCGGCGGATCGATCTCGTTGAACGCGGGCGCTTCGACGCCGCCGCCGACGGACGCGTACACCGTGTTGCGTTCGAAGTAGCGCGAGATCGAACCCTTGGGCGCGATCTGCGTGAAGCGCTTGGTCGCGTTCACCGACGGGTCGATGCGGTTCTCGGCGATGTACCACAGGTTGTCGTAGCGCGCCGCGAGCCGGAACCCCCACCGCTCGTGCCAGCGCAGCTCCCCCTGCACGAACCCGCCGGCGCTGTTCGCGCCTTCACGCTTGTTCTGGAGGATCGAATCGGTGCGCGCGCCGTCCTGCAGGTAGAAGAACTGGATCGTGCCGTCCTGGTACTGCTCGTCGGCGCCGGCGGTCCACGTCGCCTGGACGTCGTCGTTCAGCCGCGTGGCCAGGCGCCACACCGCCGAGCCGCCGACGTGGTAGCGGTTGAAGTCGCGGTAGCTGCCGCGCTCCGAGCGCTCGAGCACCTTGGGCTCGACGAACGCCGTGACGTTGAGCGCCTGCGACTCGGGCACGTCACGCTCCAGCGTCATGGCGACGCGGCCGACGCGGTTGAAGCGCCGCTCGTCGCGCGTGACGAAGTTCGTGTTCGCCTGGCGCGGATCGGCGTCGACACCGGCCTGAGTGAGGGCGCCCGGGAAGCGGTTCAGGCTGCTCACGAAGCCGAGCAGCATGCCGAGCCGGGTGTGCTCGTCGAGCGGGCCGGTGAAGCGGCCCTGCACCGACGTCGTGGTGCTCGCGCTGTGCCGGCGCCAGCCGTCGAAGTTCGAGTTGTACACCGACAACACGCCGCGGCCACTGCCGAGGAGGAAGCCGGCGACGCCCTGCTCGCGGTGGAAGCCGTACTCGCCGGCGCGCGCGCTCCACTCCGTGAACGGCGAGTCGAACACCGGCGATCTCAGATTGACGACGCCCCCCGAGGCGTTGCCGTAGAGCACCGAGCCGTTGCTGCGCAGCACCTCGATACGCTCGGTGTTGCCGAGGTCGATGAACTCCAGCGAGGTGCGGCCGTCGGGCTCGGTGAGCGGCACACCGTCGGTGAGCACGCGGATGCCGCGCATGTTGCCGGTGTTCGAGCGCTCGCCGCTGCCGCGCGCGCCGTAGCCGCGGATCGTGATGCGCACGTCCTGGGCGCCGCTGCGGTTCTGCGAGAACACGCCGGGAACGCCCGCGAGTCCGTCGGCGAGGCTGATCTGGCGCGTCGGCGTGATCTTGTCCTTGCCGACGACCGTGAGCGCCGCCGGCGTGCGCAGCACGGCCTCGGGGACGCGCGAGCCGGTGACCGTGACCCCACGGATCGGAACGATCAGCGTGTCCCGCGGCGCCCCGTCCTGGGCGCTGGCCGTGAACGCGGCCGCGCACGAGAGCGCGATGACGAGGCTGGTGCGGATGGGAAAACGGTTCATTGCGCGACCTCACTGACGTTCTGACGCTCAGCCACGATGCATGGAAGAAGGGCGCGGATACTCTCAGCGACCCATGCGCGAAGGCAAGATTTCCGTGAGGGTTACGCTGATACACACTGACAATATCCTGACACCGTGGAACGGTGCAGCGAACAGTATGGGCGCGATGTCCGACTCCGACGCATCTCCGACGGGCCCCGACCTCGACCGGGGCCTCGAGCTATCGGCGCTTCCGCCGGGCGGCATACTCGTCGGTCATCACGCCGGTGAATCGGTCATGCTCGTGCGCTCGGCGGCGGGCGACCAGGTCTACGCAGTCTCGCCGAGGTGTTCGCACTACGGCGGCCCGCTGAACGAAGGCGTGATCGACGGACACACGGTGCGCTGCCCGTGGCACCATGCGTGTTTCGACTTGCGCACGGGGGGGGCGGGCGCGGCACCCGCGCTCAATCCGATTCCCTGCTGGCGCGTGGAACGCCGCGGCTCGCGCATCGAACTCGGCGACCGCGTCGGCACGCCCGCACCCTCGCCTCCGCCTCATTCCCCCGAGCGCGTGGTCATCGTCGGCGCGGGCGCCGCCGGCAACGCGGCGGCCGAGACGCTGCGGCAGGACGGGTACGCGGGGCCGATCACGCTGATCGGCGCGGAGACCTCGACGCCGGTCGACCGCCCGAACCTGTCGAAGGACTATCTCGCCGGCACGGCGCTCGAGGAGTGGATGCCGCTGCGCGACGAGGCGTTCTATGCCGAGCGCGACATCGAGCTGATGCTCGGCGGCCGAGTGACGTCGATCGACACCGCCGGGCGTCGCGTCGCGCTGGCCGACGGATCGACGCGCGCGTATGACGCGCTGTTGCTCGCGACGGGGGCGGAGCCCGTGCGGCTCACGATCCCGGGCGCCGACGCGCCGCATGTCCACACCCTGCGCACGCTCGCGGACAGCCGGGCGATCATCGCGCGGGCGACGGCCAGGCCCAGGGCACGCGCCGTCGTCGTCGGCGCGAGCTTCATCGGCCTCGAAGTCGCCGCCTCCCTGCGGACGCGGGGACTCGACGTCCACGTCGTCGCACCCGGCGCGCGGCCGCTCGAGCGCGTCCTCGGCCCCGAGCTCGGCGATTTCGTACGCGCCCTGCACGAGGAACATGGCGTGCGGTTCCACCTCGGGCATACGCTGCGGTCGATCGAGCCCGCCGCCGTGGTCCTCGACGACGGCTCGCGGCTCGACGCCGACGTCGTCGTCGCCGGCATCGGCGTGCGACCCTCGATCGCGCTCGCCGAGCAGGCCGGGCTCGCGATCGATCGTGGGATCGTCGTCGACGCGATGCTCCAGACCTCGGCGCCCGGCGTGTACGCGGCGGGTGACATCGCCCGGTACCCGGACCCCCACACGGGCGAGCGCTGGCGCATCGAGCACTGGGTCGTCGCCGAGCGGCAGGGGCAGGCGGCGGCGCGCAACATGGTCGGGCACGCGAAGCCGTACACCGACGTGCCGTTCTTCTGGAGCCAGCACTACGACGTGACGATCGCCTACGTCGGGCATGCCGAGGCGTGGGACGCGATCGACGTCGCCGGCCGCATCGCCGACCGAAGCGCCGTCGTCGCCTATCGGAACGCCGGCCGCATCGCCGCCGTCGCCACGATCGGCCGCGACACCGAGAGTCTGCGCGCCGAGACGATGTTCAAGCGCGGCGACCTGGCGGCACTCGCCACTCTGATGGGGTCCCGAAGCCGGGCCTGACGCGCCCCGCCACCGGCTTCGCGACCGGTCCGCGCGTACTCCTTATAGGTACCCGCCGGGCAAATGAGCAGTTTCTACTTGAATTGTCATGCTCCGACGGTGGACATTGCGCAGCGGCGGCGCTCATTGCGCAGCTGATCGACGTACGCTCCCTTGATCGTGTCTGGCGAACCAGGATGCTCGCCGTGCGAGGCGTTCGCGTTCGCCATGGGCCGGTCTCCACCGGTTGGCCGCAGCGTGCTCGCGCCCACTTCGCGAGGATGCCTGGCCCGTTCGCCGGGGCGCATCGTCCCTCGGCGAGTGCAAAGCCGGACCGCGGGCATTTGCCGATTCGATTGCCCCAGGTGCCGAAGCGCCGTTGGCCGCTCGTTTGCGGGTCTCGGCTCCGGCCGCGCCCCCGATCGGCCGCCCGATAAGGCCGCATTCCTCTCGGAGGGGCCGTCATGCCCAGTAAGCTACAATTTTTCTCGCAGCGCGCCGCGCTAGGAAAGCTGGCGCTCGTTGCGGTGGCGATTGCGACCATCGCATCGCCCGCGTTCGCTCGCTCGATGAACCCGCCACAGCCGTCACACGCGCCGGCACCGGCCGGGAAGGCGTTGCCGCTCAGTGCGACCAGCACATCCTTCAGCAATCCGGCGGCGATCACCATTCCTGATGCGACCGCATTCGGCGACATCAGTCTCGTGGGCGTCGCAACTCCGTATCCTTCGACGATTCTCGTGTCGGGTCTCGTGGGGCTGACCTCCAAGGTGACGGTCACCCTGAGTGACATCAACCACACGTTCTTTGGTGACGTGGACATTGTGCTTGTCTCGCCCACGGGTCAGTCACTGGTGCTGACCGCCGCGAACGGGAATGTGCAGCCCCCTGGAAGTTTCACCCTTACCTTCGACGACGCCGGCCCGCCCATGGGCGGAATCGGCCCTCCGGTCGTGGGGGGCACCTACCATCCGACGGATACCAACCCTTGCACCGTCGGTTACGGACCCTGTGACCCAGGCTATTTGGCGTATCCGGCGCCAGGACCGGCAGCCCGGCCCGTGACCACCTCGCTCGCGGCCTTCAACCAGGCTTCGCCCAACGGCACGTGGAGCCTGTACGCCATCGATCGCGGCGTTGGCGACATCGGCGACATCTCGAGCGGGTGGTCACTCAGCGTCGACACCTACCCGGTCACGAACATCTCGACCGCGATCGGCTACCCGACGATCCCGGACGCGATCGCCGATCCTCTGACGGTCGACGGGAACGTGATTGCCGTGTCTGCCGGCAGCTACACCATCGGCATCGGCCTCGACAAGGCCCTCACGCTGCAAGGCCCGAATGCGTCGGTATGCGGCAGCAGCGGCAGCCGTGTCGCCGAGGCGGTGATCCAGCCGACCGGCGCGGGCAACACCGCGATCCGGATCGCCACGACCGGCCCGGTCACGATCGATGGGTTTACGTTCACCGGAACCGGGAATCCCATCGATTCGTATCTGACGGGGAACACGCCGACGATCCAGAACAACATCTTCCAGAACACGGTCGACGGCTCCATGTTCTTCGCCAATTCCAACGTCTTCACCTTCGACTGCAACTACCTGACGAACCTGTCGGATTGCGGGTCGTGTGAGGGAATGTTCCTGGCGGGCAACTGGGACGGCGCGACCGGGACCCAGGCTGTGATCACGAACAACGTGTTCAAGGACACGCCCTCGTCGGGCATGAACCTGAGCAGCGTGAAGGCCACGATCACCGGGAACACGTTCACGAACGTGCAGTACTACGCCGCACTGCTGGCGAACAACTCGGCCGGCACCACCGTGTCGGGAAACGTGTTCACGGACATCAAGAACCCGGACCCCCCCGGCGTACCGAGCTGGGGTGCGGGCGTGCGTTTCTACACGCCGAGCGTGAGCGGCCCGCCGGTGACGATCACCGGAAACCGCTTCCTGACCTCGTACAACGGCGTCGCCGTGCGTAAGGGAAGCCCGACCGCGGACATCACCGGCATGCCGATTTCGGTCACCGGCAACGACTTCGTGGGGAATACCTTCGCGATCCGCCATGACGGATTGGGCACGCTGGAAGCGACATGCAACTGGTACGGCGACATCAGCGGCCCGAACGCACCTCCGGTGAACGCGGGCAGCGGTGATGCGGTATCGGGCCCGGTGTTGTTCCACCCATGGCTGAACGGCTCGATCACGGGTTCGCCGGCCTGCAACCAGACGATCCAGCACACGATCACGCCGGTCGCCGGGGCGGGCGGCTCGATCACGCCCGGGACGCCGACGCTCGTGCCGGACGGCGGGAGCCAGGTGTTCGATATCGCGGCGAATACGTGCTTCACGCTCTCCGACGTCAAGGTGGACGGCAATTCGCAGGGCGCGGTGGCCTCGTACACGTTCACCAACGTCGTGGCGGATCACACGATCGAGGCGACGTTCTCGCAGATCACCTACACGATCACGGCCTCGGCGAGCACGGGCGGCACGATCAACCCGCCAGGGATCACGACGGTGGGCTGCGGCAACGACCAGGTCTATTCGATCGCGCCGTGGGCGTGCTATGCGATCGCGGACGTGAAGGTGGACGGAAATTCGCAGGGTGCGGTGGCGTCGTACACGTTCCCCGGCGTCGTGACGAACCACACCATCGAGGCGAGCTTCAGCCCGGTGTCCTACACCATCGACGCGTCGGCCGGAACCGGCGGCGTGATCATCCCCGATGGGAGCATCTCGGTCCCCTGTCAGGCGGTCGGTACGCTGTACGGCAGCACGACCAACGGGGCGGCGGGCGCGAGCGACTTCTATCTCATCGACCCCACGAACGGGACGCCCACGCTGGTGGGTCCCACGAACTTCAACCGTGTCGGTGCGATGGCCATCGATCCGGTGTCGGGAGTCCTCTACGCGACGGCCCAGCGGCCCGCCGACAACGCGCCCGTGTTGATCACGATCAATCCCGCAAACGGCGCGGGGACCGAAGTCGGGCCGACCTTCATGGACGGTTCCGTCTCCGATCTGTCGTTCCGTCCCTCCGACAACGTGCTGTTCGCGAACACGTTGTTGAATCGCAGCACCGGGGAACAGGGGCTCTACACCGTGAACACCGGGTCCGGCGCGGCGACTCTCGTCGGCTCGCAGAATCTGTTCTTCGTCCAGGGCAACGGCACGGCGTTCACGCCGTCAGGCACGCTGTACAGTGCCACGCAGAGTTCGCTGTACATCCTGAATCAGTTGACGGGCGCGGCGACGCCCGGGCCTGCATTGTCGTATCCGCCCCTCGGTGACACACCGCGGGCGAACGCACTGGCGTTCGATCCCTCGGGCGTGCTGTACGCATCGGTCGTCGTCGGGCACTTCCCGGGCGGTGGCGCGACGCTGTGCAGGATCGACGTTGCGACCGGCGCCGTCACGGCGATCGGGGCCACGCAGCCCACGATCGACGCATTGGCGATCAAGCCGACGCTCGGCGGCGACCAGTCGTTCGAGATCAAGGCGAACGCGTGCTACACGATCGGGGACGTCACGGTCGATGGGGTCTCGCGCGGGCCGCTGTCGGCCTACACGTTCAACAACGTGATCGTGAACCATACGATTCACGCGGACTTCACGCAGCTCGGTCCGTACGCGATCACCACCATTTCGACCCCCGCGGCGGGCGGATCCGTTTCGGGCCCGACTTCGGTGGGATGCGGCGACCCGGCGAACTACACGATCGCGGCCAACTCCTGCTTCACGCTGGACGACGTCAAGGTGGACGGAGTCAGCCGTGGCGCGGTGACGAGCTACTCGTTCACCGATGTCCAGACAGACCACACCATCGAGGCGCTCTTCAGCGCCAACGGCCCGCTCACGATCACGATCGTCGAGAGCCCTCCCGCGGGCGGAACCGTGTCGGGACCGACGTCGGTCCCGTGCGGAACGGACGCGGCGTACACGATTTCCGCGAACTCGTGCTACACGATCTCCGATGTGAACGTGGACGGAGTCAGCCAGGGCGTCGTGTCGAGCTACACGTTCACGGGCGTGACCACCGATCACACGATCACGGCGAGCTTCACGCCGATTACCTACACGATCACGGTGACGCCGGGTGTGAACGGAACGATCGCACCGCCGACGGGTTCCGTGAACTGCGGTGACAGCCCCGTCTACACGATCACGCCGGACGCCTGCTACCACATCGCGGACGTCCTGGTGGACAACGTGTCGCAGGGCACGGCGGGGACCTACACGTTCACCGACGTGCAGGCGAACCACACGATCGCGGCGGGCTTCGCGATCGACACCTACACGATCACGGTGAACCAGGGCGCGAACGGAACGATCGCGCCGCCGACCGGTTCGGTGAACTGCGGCACCAGCCCCGTCTACACGATCACGCCGGACGCCTGCTACCACATCGTGGACGTCCTGGTGGACAACGTGTCGCAGGGCACGGGGTCGAGCTATACGTTCGCGAGCGTGGGGGACAACCACACGATCACCGCCAGCTTCGCGATCAACACCTACACGATCGACACCCAGGCCGGGCCGAACGGCAGCATCGTCCCGACGGGGCCGGTGGGGGTTAGCTGCGGTGACAACCCGTCGTTCACGATCGCCGCGGATCCCTGCTACCACATCGAGGACGTGGTGGTGGACAACGTATCGCAGGGCCCCGTGGCGTACTACGTGTTCGCGAACGTGAGCGACAATCACACCATCAAGGCAACATTCGCGTCGGGTGTCGAGATCCAGGTCATGGCGGGTGCGGGCGGTTCGATCTCGCCGCCGGGACCGGTCGTGGTGGTCTCCTGCGGCACCAGCCAGACGTTCACGATCACGCCGGATCCGGGTAACGGTATCGTCGACGTCACGGTCGACGGCGTGCCGCGCGGCCCCGTGTCCACGTACACGTTCACCAACGTGATGGCGAACCACACGATCGTGGCGTCGTTCCTCGATCTACCGACGCCGGCGGTCATCACGAAGCTCGGCGCGGAGCCCACCGAGGACGGGCTGCGAGTCCACTGGGCGGTCGAGTCAGGATCGTTCAGCCTGATCACGCTGGAGCGCGCCGAGTCCGAGATCGGTCCGTGGACCGAGCTCAACGCGGCACGCAGTCAGGACGGCATGTTGACGGTCGTCATCGACCGCTCGGTGAGCGGGGGCCGGACCTACTGGTACCGGTTGATCGGAGTCGCGACGGCCGGCACGAAGGAGACGTTCGGGCCGGTGAAGGCCGACGCCGTCGATCAGGTGAAGGCGTTCGCGCTCAGCCGGGTGACGCCGACGCCGAGCAACGGCCCCTTCTCGGTGACGTTCGCGATGGCGCGGGAAGCCCACGTCCACCTCGGCCTGCTCGACGTGCAGGGCCGCGAGGTCGCGGTGCTGACGGACGGCGTCTACCACGCGGGCCGTTACCATGCCGCGTGGGACGGGGCCGGCAGCCGCGGCCAGGTGCCCATGGGGGTCTACTTCCTCCGCATGAGCGTGGCGGGCACGACGCTTACCGA
>JANLWK010000313.1:0-5045 GCA_031364505.1 Candidatus Eiseniibacteriota bacterium | reverse complement strand
GTGGCGGGGGATGGCCGGGCACGTTCATCGACGCCGCCCGCGGCACCGATCATCTGCGCGAGCTGGCCCGCCGGTATCCGCTCGACCTCTCGCGCGTCGTCGCGATCGGCCATTCGGCGGGCGGACACCTCGCCCTGTGGCTCCCGGCGCGGCGAAACCTTCCGGCCGGCAGCGCCGTCGCCACGGCCGATCCGCTGCCCCTGCGCGGCGTGGTCGGGCTCGCCGGGATCGGCGATCTACGCGAGTACGGCCGTGGAACGTCGTTCTGCTCTCGACAGGTGACCCCCTTGATGGGGGGCGGACCGGATTCGCTGCCCGATCGATACGCGCAGGCGAGTCCCATCGACTTGCTGCCGCTCGGCGTAACGGTGAGGCTCCTGCATGGAACTGCGGACACCGTCGTTCCGATCGACCAGGGCCGCGCGTTCGTCGCGCGGGCACGAGCAAACGGCGATGACGCGCGACTCGTGATCCTCGAAGGCGCCGGCCACTTCGACTTGATCGCGCCCACGGCGTCCGCATTCGAGGACGTCGTGAAGTCCGCCGAGGAGCTGACGGGCGGGCGGCAGGTCACATCCATTCGATCCGGGGGACCGATGACCGAGGGCTCGTGGGAGACCCTGACCGTCCATGGTGAATCGGTGAGGGCATACGCCTGCGGCGCGGACACGTCACCCCGCGTCGTCCTGTTCCACGCATGGTGGGGCCTGAACGACGACGCGGTCGCCTACGCGGACCGGCTCGCGGACGCGGGGTTCGCGGTGCTGGCGCCGGACCTCGTGCGCGGCCGCACGGCCACGACGATCGAGGACGCTGAGCGAATCGTGAAGGAGATGGACGAGGATCACGCCGATTCCGTGGCACTGGCCGCCGTCGACCGGCTCACGGCGTCCGGCGCGACGAAGCTCGGCGCCGTGGGCTTCTCGATGGGCGTTCCGTGGGCCCTGTGGACCGCGACCCAGCGGCCGGCCGTGATCGCATCGGTGGTCTACTACGGCACGTTCACGGGCCCCGCTCTCGCGAAGGCGTCGGTGCCGGTGCTCGGCCATTTCGCCGAGTCCGATCCGTTCGAGCCCGAGGCAGCCGTTCGCGCGTTCGAACAAGGGCTTCGAGACGCCGGTCGCAACGTCACGCTCCACCACTATCCGGGCACCGGACACTGGTTCGCCGAGCCGTCCCGCGACGCGTGGCGCGCCGACGCCGCGAATCTCGCCTTCGAGCGCACGGCGGCGTTCCTGCGCGAACGCCTCGGTCCCGGCGCGCGCTGATGCACTGGCCGCTGGATGAGTAGGGGGCCCTCATGAGCCGATTCCTGTTCGTGTCCTATGACGCGCTGATCGCGGATGCCGCGTGGCAGGTGTCGAAGGAGGGCCATGATGTGCGGCTCTACATCGACAACGTGTCGGAGCGGGACATCGGCGACGGCTTCGTCGCGCGCAGCACGGACTGGCGCGCGGATCTCGACTGGGCCGACGTCGTGGTGTTCGACGACGTGCTCGGCCACGGGTCGCTGGCGGATCCCCTGCGCCGGGCCGGCAAGCTCGTCGTGGGAGGAACGCCGTACACCGACCGGCTCGAGGACGACCGGGCGTTCGGCCAGCAGCAGCTCAAAGCCGCCGGCGTCTCGATCATCCCCCAAGCGGACTTTACTTCGTTCGACGACGCCACGGCCTACGTGAAGGCCAACCCGAATCGTTACGTCATCAAGCCGAGCGGCGAAGCGCAGAACTACAAGCGCCTCCTGTTCGTCGGCGAGGAAGAGGACGGCCACGACGTCATCCAGGTCCTCGACGACTACAAGCGCGCCTGGTCCGGGCGCATCAAGGATTTCCAGCTCCAGCGCCGCGTCATGGGCGTGGAGGTGGCGACCGGCGCGTTCTTCAACGGGCGCGAGTTCGTGCCGCCGGTGTGCGTGAATTTCGAGCACAAGAAGCTGTTCCCGGGAGACATCGGCCCGTCGACCGGCGAAATGGGCACGGCGATGTTCTGGAGCGAACCGAACAAGATCTTCAACGCCACGCTGAAGAAGATGGAGCCACGGCTCGCCGCGGAGCGCTACGTCGGCTACATCGACATCAACTGCATCGCCAACGGCAATGGCATCTATCCGCTCGAGTTCACCGCCCGCTTCGGCTATCCGACGATCAGCATCCAGCAGGAGGGCCTGCTGACACCGCTCGGCGAGGCGTTCATCACGCTCGCCGACGGATCCGCGATGCGGCTGCGCGCCCGGAGCGGGTTCCAGGTCGGCGTGCGGGTCGTCGTGCCGCCGTTCCCGTTCAACGACATCGAGACGTTCGAGAGCAACTCGAAGGACGCGGTGATCCTGTTCAAGACCGCGAATCGCGAGGGCATCCACATCGAGGACGTCAGGACCGTGAATGGCGAGTGGGTGGTCACGGGCACATCGGGCGTGGTGCTGATCGTGTGCGGCACCGGCACCTCGATGAAGCAGGCCCAGCGGCAGGCCTACCACCGCGTCCGGAACGTGATGATCCCGAACATGTACTACCGCGAGGACATCGGTGATCGCTGGCTCGAGGAAGACAGCGATCGCCTGCACAGCTGGGGCTACCTGCGGGAGTAGGGGCGGCCCCATTCAAAGCGAACGGGCGGAGGCCGAAGCCCCCGCCCGATGCGGTGTCGTGGAGTCGAGGCGATTAAGCCTTGCGCACGCTCGAGGCCTGCAGGCCCTTCGGTCCGCGCGTCACTTCGAACTCGACCTTCTCACCCTCTGCGAGAGTCTTGAAGCCGTCTCCCTGAATGGTGGAGAAGTGGACGAACACGTCCTCGCCACCCTCCTGTGAGAGGAATCCAAAACCCTTCGCCTCGTTGAACCACTTCACCGTTCCGATTGCCACAAGAAGCTCCTTGTTCGCCCTGAACCTCACGTTCAGCGGCCGCTGTCGGCTGCCGACGGGCCACGTTCGGTCACTCTGACCGACGTCCGCCACTGCGAGTGCCCGAACCCAACGAAAATCGCCGCCCATACGGCCTGACGGCGTTCGAGGTGCTCATATGGACACCCGCTGCAACCAACAGACTGGGCAGAATGTAGAGCCTCCGGTTCCCGGCGGCAAGCGGATTCGCCAATTGGCCTCCGGGCAGGCGCTTGCGCGGGCGCGACGGGCTGCCCGCGGCGCCGAACCTAGGCGATCGCCTCGCTCGTCCACGCCCGCAGCGGCTGCCGGATCGTGGCCAGCGCGAAGCTCGCGGACAGCCCGCCGCCGAATCCGAACAGGCCGATGCGCGATCCGGCAGCGACCTGCTGGCCATTGAGCGTCAGCGCCAGCGGGATCGACGCACTCGTCGTGTTGCCGAAGTGTCCCTCGCCGCTCAGCACGCGGCCCCGGAATCCGCGATCGCGCCACTGCGAGAGGATCTGCTCGTTGAGCATCAGGTTGGCCTCGTGGAGCACGACGGCGTCGAGGTCCCCGATCGTCCACCCGGCCTTCGCGAGCGCCGCGTCGATCGCCGGGCCGCCCATGAACGGGACGAGCACCTTGCGCACCGCGGCGCCGTCCATCGCGAGGCGGTTGCGGCCCGCCTCGACGTCCCGCGCCGAGGGAGCGGGGGCCCGCGACCCGCCGGCCGGGGTGAGGATGATCTCGGCATGGCTGCCGTCCATCCAGCTCCAGAACTGGGTCGGGGCGAACCAGTCGTCGGCGGCCGGGACGGCGGTGCACAGGGTGGCCGTGCCCGCATCGCCCAGCACCGTCGCGAAACTGCGGTCGCGCCAGTTGATCGTGGCGCTCATGCGATCGGCGCCGATCAGCAGGAGGGTGCGCGCGAGCCCGGACCGGATCAGGCCGTAGCACATCATCAGGGAGGCGACCCACGAGCTGCAGGCGAGCGAGATGTCCGCGCCCATCGTCTCGCGCGGCGTGGCGCCCTGCCAGACGGGGATGCCCAGTTCGTTCTGCAGCAGCGCGGCATCCGGCGGGCTGTGGAGGTAAGAGGGCGTCACGCTGGCCACGACGATGCCGTCCACCGCCGCCGGCGCGTGGCCCAGCCGTTCCAGCAGCAGGCGCGCCGCGCGCGTCGCGAGGTCGATGGTGCCTTCGCCGTCGGCGCAGAATCGCCGCTCCGAGAACCCGATGAACCGCCGCACCCAGCGGTCGCTCGTCTGGAACAGCTTCATTTCATCCGACGAAAGCTCGTGTGAATCCACGCCGCGACGGGAAGCCGACCAGCGCATCCGTTCGAGACGCAGGCGCGCGGCGACGCGCGCATTGCTCCACACCTGCTCCGGCGCGTGGGCGGCGATGCCGGCCAGGCGCATTCCAAACACCTCTGAACTCACCCACTCCCTCCGACAGGGGTTGCTGGCAGCCACTCGGTCGCCCCCATCGTAATGCGAATCGGCTCGCGCCGCATAGTCCTCTTCGGGCAGTCACCAGGGCGGGCGAAAACCCTTGCCGCGCGCGGCGGGCGCGCGCGACGGTCATGTAGGGGTCACGCCTCGGATTGTAAGAAATTGTACGTTAAGGTGCCTTCCTCAGGCCCCGGAGCAGTCGGAGCTGGGATTGGCGGTCCCGGCTGGCGCCATCCCACACGTAGTCGCCCGTCAGGTTGATGTGTTCCCAGCCGAGCGGTGACAGATGCTGGAGGAGTTCGTCGGGGGTGGTCTGGCCGCGTTTGCGGAGGCCCTGGACCGCGTGCTCCAAGTAGACGGTGTTCCAGACCACGATCGCAGCAACCACATCGTCCAGCCGTTCACGAACTCGGCACCCAGGACAAGGAGGAGGACTAGCCTTGATTATTCACCAGGACCAGCGGGCCGGTGAGTTTAGGTACCGGAACGATGGCAAAGTCGCGGGGGGGCTCCGTCGCGTGCGTTATTCGAGCCCGCCCGTGGAGCGTGTCGAGTCTTCGCGAGCGATTGGCGCATGTGAGTCGCGTTGTGGCCGCACGTCTCCCGAGTCCGTGATGGCACTGCCGGGATGAGGGGATGCCGTAGCGCGTCAGGCGGGCGCGCCGCGGATGGCGGCGTGCGCGGCGACGAACAGATCCCGATGGGGCCAACTCGTGGAGAGGTGGAACCA
>JANLWK010000356.1:0-20136 GCA_031364505.1 Candidatus Eiseniibacteriota bacterium | reverse complement strand
GGCGTGATCGCTCCGGCGATCACGCGCTGCCCGATCGTGTATCCCGTGACCGCCGCCCCGAGCTCCTCGATCACCCCGACGGGCTCGTGCCCAATGGTGAGACCGCGCGCGACGGGGTACTCGCCCTTGAGAATGTGGATGTCGGTGCCGCAAATCGTGGTCGTGGTGACGCGCAGCAGCGCGTCGCGAGGTCCGACGTTCGGGACGGGCTTTTCCTCGAGAACGATTCGACCCGGCTCCACGAATACGGCCGCCTTCATCGTGCGGCTCCGGGGCCGCGTCGCGGGGGTCGTGAGTCTCGGATCGTGCTGGGTCGGAGCGTTGGAAGCCATCGGTGGAGTCCCTTCTTTGAGCCGTGAGGTCTCACCGACGTCGTCGAAAGTCGCAGCTCCCGTTCCGCGGGGCCATAGTATGGCACGAACCCAACAAACTGGCCTCGGCGCCTGAAACTCGCCGAGGCCAGCAGATCCCGGGTCGGGCCGGGGAACTACTCCGCCATCACCGCCGCCACGCTCGCCGCCGCGGGCCTCTTCACATCAACCCTCGCGGTCGCCTTGGAGCGTTCGAGCTGCAGCACCTGCACGTCCGGGTCCGCCAGCACGCGCTCGGGTTCGAACGGGCAGCGGATGGTGATCTCGCGTTCCTGGCCGGGGCCGAGCGTCACCACCGTGCGGGCGTCCTTCCACGGGGTGTCGTGCTTCTTCGCGTCGCCGAACCGCACGCCGCGAACGGCGGCGATCGTGATGGGCATCGTGCCGGTACCGGCGTTCTTCACCTTCGCGTGCACTTCCCACTCGTTGCCGAGCTTCTCGGCGCGGGCGTCGCTGAAGCGGTACTCCGGGACGACGACGTCCCAGTACCACTGCTTCACGAACGCGTCGTAGGCGGCCGCATCGGGCGCGTGGGCGCGCATGGTCACGAGCCAGTCCTGCAGCACGGGGTGGTCGACGCTGTCGCGCCAGGTGGCGATGAAGTCGCGGCAGCCGGCGAGCATGTTCTCGCGGCCGATGAGCTGCAGCATCATCCACGCGGTGAAACCGCCCTTGTCGTACTTGATCTGCCCGTCGCCCTTGCGGCTGTCGTCGATGCGCGTGAGCGGGCGCTCCGAGTCGGCCTGCCGGACGTTGCCGTAGCGATCCTCGATCTGCTTGCAGAACGCGAGCCGCTGCTCGAGGCCCTTCACCTGCTCGGTGAGCAGGATGGTCGAGAAGTGCGACATGCCCTCGGACAGCACGTCGGCGCCGGGGCCGCGCCCGGGGGTCAGCATGTTGCCCCACCACTGGTGCGCGGTTTCGTGGGCGGTGACCCAGAACGCGGCGTTCGCCTTGGGCTTGCTCAGCGTGAGGAAGCCGATGTTCTCCGAGAATGTGATGTTCGTCGGCGGCGCCTGGGCATAGGTCGCGAGTGACGGGAATTCGCTGAGCCGGAGCTCGCGCCAGGGATAGGGCGCGAACCACTCCGAGAAGTACTTCCGTCCGCCCTCCAGCGCCTGCACCATTTCATCGAGGTTGTAGGTGTGCTTGGGCTCGTAATAGACGACGACGCCCTTGCCGCGGCGCTCGGCCCAGCGGCCGGCAATGATGTTGAAGATCTTGATCGGGTGGTCGGTCACGTAGACGGCGGTGCGCTTCCCCGCCGCAACGGTCTCGCTCTCGAGCACGCCGTTGACGTTGACGCGGAAGTCCGCCGGCACGGTGACCTTGATGCGCGAGTTGAACGACTTCTGGGCGCTCGCGATCTCGGCCTGCAGCACGTCGCGGTTGTAGTCGTCCGGATACTGGCGCGGCTCGATCCGATCCTTCTCCTCCGGCGCCATCTCCGACACCATGCCGACGATCGGCACGAGCGTCGGACCTTCGAAGCCCGTGAACACCACACTCGACGGCAGGATGAACTCCATGCGGCCCGCGCCGTTCTTGCTGATGCCGTGCGGTGAGCCGCCCTCGTAACGGAAGCCGATCCGCGCGTGCTCGCCGGGCGCGAGCGGCTTCGCCGGCGTGAACACGAACAGCTTCGAGCGGTCCTCGGGCTTGTAGTCGGCGCCATCGAGCGTCCAGTGCAGCGAGTCCCAGTGGGCGCCGCCCGTGACGGGGATCGCCCGCATCGGCTCCGAACCGGTGTTCATGACGTCGTACTCGCCCGACACCGTGAAGTGCCGGTGCTGCGGCTCCAGCGTGATGTCCAGGTTCACCGACGACAGCGCGGGCAGTTGCGCATACGCCCACGTGGCGTAGTTCTGGCGGTAGTAGTCCTTGATGTGCTTGCGCTCGGCCCCGCCCTGGAAGCCCTCGTGCACCTGGATGCCGAGGACGGTGCCGACACCGAGCGGCACGATCAGGAACGGCACGAGGCTCAACGCGGTGCGACCGAGGGCCGCCGGCCGCAGCCGGTGCACGGTGCGCGTGGCGTCGGCCTCCATGCGCGGGAACAGCCGCACCGTCACCGCGATGAACAGCGCGGTGAGTCCCAGCGCCAGGATGCGGTTGAGCAGCAGCGGCATGCGGTCCAGCTCGAACATGCTGATGTCGCTCCAGCGCGTCGAGCTCCACAGGTCCCAGTTGAACACCCAGTTCATGTGGTTGCGCTGCTGCGCGAATCCGGTCACGACCATCGCGCCGAGCCCCAGGGCGTACGTGGCGTAGCGGCTCGCGGTCGCCGCGAACACCGCCGAGACGAACGTCGTCCACACGAGGAACGTGGGCGTGAGCAGCAGCCCCCACACCAGGGCGAACGGCGCGATCTCGAACGAGGCCTTGCCCTGGACCGCGAGCACGATCACCTCGCCGACGAGTGTCGCGAGCAGGATCGCCACGGCGACGAACGTGTTCGCGAGCGCCTTGCCCAGCAGTGCCGCGCCCGTCCGGAGCGGTGTGGCGTAGAAGATCGAGCCGAAGCCGGTCGAGCGCTCCCGCTGGAGCGACTCCACGGTGTAGAACAGCAGCAGCATGCAGATGAGCAGCGTCAGCGTGTTCATCGCCCGCACGGCGAGCAGCCCCGAGGTGTTGAGCAGCGGCGTGTCGAACGCGCCGGTGCTCACCAGGCTGCCGAGCGTCTGGAGCAGGATCATCGGCACGAACAGGTAGAGCCCGGGCTGGCTGCGCAACTCGCGCAGCTCGACGCGCGCGACCTCGAGCGCCGCCGAGACGAACCCCGGCACCTGCGAGCGCATCGCGAGCCGGGCGAGCGGGCTCGGCTCGGCGACCGGGGCCGCCATCACCGCCTGCGCCCCGACGGCCACGCGCCGGCGGTCGCGGGCGCTCGCGCGCGTGCCGCGTACCGTGGCGGTGATCCGCAGTTGGGTCAGCCACACCGCGCCGAGCCCGGCAGCCAGCATGACCAGCCGGTTGATCCAGAACAGCGTGTCGGTGCCGACGTGGGCGTGGTTGTAGAACTCGACGCCGCGATCGACGTTGAGCCACGTCTCGTTGAGCCAGCGGATTCCGGCCGGATCGACCAGCATGAGCAGCTGGTTCAGGCGCGGATCGAGCCACGACGGCGACCACTCCCAGAGCAGGAAGGCGCCGAACAGCAGCGAGCCGATCGGCAGCGCGAACACGAGGATGGGCAGCCGCGTCAGCGCCCCGGTGGCGAACGCGACGCCGCAGACGCACACCATCGGCACGATGGCGAACAGCAGCAGCGGGCGCAGGTAGTTCGCCGCCACGAACGGGCCGATGACCTCGACGTTCTCGCCGTGTGGCATGGCGTGGTTGAGCAGCATCATCATCGCCACGTGCAGCCCCAGGATGGCGACGAAGCCGGCGGCGATCGCGAGGAACTTGCCCCACACGTATTCGCCCGGTGTCATCGGCGTCGAATGGAGCAGCTCGCCGACCTTCTGCTCGTCGTCGCGGATCACCGACATGCCCGCGGCAATGGCGATGAAGAACGAGTAGACGATGCTCACGAGCATCGCCATGAGCTGCGTGATGGCGAACTCGGAGGTGATGAACGCCTTGGTGCCGCCGACCGAGGAATTGCCGGATCCGATCGACGCCTGCCCGCGCGCCAGCGCGAACGAGAAATAGGCCACGATCAGGACGAGCACCCAGTAGAGCGGGCGGCGGAGTCCGTGCGCGAACTCCTGGCGGAAGACTTCGAAGAGGCGGCGCGGATTCATGCGTGCCCCCTCAGGCCCGGGCGCCGGCGGCTTCGGGCCGCTCGACGCGGGGCGTGATGCCGTTGGAGGACGGCGTCGTGGGCCCCATCGCGGCCTCGCGCATCATCACCAGGTAGGCGTCCTCGAGCGTCGGGGAGACACGCTCGAAGCCCGCGGGCGGAGCGCCGCCGGGTTCGTGGACGCGCACGCGATGCCGCCCCTCGACGAGGATCGCCTGCGTCACCGCGCGCTGCGTGCGCAGCGCCGGCAGGGCCGACGGCTCGACGGTGCCCTCGAAGATGGCGCCGTCGATGGCGGCGCGCGCGTCGCGCGGCGTCGTGCGCGCGATCAGGCGGCCCTGGCGGATCACGGCGAAGTGCGGGCACAGCACCGCGACGTCCTCGACGATGTGCGTCGACAGGATGACCGTGCGGTCCTCGGCCAGCTCGGCGAGCAGGTGGTAGAAGCGCAGCCGCTCCTCCGGGTCGAGGCCGGCGGTCGGCTCGTCGACGATCAGCAGCCGCGGATCGCCGGCGACGGCCTGGGCGATCCCGAGCCGCTGGCGCATGCCGCCGGAGTACGACTTCACCTTCCGCGAGGCGGCGAAGCCGAGGTTCACGCGGTCGAGCAGCTCGCGCGCGAGCTTCTTCAGGCCCATCGGCGATTCGACGCCCTTGAGCCGGAGCAGGTGGAGCAGCATGGCCTCGCCGCTCAGGTGCGGGTAGAAGCCGAAGTCCTGCGGCAGGTAGCCGAGCCGGGCGCGCAGGCGGGCAGGGTTCGCGAGTACGTCCTCACCGTCGAGCGACACCTCGCCGGAGGTCGGCTCGAGCAGGCCCGCGAGGATGCGCATCAGCGTGGACTTGCCGGCGCCGTTCGGCCCCAGCAGGCCGAACATGCCGTGGGGAACGTCGAGGTCGATTCCCTGAAGTGCCGCGACGGGACCGGGATAGACCTTCACCAGACTCTGGATCGAGAGCATTGGGAACCTCGGGCGGAAGGGATGAGCAAGCAGCCCGGAACGCGGGCGACAGGTGGACTTACGCTCGGACGCCCCCCGGGGTTTCGTACGAGTCTAGCGGGCGCTCGCCAGGGCGCGGCCGCCGTCGATCGGCAGCGTGGCGCCCGTGATCCAGCCGGCCTCGGCGCTCAGCAGGTACAGGATGGCCGCCGCCACCTCGTCCGCCTGCCCCACGCGGCCCAGCGGGTGCGTGGTCTTCGAGCGTTCGAGGAACCCCGCGTAGTCGGCGACGGCATTCGTGACGGTGTGCAACTCGGTCACGACGACGCCCGGATTGACGGCGTTCACGCGCACGCCGTGGGGCGCCAGGTCGAGCGCCGAGCACCGCGTCAGCGCGTCGACGCCGGCCTTGCTCACGCAATAGGCGAGCAGCCCGGCGTACGGCCGGGTCGCCGCGACGGAGGACAGGTTGACGATGCCACCCTTGCGCTTGATCAGCTCGGGCGCCGCGGCGCGCGTCATGAGATAGAGCGAGCGCAGGTTGCTGTCCATCACGCGGTCCCACTCGGCACTCGCGAGCTCGGTCACGCCGCCGTTGCCGATGACGCCGGCCGCGTTGACGAGCACATCGAGTCCGCCGAAGCGCTCCACCGTGGCGGTGACCCATGCGTTCGCGGTCGCCTCGTCGCGCACGTCACCCACGACGCACGCGGCCTCGCCGCGGGCACCACGCGAAGCGTGGTCCGCCGCGATCTCGCCGACCACGGCGTCGAGCCGCTCGCGACGGCGCCCGGCGGCCATGACGCGCGCGCCCTCGCGCGCGAGCGCCAGCGCGGTCGCGCGTCCGATGCCGCTGGATGCGCCGGTGACGAGTGCGACCTTGATCACGAAACGACCGGGACCTGTCATCTCGCCTGCCTTTCGGAGCCGCCGACGAGGTGATTCGCGCAGGCGGGCGCGAACTCTAGCACGCGTCTCTGGAACCCGACGCCGAGCCCGCGCGTTCCCTCGTTTACAACGCGGGTGTCGGCCGCGGCGACAATTCGGGAATTCGCCTCACAGCGCCGCCAACGCAGCGCCTCCGGCACTCCCCTGTGCAGGTATAACCCAATACGAGCGTTGCCGAGTTTCGCGGGCGCCGGTGGGCGGTTTGGCCCCAAGCTTGCGGAGGAACGATGTTGAAATGTCCCCCTTCCGAGGCATCCCCCCGCTCACGGTCCTGCTCGTAGGACTCGCGCTGTCGGCGAGTTCCTGCAGGCTGGATTCCGTGTCGCCCGTCCGTGACGCCCCGGCGTTCCCCCACGCCGGGGCTCCGGATGCGAGCGTTGCGGCGTGGAGCGTGGACGGCGATGACGGACTGGCCGCCGCGGGCTCCCAGGTGCCCCGGCTCGCGATGCTGCGCGGAGACGTGCGCGGCGACACGCTCTACCTCAAGGGGATGATGTTCCCCCGCAACCGCCGCGCCCCGGCCCTTTCCTATGACCCCGACCACGCCGGCGGCTGGGCGCTGCAGTTGTTCGTCGACGCGGATCCCGAGCAGAGCCCCTACTGGCTCGGCTACGAATCGATCGTGCGCGGCGTCGAGTGGAATCGCGCCCGTGGTACGTTCGTGATCCGGCGCATCACGCTCGACGACGACGCGCCCGGCGGCTGGGGTCCCGCGACCGGCGAGGCGCGCTTTCGGCTGAAGCCGATGAGCTTCGAGCTGGCCGTACCGCTGGCGAGCCTCGGCGGCTCGAACGGGCGGCTCCAGTTCGCGATCGAGACCTACGCGACGACCGCGTGCCCGGATTGCGATTCGGGCATCACGCAGGACTTCTCGGAGGACTACTTCGGAGCCGTGACGCACCCGGGCGGCGCGGTGGCCTTCGAGGCGTCCAGCGTCGCGTCGATCCGCGGCATCGCGCGCGGCACGCATTCGGCCGTCGCCGATCTCCGGCTGGCCGGCGTCGCCCTCCGCTAAGCCGAACACTCCAGCCAGCGCGCTCCCGTAGGGATATCCCTGCCGGAGCGCGTTCGCTTATCGGCGCAGCACGCCTCGCGCCGTGGCGGAATGGGCATCCGGAGTCGTGGTATTCGAGGCAGGGGCCGGCGGAGCACCGTTCGAGGCGGACGGGAACGGAGCGTCCTCCTCTTCGAGGTACGTGTAGCCCGCAAGGCCCTCTTCGTAGCGCTTCACGAGCAGCGCCGACTCCTCGAACGTCAGCAGCCCGCGCCGGAGCGCGTCCTCATTCGCCTGCCGCATCTTCTGCACGAGGTAGTGCTTCGGGTACTGGACGTAGCCGAGCACCTCGGTGACCGAGTCGCCTTCGACGACGTGATCCACGCGATAGCCGTTCGCGTCGAGCGAGATGTGCACGGCGTTCGTGTCGCCGAACAGGTTGTGCAGATCGCCGAGGATTTCCTGGTAGGCGCCGACGAGGAACACGCCGAGGTAGTACGGGCTACCGTCGTATGGGTGCAGCTCGAGCGCGTTCTTCACGTCGCGCAGCTCGATGAACTGGTCCATCTTGCCGTCCGAGTCACACGTCAGGTCGGCGATCACGCCGCGCCGCGTGGGCCGCTCGTTCAACCGGTGGAGCGGCAGGATCGGGAACAGCTGCTTGACCGCCCAGTGGTCGGGCGCCGACTGGAACACCGAGAAGTTGCCGTAGTACGTGTCGGCGAGCCCCTTCTCCAGCCCTTCGAGATCGTCGGGCACGTAGTCCATCTCGCGGATGATCTTGAGGATCGCCTCGCAGCAACCCCAGAAGATCTGCTCCACGCGCGCGCGCCCGCGCAGGTCGAGGAGCCCCAGGTTGAACAGGTTGGTGGCCTCCTCCTTGAGCTGGAGCGCGTCGTGGTAGGCCTCCTGGAAGTTCTTGCGCGACACCGAGCGCCACGTCTCGAGCAGCTGCGTGATCACGGCGTGATCGTCCTCGTGCGCCTGCGGCGGCACCTGGCCGGCCACGACCTCGTTGACGTCAAGGATGTTGAACACGAGCACGGAGTGGTGAGCGACGAGTGCCCTGCCCGACTCGGTGATGATGTCGGGGTGCGCGATGCCGGCGGCCTCGCAGGCGTCCTGGATGCCCGCGACGACGTCGTTCGCGTACTCCTGCGTGGTGTAGTTCGTCGACGACGCCCAGTTCGTGGACGAGCCGTCGTAGTCCACACCCAGCCCGCCGCCGGCGTCGAAGAACTTGAGCTCCGCCCCCGCCTGCGCCAGCTCGACATAGACGCGCGAGGCCTCGCGCATGGCGTCCTTGATCGCGCGCACCGTGGAGATCTGGGAGCCGATGTGGAAGTGGACGAGCTCGAGGCAGTCGAGCATCTGCGCCTCGCGCAGCTTGTCCACGAGCATCACGATCTCGGTCGCCGTGAGCCCGAACTTCGAGCGGTCGCCGGTCGACTCCATCCACTTGCCGGCGCCCTTTGTCGTGAGCTTTGTGCGCACGCCGATGTGCGGGCGGATGCCGAGGCGACGCGCCACGCCGAGCAGCAGGTCCAGCTCGCGGTAGCGGTCGATGACGACGATCGGGTAGCGGCCGAGCTTCTGGGACAGCAGCGCCGTCTCCATGTACTCGACGTCCTTGTAGCCGTTGAGCACGAGCAGCGCGTCCGGGCTGTCGATCAGTGCCAGGGCCGCGAGCAGCTCGGGCTTCGAGCCGGCCTCGAGGCCGAGCCCGTAGGGGCGGCCGAAACGCACCAGCTCTTCGACGACCTGGTGCTGCTGGTTCACCTTGATCGGGTAGACGCCGCGGTAGCGCCCGCGATAGCCGTATTCCTTGATCGCGTTGCCGAAGCAGCCGAACAGGGTCTTGACGCGGCTGTGCAGGATGTCGGAGAAGCGCATCAGCAGCGGCATGCCGAGCCCGCGCCGCTGGAGGTCCTGGATCAGGTCGTACATGTCGACGCTGGGCCCGTCGGCGCCTTCCGGAGTCACCTCCAGGTGGCCGGCGTCATTGATGCGGAAATATCCGCTGGACCAACCCGGGACGTTGTAGAGGGAGGCGGAATCCTTGGTCGTCCAGGCACGAATCTCGTTCAAAGGGCTTCTCCTGAGGCGCGGTACCGCGTATCGGCGATCGACGCCAAGCGCATCTTGGCGGGACGGAGATTAACGTCTGCGCGCCGCGAACGCGAGCAATTCCGGCATGGCGAAGGCCCGGACGAACCGTCCGGGCCCTCGCTCGCTTCCCCGGTACTCGCGCACCGGGATCGATCGGCGCCGCGCTACTGGATGCGCACGAAGGTCTTCGTGAACACCTGTCCGCCGACGTCCGCGCGGACGAGGTACATGCCGGCCGGCAGCGGCCGCCCGGCGTCGTCCCGGAACGACCAGCGCACGGTGCGCTCGCCGGCCGGCAGGATGCCGTCCACGAGCGTCGCCAGCCGCCGACCGGTGACGTCGTAGACGCCCATCGAGACGCGCTGCTCTCGCGGCAGGGCGAGCCCGACGTAGACGCTCGAATGGGACGGATTCGGCTGCACCGCGAGGCGGATGTCCCGCGGCAGAAGCTCGTCGCCGAGGCCCGTCGTCGTCGGCCGGACCAGCACCGGGTAGTCCTCGGTCTCACCGCCCTCGTAGTACCCGTTCGGCTCGCCGAGCGACCCGTTCCACGGGTAGTCGTCCCGGACGGCGACGCGGGTCAGCGAGATCCGCATCCAACTCGGCCCGCGTTTCGGGCCGCCCTGGAACGGCGGCAGCGTGATCGTGTTGCAGCCCGCGAGGAGCGTGATCGTCTCGTTCTTGAACACCCATTCGTTGACGCAGGCACCGGTGCACGGAACGTTGTCGTTCCAATCGCCGTCCTGGTTCCAGTCGAACAGCACGTTCACGTAGCAGTCGATGTCGGATGCGCTGCAATTCCGCGCGCTGAACGTGAGCGTGTTCTGCTGGCACTGGTCGACCATCACCGTGCTCCCGAGCCCGGCATCCATGCCGTCCCCCGCGCATTCGTCCTGCCCGAACGACAGCCCGTCGGCCGTGGATTCGAGACAGTCGGTGAACACCGTATTCGGATCACAGAAGCTCGGGCCTCCGGCAATCGTCGCGAGGTTGACCTTGCCGTTCGCCTCCGAGTCCACGCCCCCGCTGCCCATGATGCCGCAGCCGAGCCAGTAGTGGATCGCGTCGGAGGCAAGGGCCACGTGCTCGACGTACCCGGTGGGACCGGGAATCGAGGAAACCGGCGGAGCGCAGTACAGGTCACGCGTGCCGGCGGCCGTAGGCGTCAGGCACGTCGGGTATCGCCCGACCGTGCCGTCGGCGTAGGCCTGCAGATCCTCCGGCGCATCGCCGAAGTCTGTGTAGGCGATCGGGCAGGGACCCTGGGGCGTCTGGATCTCGATCGGGTAGTCCTCGGTCTCGCCGCCCAGGAACTGTTGCGCCGGCAAGCTCACCGAGCCGTTCCACGGGTAGTCCACCGGCGCGGGATCGCGCGAGATCGTGACGCGCAGCCAGCCGTGTCCGGCGTTCGGCCCGACGAGGAACGACGGTGACGCCATGGAATTGCACCCGGGCACGAGAGTGATCGGGACGTTCCGCACGGCCCATTCGTAGGCGCAGCCGGAGACGCACAGGAAGTTGTCGTTCCAGTCGCCGTCCTGGTTCATGTCCACGCAGATGTTCAGGTAGGCTTGGACGTCCTGCATGAGGTTGCAGTTGTAGGCCTTGTAATTGACGGAGCCGTTCTGGCAGGTGAACAGGGTGATCGCGGAGCTCACACCGGCGTCGGTGTCTCCGTAGCACTCGTCCTGGCCGAAGTTCGCGCCGCCGAACGCCGACTGGACGCAGTCCGTCGTGACGACCATCGAGCAGGTGCTGGGCGTTCCGGGAAGAGCGCTCGTGTTTTCCTTGCCGTTGGTCTCCGAATCGATGCCGAACGTCCCCGCGGCCGGCGAAGGGCACCCGAGCCAGATGTGCGACTGCGCGTCGCCGGCGAGGATCTGGTGATGCACGAAGCCGGTGACACCGGGCGCCGAGCTGACGGGCATGCACGCGATCGTCTGGGTACCGGGCATGCCGCCGCCCGTGCACGTCGGGAAGTTGCCGGGAGCACCCATTCCTCCCGGGTACGCCAGGATGAACTCCGGAGCGTCACCCCAGTCGTCGAAGGCCTGGACGCAGGGATCGCCGTTCGTCGGACCCGCGATCGTGACCGGGTAGTCCTCGGTTTCGCCGTTCCGGAACGTCCCGCCCATCATGCCCTTCGATCCGTTCCACGGGAATTCGTCGGTGACGGGATCCTGCGTGAGCGTGATCCGCATCCAGCCGTTGCGCGTGGCGCCTCCGGGGACCGGGCCCACGAGGAACGTGGGCGACGTGAGGGTGTTGCAGCCGGTCGCGAGCGACACGACGACGTTCTTCACCGCCCATTCGTAGGCGCAACTGGCGGTGCACTGGAAGTTGTCGTTCCAGTCACCGTCCTGATTCATGTCGACCAGGATGTTGAGGTACACCTGAATGTTGGTGCAGCTCGTGGCGCGATACGGCACGCTGGCGAACTGGCAGCTAGAGAACGAGACCGCCGCGGCGATGGCGGCATCGGCGTCGCCGTAGCATTCGTCCTGGGCGAAGGTCGTGCCGCCGAAGGCCGTCTCGACGCAGTCGGTCGTCACCATCGCATCGCAGAGGCTGGGGCCCCCGGGTGCTGCCGCCCCGCTGACCTTCCCGTTCGCCTCGTCGTCCACGGCCGTCGCGGCGCCCGCGGGGCATCCGAGCCAGAAGTGCAGCGGATCGCCCGCCACAGCGACGTGCTCGACGTAGCCCGTCAGGCCGGGTGCGGTGCTGAGCGCCGGCAGGCATGCGGACGTCTGGCTGCCGGCGGGAGTGTCGAGCAGGCACGTCGGGAAGTGTCCCGTGACGCCGCCGGAATAGGCGGCGAGCGTCTCGGGCGCGTCGCCGAAGTCGCGGTACTGGGCGTCGCACGGATTCGGTCCCGCCAGGATGGTGACGGGGTAGTCTTCGGTCTCGCCACCGCTCAGCGCCTGACCGGCTATCCCGGCCGAGCCGTTCCACGGGAAGTCGTCGGTCACCGGCCCGTCCGAGATCGTGACGCGCATCCAGCTCGGGCCCGCGATCGAGCCGACGATGAACGCCGGCGAGGTCTGCGTGCCGCAGCCCGGAAAGATGGTGATCTTGGCGTTCTTCACGGCCCACTCGTAGGCGCAACCGCCGAGGCACTGGGTGTTGTCGTTCCAGTCCCCGTCCCGATTCATGTCGATCAGGACGTTGAGATAGGCGACGAACGAGCCGCCGCTGCAACTGCGCGTCGTGAACGAGATCGTGGACGACGTGCAGGTCATCAGCGTGGGCGCGCTCACGCCCGCATCGGTACCGCCGAAGCACTCGTCCTGTCCGAACGACAGGCCGAACGCCGCTTCGATGCAGTCCGTCGGGATCCCACCGCACACGGACGGCGCACCGAGCATCGCGATGTTGTTGACCTTGCCGTCGGTCTCGGAGTCGATCCCCTGCGGCGTCATCGTGGCGGGGCAGCCCAGCCAGTAGAGATTCGGCGACGACACGTGCTTCACGAACCCCACCGGTCCCGGCAGCGTGCTGATCGGCATGCACGCGACGGTCTGCGTGCCCACGCCGCCCGCCGCGATGCAGGTGGGGAAGTTCCCCATGATGCCCGGGTAGGCGAGTACGTTTTCGGGCGCGTCGCCAAAGTCGACGTTCGGGCGGGTGCAGTCGTTTCCGCCATCGACGTCGGTGGCGCGTGCGGGTGTCACGACGCAACAGCACAGCGCGAGCGTCGTGAGGGCGAGGAATGCCGTTCTGGAGACCATGCGTGGACCTCCACGATCCGCGGATGCGGCGAGTCGCGCGGCAGCCGGGGAACGAAGCCGTGAGAAGCGGTGCAACGCGGGAGGGATCGACAGGCCGGCGGAGGGGGAAGATGCGGCGGTGCCCCGACACCTCGCGAGAGGACGGTGCGGCTCGCGGGGCTGGGCGCGCGACAAGGGACGCCGCGCTGCACGATCCGAGGGGTCGGCCACGTCGATGAGGCGTTCGCGAACGGCTGGTCCGCGATACGCAGGACGAGAGGCTAGACCCGGCCTACGGGGGCTTCAAGGACAATCGGGCGACCCCGGCATCACGGCCACAGCCAGCGGCGCCGATCCGGGTAGTACGTCGGCCGCTCGTCCGGGTGGCGGCGCTTGAAGTCCTCGTAGCGCTGGCGCCAGCGACGATAGAACGCGTCCGGTGTGCGGAACTTGCGGTGAGCGTTGTCGATCAACGCCCGCTCGATGTAGCGGACGTTGCGCGGCGAGTCCCGCCAGTCGTCGCGGCGGAGCGTGCGCAGGTCCAGCACGCCGTAGCCTTTGATGCGGCCCGAGTGGTCGATGTAGGGCGCGGCGTACGCCCACACGAGCTGGCGCAGCGTCCGGTAGACCGGCCGCCGCCCGTGGAGGCCCGGATCGCGCGAGCGGGCCACGGTACCGAAGCGCCCGCCGCGGCGATAGACGAACAACACGTGATCGAGTTGGTCGACGGATTCGATGTCGAGCAGGATCGGCGGATAGCCGTGATGCTCGAGGATCGTCGCCGCCGCGAGCGCCGCCTCAAGGCAATGCGCCGACCCGCGCCGGAGCACGCGCGGCAGCGTGTTCGACGTCTCGCCCCGCCGCTCCCAGTTGTAGGGCGTGCGGTTGAGCCAGCGCTGCACCTGCTCGGGCGTGCGCAGGCGCGCGATCAGCGCTCGGACGCGCGGCGCCCGCGGGCGCGGCAGCGGCGCCCCGATGCGCCACGTCGCGGCCGGAATGATGAGTGGCATCACGCCACAGTAGCGTTCGCGACGCACGTCGGCCAAGACGGGTCGAACCTGCCCCGGGGCAGGTTCGCGACCCGGTGCTTCGCATGCCACGACGACGTCGTGACGCGTGATAGTGTCGCGCTCCGCATGCGCACGCCCGACTCGACCTCCCCCGGCTCCCCCGGCGCCACGACGCTCGGTCGCTACCGCATCCTCGAGCGACTCGGCGAGGGCGGCGTGGGCGTCGTCTATCACGCCGAGGATCCGCGGCTCGAGCGCTCCGTGGCGCTCAAGGTATTGCGCGAGGACGTGCTGCCCGACGAGGCCGCCCGCGTGCGGTTCCGCGCCGAGGCGCGGGCGCTCGCGCGCCTGATGCACCCGAACATCGCCACGCTGTTCGACCTCGACGCCGAGGACGGCCGCGACTTCCTGGTGCTGGAATTCGTCGCCGGCGAGTCGCTCGCGAGCGTGATGACCGAGGGCGCACTCCCCGAGCAGCGCGCCCGCGTCATCGCGACCGAGATCGCGCGGGCGCTGGCGGCGGCGCACGAGCAGGGCATCGTCCACCGCGATCTCAAGCCGAGTAACGTGGTGATGACGCCGCGCGGGCACGCCAAGGTGCTCGACTTCGGCCTCGCGCGCTTCATCGCCCGCGGCGACACCGATACGACCGGCCACGGTATCAAGGCCGGGCAATCCCTGAGCGGCACGGTCCCCTACATGGCGCCCGAGCAGATCCAGGACGGCGCGGTCGACGCGCGCACGGATCTCTACGCGCTGGGCGTGCTGCTGTTCGAGATGATCGCGGGCCGCCGCCCCTTCCCCGGCAACGACCTCGTGTCGCTGCTGTATCGCATCGTCAACGAGCCCGCGCCGCTGCTGCGCGAGGCGCGTCCGGGCGCCTCGACCGAGCTGGAGCAGATCGTCCACCGCTGCCTCGAGAAGTCGCCCGACCGCCGCTTCGCCGACGCCGAGGCCCTGATCCGCGCGCTGCGCAACGAAGGGCCGGATCGCGCGGCGCCGGCCGCTCCCGCCACCGCGGGTGGCCGCGACCGTATCCGCTCGATCGCCGTGTTGCCGTTCGAGAACCGCTCGGGCGACCCCGGCCAGGAGTTCTTCGCCGACGGCATGACGGACGCCCTGATCACCGGCCTCGCGCAGATCGGGGCGCTGCGCGTCATCTCGCGCACGTCGGCGATGCGCTTCAAGGGCGCCCGCGTGCCGCTGCCCGAGATCGCCCGCGAGCTGCGCGTCGATGCACTCGTCGAGGGCTCGGCGATCCAGTCCGGCTCGCAGGTGCGCATCTCCGTCCAGCTCATCGACGCCGCAAGCGACTCGAGCCTGTGGGCCCGCAGCTACGACCGCGACCTCGCCGACATTCTGACGCTCCAGAGCGAGGTGGCGCGCGACATCGCCGGCGAGATCAAGATCCAGCTGACGCCCGCCGAGCAGTCGCGGCTCACCGCGCGCGCGCCCGTGAACCCCGCCGCGCACGTCGCGTATCTGCAGGGACGCTTCCTCTGGAACCGCTGGGACACCGAGTCGCTGAAGCAGAGCCTCGCGTCGTTCGAGCAGGCGCTCGCCGCCGACCCGAACTACGCGCTCGCGTTCGCCGGCCTCGCCGACAGCTACAGCGTCCTCGGCAACACGAACGCCCTGCCGCCCGGCGAGGCGTACCCGCTCGCCAAGCAGGCCGCCGAGCGCGGCCTCGCGATCGACGCGTCACTCGCCGAGCTGCACGCCTCGCTCGCCTATGCCCGCAAGTTCCACGACTGGGACTGGCCAAGAGTCGAGCGCGGCCTCCTGCGCGCCCTGGAACTCAACCCCGGCTACGCCACCGCGCGACGCTGGTACGCGCAATTCCTGTCGCAGATGGCCCGCCCCGACGAGGCGCTCGCCGAGGCCCAGCGGGCACTCGAGCTGGACCCGCTGTCGCTCATCATTCACACCGCCGTCGGCGACGTGCTCTTCTACGCGAGACGCTACGAGGAGTCCGTCGAGTACTACCGCCGCTCGATCGAGATGGACCCGTCATTCAGCCCCGGCCACACCGACCTCGCCCGCTCGCTGGAAATGCTCGGCGAACACGACGAAGCGATCCGCGAATTCCTCATGGGCATCGGCGCCGCGGTACCGGTTAACCCCGATCGAACGAAACTGTCCCCGGGGACAGTCGCATCCGCGTCACCGGTTAACCCCGATCGAACGAAACTGTCCTCAAGGACAGTCGCATCCGCGCCGCCACCGTCAACGGGCCTCGCGATCCTCTACGCCCGCGCCGGCCACACCGACGATGCCGAGACGATGATGCGCGCCGTCCACGACCTCGCCCGCGAGCGCTTCGTCTCCCCCTACGGCATCGCGTCCTACTACGCCGTGACGGGCCAGAACAGCGTGGCGCTCGACTGGCTCGAACGCGCCTTCGCCAGCCGCGACGGCGCCATGGGCCTCATCAAGGTCCACCCCCGCCTCGACGGCCTGAGAGGCGAGCCGCGATTCCGCGACCTGCTCGCGAAGATGCGCTTGGACACGTAGTCACCGTCCGTCGAGCCATATCCTCAGCCGACGGTCTCTTAATCAGTAGGTGCTGTTCGTTCTGCCGCTCTCGAGCGCACCCCTGATCCCAGCAGCATCGGATGGGCCCCGCCTCGCCGCGCGGGTGATGTTCCAACGGTCTCGGGCTCCGGCGAGGTCACTTGAAGCTTGCGGCCGCTTGCTCAGGGGTCGGATGCACGTCGAACATGCCATCGAGTCCCGCCACGACCAGCAGCCTTTTGTGCCGTTCCTGCAACGCCGCTAGCCGGACTTGCCCACCGCGCGCCGTGACGCGGTTGTACAATGTGATCAACGTCCCGAGCATCATGCTGGAGATGTATCTGACGTGTTCGAAGTTCATCACGATGCGAGGAATCGTTTCGGCATCGATGACCGCGGCTAATTCATCCGCCAGGCGGTCGATGGCGTCGTCGCCGAACAGCACGGGCGTGAGCAAGTCGACCTGAACGATGCCATCGCGTCGCGAGACGCGGATCAATTCCGGTTCGGGACTCATAGTCCACTCTCGGTGGGTTCACGCCGGCCGCCGCAGCGCACCAACTTAGCACAAGCGGATCGGCTACTTCGCCCGCTGATCCAGCATCATGATCTGCCACAAATCCCGGCTCTCGGTTCTTCGCAGCGGCATGATCGCGAGTCTCCCCGTCGGGCCGACGGTGCGCTCCAAGTACCGCAGCTCGTCGAGCCCGGCGCGCACGACCGGATCGGGCGGCAACTCCACGCCAGCGGCGCGGGCGATGAGAATGCCCTTCGCGCGCAGGGACAGCTCCAGGTGCACGCGGAGCAGGCACAAGAGATCCGCGACGATCATCGGATCGAATCGTCTCTGGAGCGTCTCCAAATAGCGGCCCACCGCTGTGCCGTGGACCTCGGAGTCGACGATCTGCTCCAGCATGTCGATTTCGGTGTCGAAGCCGGTGACGAGCCAGGCGCGCGTCAGGCGCTCGCTGCGGTCGAACACGCCGAGCATGAGCAGGGGCATCAGGATCAGCAGGCCGGCGGACGTGAGCAGCGGGTGGAACGGGAGGCCGTTGAAGGCGGCGTGGACGCCGATCGCGAGCGCCAGGGCCAGGACGAGCGCGAACGCGCCGAAGCGGGCGCCGCGGTCCTCGAACGTCTTGAGCACGATGGCGAGGATCGCCGTGGTCGCGCCGTGCATCACGGCGGTGCCGAGGCCGCGGGCGAGCCACAGGGCGGGCGTCGGGTCGGCGAGTGCGCCGACGTAGTAGAGGTTCTCGACGAGCGAGAAGCCGGTGCCGATCGCGAAGCCCACAATCGCGGCGTCAACCAGGAATCCCACGCGGTCGCCGCGCATGAACCACAGCAGGCAGGCGGCCTTGAGCGTCTCCTCGATGCAAGGGCCGACGATGCGCGTGAGCAGCGCGGGATCGAGGCCCAGCCCCAGCGCGGCGCGGTTCGCGAGGTAGGCGGCACCGGCCGCGGCGGCGCCGAGCGACAGGGCGAGCGCCAGCGTGCGGGCGTGCACGAGCTTGAAGCTGTCCATCAGCCTCAGGCCCCCGAGAAACAGGAGCACCGGCGCGAAGCCGAGTGCGTAGCCCCCCATAAAATCCTGAAGCAGCCGCATCGGGCTACAGTACCTTGAGCGACACCATCCACTCACGCCGGGGGCCGGCGTGGCGCTCGAACGCCCTCGCGTAACCGACCGAGAACGTCAGCGGCATCTGCGTCAGGAGCTGCATGCGCACGTCGGCCTGGGCGCCCAGGTTCATCAGCTTCCGGCGCGTGTCGTCGTCGTCGAGGTTCGTCACGAGCCCGCCGCTGAAGATGCTCACGCGCATCCAGCTCGCGTAGAGCGCGAGCGTGCCGGCGCGCTGGAAGCGCACGGCCGGCAGGTTCCAGTCGAGCATGCCGCGCGCGTAGTTCGTGCCCGCGATCTCGTCCAGCTCGGTTCCGGGGAAACGGTCGGAGTCGCGGTAGCGCTTGGGATCGCCCTTGTCGACCCAGTTGTTGCCGAAGCCGCCGAAGAAGTAGTTGGCGAACGGTTCGTCACGGTTCGACGAGGCGATGCCGGCGGCGGTGCGCAGCCATAGTGACGAGTTCTTCACGCCTGGGATCGGCCGGCCGGCGTCGAGCCCGCCTTGCAGGAATGGGAAGCCGCGCCACGTCGCGTCGCCGAGGCGCACGAAGCGCACGGAGTTCACGTCGCCCTCGGCCCACCACTGGTGCCCCAGCTCGGCGTCGGCGGCGCCGATCGACGAGCGCATGTTCCTGTAGCGCAGCTCGGCGCCCGTGGACAGCAGTTGGTCGAACCCGGCCGACGTCGCGACATTCTGGGCGTCGGGCAGGCGCTCGAGCCCGCCCCAGTGGTTCGCGTGCGTCGTCAGCTCGAGTGCCCTCGGCCTGTCCATGATCAGCATGCGGTGCCAGCCGAGCTTCGTGCCGTAGCCCTTGCGGCTCGACTTGACCGGGCCGAACAGGTCGTAGAACGACGCCGGGTTCAACTGGAACTGCACGTTGTAGTCGTAGCGGCGGTAGCGAGCCGACAGGTGCAGCCGCTCGTCGCCCGGCAAGTCACCCTGCGGCGTGAGTGTGCCGGAGAGCGAGAACGAGTGGAACGCGAGCGGATCCGCGAATTCAGCGTTCCAGCCGGCGCCCACGCGGTCCTTGTACGCCTCGACGATCGGGACCAGCGTCGACAGCCGCACCGACGCGAGGGCACGGTACGGTCGTCCCGCGACCGCGGCGCTGTCGAGCGTGATCGCCGACGGCGGTGGCGCGATCCACGTCTTGAGCTGCGGCCGCTTCTCGACCAGCCGCTCGCCGAGATACGTCGTGGCGCTCACGTCCGTGAGCGGCCGCGGCGCGATGCGCGCCGGCGTGAAGCCGTCACCGGCGTAACGGAACACGATCAGCGAGTCCTCGCGCGTCGGCACCGGCCGGAAAAAGCCCGTCTCGGCG
Source organism: Candidatus Eiseniibacteriota bacterium (assembly GCA_031364505.1). Lineage (GTDB taxonomy): Bacteria > Eisenbacteria > RBG-16-71-46 > RBG-16-71-46 > RBG-16-71-46 > JANLWK01. The sequence continues at coordinate 857 of JANLWK010000356.1, read as the reverse complement.
TTGGACACGACGTCCATCGAGTCGCGCGCGAGGTCGTAGCGGAAGATGTTCGACACGCCCGTGTAGTACGAGCTGCCGACCAGGGCGCCACCGTCGGGCGTGAACACGAAGCCCGAGGGGATCGCGTGGCCGAAGTCCCACAGCGTGCGCGACGACGTGTCCTGCGCGGCGAGCCGTTCGACGTCGAACAGGCGCAGCGTCTCGCGCCCGCTGATCTCGGACATCGACGCCGACATCGTGTGGCCGTCCGGCGACACGTCGAGGTCGCGCACGTCGAGCCCGTAGGGCAATGACCAGATGAGCTTCCAGTTCCGGTACGGCTCCTCGAGCCGCACGATCGAGGAGATGCCGTTGAAGTGGCGCACCGCCCACAACACGCGATTCGCCGGGTCGAAGGCGAGATCGCCGATGCGGCCGTCGGGGATCAGCTTCGTCACCTTGCCGGTCGCCAGGTCGAACGTGTTGAGGTCGCGCCACGCGCCGTTGTCGGTGGTGAAGAACACGACGCGGCGCGCGGGGTCGAAGGCGAGCGAGGAGACGAAGTAGAGCGCGGGCCCCTTCACCTCGTGGAGCGTGCGCGGCGGGCCACCGGCGAGCGGGATCGCCGCGAGCTGTGCGACCGCGCCCGGGTGGAAGATCCCCGCGATCAGGGAGGACGAAGCGCTGTCCACGAACGCGCGCGACACCGAACCGAGCGCCAGCGTCGAAATGTCGCGGTAGCCCGTGGTCGGGTAGCGGCGCAGCGAATCGAGGTTCGCGCGCTGGAACTCGCGCTCGAAGGCGATCCACTCCTTCCACGCGTCGTTCAGCGACTGGCCGAACACGTGGCGGAACTGCGAGGCGAAGTACTTGCGGCT
>JANLWK010000266.1:0-21997 GCA_031364505.1 Candidatus Eiseniibacteriota bacterium | reverse complement strand
TGCTCGCGCGCCCACGCGACGTAGAACGCGCCCGACTGCCGGTTGCCGAGCGCCTTCGCGAGCTGGCCGAGGGCAGCCTGCGCCGAGTACCACAGCGCGTTCAGGTCGGCGCGCGCGATGGCGCCGTGCTCGCCGCCCTTGTCGCTCTGGAGCAGGCCGTCGTCGCCGAGCCGGATGCCGAGTGACGCGCCGGCGCGGAAGCGGTCGATGACCTGCTCGAGCGCCGGGAACAGCGCCTTGCCCACGAATTCGAGCTCGCCCGTGCGGCGCGCGAACAGTTCGGTCGCGAGGACGAGCCACAGCGATGGCTCGGGATCGTCGTAGCGCGGCGTGCCGCCCGCGAGCGACGATGGCACCAGGCCGTCGCGCACGAGCTGCCCGTACTCGAGCAGCGTGGCACGCGCGGCTTCATGGCGGCGCAGCGTGACGAGGGCGCGCACCTGCCGCAGCAGACGCGTCGCCTCGGAGCCGCACGCGGGAACGCCGGGAAGGCGCGCGTCCCATTCGAGCGCGCGAGCGAAGCGCGGCACCCACGGGTCGTCGTCGGCGAGCGGGGACGTCGCCGTGCTGGGCTCGGCGTTGCGCGCCGTTCTCGCCTCGCGCGCGGTCTCGCGGGCGCCGGCCAAGTCGCGGCGCCGCGCCGCCTCGCGCACGGCGCGTTCGCCCGCTTCGATCGTCTCCACGCACCCGCGCAGCGTGCGCGGCGGCGGCGTACCGAGCCGCCCCGCCTCGGCGAGGCGTCGTAGCAGGGCTTCGTCGGCGGCGATCACGATATGAAGGCACCCGCCGGGCCCGAGCGTCGCCTCGATGAAGCCCGCCACGGTGCCCGGCACCGGCGCCTCGGCCGCCTCGGCCGCCTGCCATGCACGCGTCGGCAAAAACGCCCCGTCGTGCCACACGGTGAGCCCGCCGGCCGCACTCGTCACGCGCAGCCGTCCCGGAATCGACTGCGTGAGCGGCGAGGCCGCCTCGTCGCCCGAGTCCCGTGGGGCGGGCGCGAAGATGGGCGCCACGACGACACGGAACTCGGGGCCGTCGACGTGCGACAGGACGGCGACCAGCGCCGCCTGGTCGTGGAGCAGGAACAGCCGCCGGGAGACGCGGCTCGCGCCCGCGCGGTAGACCCAGGCGGGCTCCGGGGTGAACGACTCGATCTCGGCGCGCGAGACGGAGTGCACGACGGCGTCGGTCTCGAGCGGGTCGAGCGCGTAGGTGCGGGACTCGACGATGGCGCGCGTGTCGAGGGAGCGCAGCGCGTGCGCGTGGACACCGGATGGGCCGGGCAGCCCGAGGGCGGCGAGGCCGGGATGGACGCGCCCGCCCGCCGCGGTCCCCGATGCGATGCATCCGAGACCGTTCACCAGCAGCCACTGCCCCGCGGGTGCTTCCGCGGTGCGCGGAAACAACGGCGACGCGCGCATGCGGGCACGATAACACCGGCCCGGCGCCGCGGCGCCTCCTAAAGGCTGGGCGGGCGGTGGACGATGCTCGCGAGTGGAACGATCTCGACGCTGCCGAGCCGCTTGGCCGACAGCGCGGACGGGAGCCACTCGAGCGAGGCCTCGGTCGCGCGCAGCATGACGATCGCCTGCCCGCGCCGGCGGGCGCGGTCGAGGACATCCTTCCAGCGCGCGTCGAGCGGCTTGCCGCCGTGGCGCGCCTCGGCGTCGATCACGGCGTCGGGTTCCTGGTAGGCCACGCCCATCTCCGAGGCGAGCGAGCGGCATACCGAGCCGGCCGCCGGCGTCATGTGCATGAACGGCGTGCGCCGCTCGCGCAGCACGTCGTAGACACCGGTCATCACCGCTTGGTCCTGCGTCGCGAGCGAGCCCATGAGGTTCGCCACCGCCGCGACCGGTCCCGACTGGTCGAGGTAGTGCCGTACCGTGCCCTGGATCTTCGAGCGGCCCATCGTCACGAGGATCGCGCCGGGCCCCGGGTTCATCTGCGGGTAGTTGAGCGGCTCGAGCGGCAGGTGGAGCACCACCTCGCGCTGCTTGTCGCGCGCGGCGCGGAACGCGGCGGCACTCCAGCTCTGCCCGGCCGGGATCGCCACGGCGAACGGCTCGGGGCGGCCCATGATCTGGGCTACGGCATGCGGGTCGTCGCCGAGCCCGAACAGCACGAGGCACAGGCGTCCCGATGCCTCGGCCGCGACGCGTGGGCCCGAGGTCTCGCCCGGGCGCTGGAGCACGATCTCGTGCGTCGTGCGGCCGGGGATCCCGACGCGCAGCGTCACGGTCTGGCTGCCCTCCGGGCCGGGCGCCTCGACGCCCGACAGCACGGCACCGCCCTGCGACTCGAGGCCGCGCGTGATCGCGTAGTTCGCCTGGAGCGTCGAGGCGTGCGGCCTGAGGCCCACGACCCAGCGGACGCGCGGCGAACCCGAGTCGAGCACGCGCTCGTGGATGCTGTCGGCGGGCACACCCATTTCCTCGAGGGAGGTGCGGATGTGGCGGCCCAGGATCTCGGTGACGCGGGCGCGATCGCCGAGGTGTAGGTACCGCGCCGCCGTCAGGCGCCCGGCGTCGGTGCGCGTCATGATGAGCATTTCGCCGACGGCGAAGATCCCCATCGCCGCGGCGGCGAGCAGGATCGTGCCGGCAAAAGCCGCGGCGCGCTTGGCGTTCGATTTGGCCATGGGACTCGGGGGCACGTTACGAGACGGCCACGGGTGGGTCAAAACGCCCCGGTTCTCCCGCCGAAGCCGCCTCTGGGCCGCTAACGGCGCGGCGTTTTTGCACTTCAGTAACACACGGGATGGCATTGGGTGACAGCCTTTTTGACGTTCGGGCCGATACCTTCCCTGAGCCGCATCCCCGCGGCGCTCGAACTGAGTTTTCGGAGGTGCCAGATGAAGCAGCGGTTACTAATCGCTTGTGTGTTCACCGTGGTCGTTGGGGCGGCATGGGCCGCCTGGGTCGGCGCATGCGACCAGAACAAGAAGACCTCGGCGAGCGCCGCCGTGGCGTCGAACGGTGAGTGTTCGGCTCACGGGATGAAGACGTCGGTGGCATCGAACGGTGAGTGTTCGGCTCACGCGACGAAGACGTCGGTGGCGTCGAATGGCGAATGCTCGGCTCACGCGACGAAGACGTCGGTGGCGTCGAACGGCGAATGCTCGGCGCACGGGATGAAGACGTCGGTGGCGTCGAATGGCGATTGCTCGGCGCACGGGATGAAGACGTCGGTGGCGTCGAACGGCGATTGCTCGGCGCATGGGATGAAGGGGACGAAGGCGTCCGTGGCCGGGGCGAATTGCTCCGCGAAGAGCGGTGCCGCGGCGACGGCGAAGAACGGCGTCATGGGCGACTGCTTCGGCAGCGGCATGGTGACGGCGATGGACGCGACCGAGCACAACGACTGCGACGCGTGCTCCGACATGTCGGCGTGCGCCCGCCAGCTCATGTCGAACTCGGCGCAGACCCAGGTGTTCCCGCTCAAGAACGGCGTCATGTTCGTCTACACGACCGACAACGCGACGCGCGTGCGCACGATCCAGTCGGCCATCGCGCGGCGCACCCAGCGCATGATGTCGCTGGCGTCGGCGGGCGACCGCGCCAAGCTGTGCCCGCAGTGCAAGACGATGCGCGGCGCGATCGCGAGCGGCAAGCTCACGCGCGAGACGGTGAACATCGAGGGTGGATGTCTCACGCTGATGACGTCGTCGGATCCCGCGATGGTGACCCGCCTGCGCGGCATGGCGAGCGCGCAGCAGACCGCGGCACGTATCAAGAGCTGACATCGATGCATGGGGGATCAGGGGCCGGCCCGTCAGGGCCGGCCCTTCTTCGTACCCGGTCAGCCCGCCGGGGCCGCGCGGGCGGCCTCGATCGGCCGCGCGGGCCGTTGCCCGCCGCGTCGGGACGGGACTAGGCTCGGCGCCCATGGCGTCCCCCACACGGTTCAGCCGCCGCATCCTCACGCTCATCGTGCTGGGCGTCGCCGTGCCCGCGCTGCTGCTCGCGGTGTTCGGCATCCTCCTCACGTTGCGCATCTCGCGCGACGTGTCGCGCGAGAGCGTCCACTACAACCAGTACATCGCACGGCAGGTCGTCGAGGCGTTCGAAGAAGAGCTGATGGGGCAGGTGCGCAGCTCCGCGACGGGCGCCGAGAACGTCGCCCGCGACGGCGCCCCCGAGTCCGAAATTCTGATGGCGCTGCGCCAGGGAACGACCGAGTTCGAGGGGGCGCACTTCGTGCCGCTCGAGCTGCTCGATGGCTACTCGCTGCTCATCGTCGACGCCCAGCCGCTGCTCTACGCGCCAGGCACCGGCGTACGCTCCCGGTTCTATTTCGTCGGCTCGCTGCTCCGCGACAACGCGGGCCAGGTGGCCGGCGCGGGCGGCTGGTGGATCGATCCTGTGCGCTTCGTGAGCGACCACATGAGGGCGGTGACGCAGGAGCGGCTACCCGCGAATCCGCGCATGTACGGCGGGCTCGCGCAGACGCGCCGGCAGAGCATCCAGATCTTCGGCCCCCAGGGCGACGAGATCGGCCGCGTGCGCTCGCCGGTCACCGGGCATACGGTCGCGAGCGAGGCGATGACCGGGCCGTTCGAGCGCTTCGCCGTGCAGGTCTCACCCACCGAGGACTCGCCGGTCGTCTGGGCGGGCCGGTTCGTCGTGCTCGAGATCGCGTTCATCGCCATCCTGGCGCTCGCCATCGTCGCCGCCACGACGTTCGGCCTGCGCTATACCATTCACCAGCTCCAGCTGGCACAGCTCAAGTCGAGCTTCGTATCGAACGTCAGCCACGAGCTCAAGACCCCGATCGCCATGATCCGGCTGGCCGTCGAGACCCTGGAAATGGGCCGCGTCTCCTCGGAAGCCGAGCGCGAGCGGTTCATCCAGACCATCGGGCGCGAGACCCTCAGGCTGTCCCGGCTGGTCGACAACATCCTCGATTTCGCCCGGCTGGAGGCGGGCCGAAAGGTGTTCCGGTTCGAATCGGTCAACGTCGTGGCGCTGGTCCACGAGGCCATCGAAAGCTTCCGGCTGAGGCTCGAGGACCAGGGATTTGCAGTCTCGGTCGATCTGCCGGAGAGTCTCCCTCTGGTCCGGGCCGACGCCACGGGGCTGACCCATTGCCTGCTCAACCTGCTCGACAATGCCATCAAGTATTCTCGCCAGCATCGCGAGATCCGGGTATCGGCCCACCCACGTGACGGTTTCGTGGCCGTCACCGTCGCCGACCGCGGCATTGGTATTTCGGCCGCGGACCAGCGGCGCATCTTCGAGAAGTTCGTGCGTGTCGAGACCGGCCTGGTGCACGACGTGAAGGGCACCGGACTGGGACTCTCACTGGTGGATCAGATCATGCGCGCCCATGGCGGGCGCATTGAAGTTACGAGCGAGCCCGGAGAAGGCAGCGCGTTCACACTGCTCGTCCCGACCGCGGGAGAAACCCGCGGCGAGGATGAACCCGAGGCGAAGACGGGATCCTAATGATGAGGACCAACCGATGACGGGAAAGCGCGTGTTGATCATCGAGGACGAGGAAGGACTCCTCGAAGGCCTGGCCCACAACTTCCGATTCGAAGGCTACGACGTGCTCACGGCGAAGAACGGGCACGAAGGGCTGCGCATGGGGCTCAAGCAGAAGCCCGACATCGTGCTGCTCGACATCATGCTGCCCGAGAAGGACGGCTTCACGGTGCTGAAGGAGCTGCGCCAGCGCCACCGCGACATCCCGGTGCTGGTGATGACGGCGCGCAACTTCGAAGCCGACATCCTCAAGGGTTTCGATCTCGGGGCCGACGACTACGTGACCAAGCCGTTCGGCATCAAGGAACTGATGGCGCGCGTGAAGCGGCTGGTCCAGCGCGGTCCGTCCGGCGCGCCGTCGCCGGGGCCGACGATCTATGCGTTCGGCGACATCGAGGTGCGCTTCGAGCCGCGCGAGGTGCACAAGGCCGGCACCCAGGTGGCGCTGTCGTACAAGGAATTCGAGCTGCTCAAGTACCTGATCGAGCATCGCGGCCGCACCGTGTCACGCGAGGAGCTGCTCGAGGAGATCTGGGGCGTCGACGAGGAGCTGGGCGTGACGACGCGCACGGTCGACACCCACGTGTCGAATCTGCGCTCGAAGCTCGGCGCCGGCTTCGAGAAGCCCTTCATCGTCGCCGTACACAAGGTCGGCTACAAGTTCGTCGAGCCCGCCGCGTAAACGACGCTCGCGAATCCGAAAACGCACGCGGCCCGATCCCGTCACCCGGGAACGGGCCGTTTCGCCTTCAGGCTCTGTACGCGACCGCACCGGCCAGCGGCGCGAAGGATCGTCCACGGTCACTCGCCGCAATCGGCGGCGGCGCGAGCGAGGTGTCCGTGCAGACACCCACGCTGTGCCGCGCTTCGCCGAATTCAGCGAGTTCGCAACAAATCCACCCGTCCCGGGGCAGGTTTGTTCGACGCGATGAAACGAAACTGTCCCCGGGGACAGTTGGCTTTTGAGACTGCACTGTCGCGAGGTGTCTGCGCAGACACCTCGTGCAGGCTGCGTTCGACGCGAGTGAACGAAACTGTCCTCAAGGACAGTTGGCTTTCGTGATCGCTGCGATCCTCAGCTCCCGTGATCCGCGGCCGCGCGCGCGAGCCGGGCGAAGTCGTCGAGCGTCAGGGTTTCGCCGCGGCGCTCGGGAGAGATGCCGGCCTGGCGGCAGATGCGGGCGACGACGTCCTTGCGGGTGCCCAGGCTCTCCTCGAGCGTGTTCATGAGCTGCTTCCTGCGCATCTGGAACGAGCCGCGGATGATGCGGAACAGCAGGGCCTCGCTCGGCACCTGGACGGGCGCGTGATCGCGCATGATGAACCGCACGAGCATGCTGTCGACGTCGGGCTGGGGCCAGAACGCCGTCGCCTTGATCGTCATCAGCGGCTCGAGCAGGGCGTGATAGCGCACGAACAGCGTGAGCGAGCCGTACTCCGGCGTGCCGGCCGCCGCGGCGAGGCGCTCGGCATACTCCTTCTGCACGAGCATCACCGCGCTGCGGATCGAGCCCTGCTGCTCGAACAGCCGCTCGATGATCGGCGTGGTGATGTTGTACGGGATGTTGCCGACCACCGCGAGTTTCTCGGCGCCGTGCCGCGCCGCGGCGGCCGCGAGGTCGTACTCGAGGAAGTCGGCCTCCTCGATCTCGATGCGCGGCAGCGCCTGCAGCTCCTCGCGCAGGAACTCGACGAGCCCGCGGTCCTTCTCGACCGCCACGACCTGGCGCGCCACGGCGGCGAGCCGAGGCGTGAGCGCGCCGGCGCCGGGGCCGATCTCGAGCACCACGTCGTCGGGGCGGATGCGGCAGAGTTCGACGATGCGGTCGGCGAGATCGTCGCGGATCAGGAAGTTCTGCCCGAACCGCTTGCGTGGCGAGAGCCCGCGCGCCGCGAGGGCGAGCTGGAGACGCGCGCGGGGCGTGCCCTCGTGGGAGGCGCGCTCGCGGACGTACTGGGAGGCCCGGGGCGGACGCGACGACCCCGGGCGCGCGGGGTTCGGCATCCGGAGAGTGTACGGTCGGCGGGGACGGCGGAGAAGCGGCGCGGCGGCGAGACGACGGAGGTCGCCGTTACGCGGCCCGTCCTACGCGCTTTGGGCGAGCGACTCGAGTGCGTCTTCGGCGATGTCGCGGGCGTAGCGGTCGGGCGAGTTCGCGGCGGCCTCGCGGAGCAGGCCGGTGCCGCGATCGCCGAGACGCGCAAGCGCGTGGGCGGCGTGATGCCGCACCCACCACTCACGGTCGGTGAGCGACAGCGCGAGCATGCCCGCCGCGGTGTCGCGGCCGATGCGCCCGAGCGCGCGTGCGGCCTGGGCACGCACCTGCCATGCCGGGTCGCGCAATGCGTGCATGAGCGCGTCGGAGCATGGCTCGGCGGCGAGCCGCCCCAGCGCCCGCGCCGAGACCACACGCACGTCGACCTCGGTATGAGTGAGCAGCCGCTCGATCACCGGCGCCGCGGCGCCGTAGCCGCCGAGGCCCAGCGCCTCCACGGCGCCGCAGATCATGCGCGGGTCGTCCAGCCCGCGCGCGAGCGCCTCGGCGATTCGCGTCAGTGCGCGGCGGCCGAATGCGCGGAACAGCTCCGTCCATTCGGCCGCGGGCCGCCCGCGCAGGTGCGCGGGGTTCTCGAACAGCCATTCGAGCGTCGGCAGGTCGCTGATCCGCGCGAGCGCGTGGGCGGACGCGATCGCGCCGATGCCCTGGTCGGCCGCTAGTGCCGCCCGCAGCGCGCGGCGCGAGGCGAAGGTGGGGAGCAGGCCGAGCCGCCGTGCCGCCAGCTCACGCCGGAGTGGCGAATCGTCGAGCAGCACGCGCCGCTCCTCGGCGGAGTGCGGGTTGCGCTCGAGCGCCCGGGCGAGCCGCCGCCGCGCGCCGCGTGGCAGCGTCGCGAGCCGGCCTTCGATCGCACTCCAGAACGTCGCCTCGTCCGCGGCATGCACCTCGGTTGCGAGCAGCCCGGGTGGGTACTGGCCGCGCAGGTAGCCGCGCATGAGTGCCGCGAGCCGCTTCGCGCGCTGGCGGTCGTCGTCGCGCACGCGGCGCGCCGCCATGCGGGACACGCCGAATCCGATGGCGACCGGCAGCAGGATGATGAGCGCCACGATGGTGGCGAGCGAGGCGGGGGACAGGAGAGCCGTCATCCCGGGTGATTCGGCAGAAATCGCGCTCGGCTTGAGGAGAAGTACCGCGCGCGGCTGCGGTTGCGTGCGTTCAGCGCGGCGGCGTGACCGCCACGACTCTCATGCAACGTGGGCGCCGAGGGCCGCGCTCCCCACGCGACCCCGCGCCACGTTGGGGCGTCACAGCGCCCCAAAACCCGCTACTTGGCCGGCTCGAACTCGAGCGCCACCGAATTCATGCAGTAGCGCAGTCCCGTCGGCTTCGGCCCGTCGTTGAACACGTGCCCCAGGTGCGATCCGCACCGCGCGCACGTGACCTCGTCCCACACCACGGCCCGCGTGAGGTCGCCTTCCGGATGCACGTGCTTCGCGTTCGCGGGCGCCCAGAAGCTCGGCCAGCCCGTCCCGGAGTCGAACTTGGTGTCCGAAGTGAACAGCAAGTAGCCGCACGCGCCACAGTAGTACGTACCCTTGCGGTGGTCGTTCCAATACCGGCCGGTGAACGCGATCTCCGTGCCGCCGCGGCGCAATACGCTGTATTGCTGCGGGGACAGGAGCTTCCTCCACTCGGTGTCCGTGTGCGTGACGCGATCGGGACTGTTCGGGGTGACGACCGGTGTATGGGACGACACGACCTTTCCTTTCGGCGCGACGCCCGCGTGAGCGGCCACGGCGAACGAGGCGGTCAGCAGACACGAGAACAGGAGAGCGGTCTTCACGGTTACTCCATTGGATGCGGGCCGTTCGATATCGGAGTCCGCCGTATGGCGGCGCCTTCACTTCGCATACGGACGACGAGGCCGAGTGGGATGTGGAATTGACCGAGGCTGGACCCGCGCCGCCCGGAGCGCCTTCCCGGGCCCCTAGACCGGGATGCGGTAGAGGTCCTTCGAGTTCGCGCGCGTGATCCGTACGGCCTCCTCCGGCGTCCAGCCGCGGATCTCGCACAGCCGCGCGAGCACGCGGCGCAGCAGGGCCGGCTCGTTCCGCTTGAGGGACCGCGGCTCGGGCTCGAGGTAGGGGGCGTCGGTCTCGAGCACGAGCATGTCCTCGGGCGCCATGCGCACGGCTTCGTCCAGCTCGGCGTGCCCGTAGGTCAGACAGCCGCCGAGGCCCAGCTTGAAGCCGATCGCCTGCGCCCGCTCGACCACCTCCGGGCCGTCGTCCAAGCAGTGGAGCACGCCGCCATGCGACGGCTTCGCACGCTCGAGCATCGCGAGCACATCCTCGCGGGCGCTGCGCTGGTGGATCACCAGCGGCAGGCCCAGCTCCTCGGCGAGCGTGATCTGCGCGGCGAACCAGCGCTCCTGCGCTTCGCGCGGCGCGTAGTCGCGGAAGAAGTCGAGCCCCGTCTCGCCGATCGCGACGACACGCGGATGCCGCGCATGGTCGCGCAGCTCTGCCAGGTACTCGTCTCCCACCTTGCCGGACTCGCTCGGGTGCACGCCGACGCACAGGTAGACGCTCACGTGCGCCGCCGCCAGCGCCTGTGCCTTCGGCACGATCGCCGGCGCGTAGGCGATCTCGACGAAGTGCGAAACCCCCGCCTCTTTCGCGCGCACGATCACGCTCTCGCGATCCTTGTCGAAGCGCTTGTCGCACAGATGGCAGTGCGTATCGATCATGCGCGCATCGTGCGGGGCGCCTCGCGGCGCGTCAACCGTTTGGCGCACTCGCGCGGGGCCCGTAGGCTCGATGAATGACTACCGAATCCCCCGCCGCCGCGCGTGCGCGCGAACTGGCCAGTGCCTTCGCCGCATCCCTCGTGCAGGGCGACTTCGGCACCATGCGCCGCTTGCTCGCACCCGACTGCCGCGCCGAGTGGTTCGGCGTGGAGCTCGAAGGGGAGCGCATCGTCGAGCACGCCGGTCACGAGTGGGCGCGGCTGCGGCGCGAGTTCGACGAACGGCGACTCGAACCTCACGTGGAATCCGCAGGGGCCGATGGGGCCAATAGGGCCGAAATCGCTTTCACCGAGTACCTGATGAAGGTGCCCGTCCTCTGGCACCGCCGCCGCTGGCGCGTGCGGCTGGCATTCGACGAGGCCGGCCGGATCGCGCGCCTGGCGATCGACGAATCCGCGGAGGATCGAGATGCCTACGCGCGCTATCGCGAGCGATGCGGGCTCGAAACGCCGGGGACGAACTAGACGCACTGGCCCCGCCGGGCGTCAGGACTCGGCGAGCGCCTTGACGTCGATCCGCGGGAACAGGATCGCGGGCTCGCCCACGGCGCGGGCCGGCGTCGCGCCGAAGGCGGGGCGCGCGTCGTCGCCGCGCTGGTCGGCCGGCGAGCCGGGCAGGCCCAGCGTCGACCAGAGCTGCTCGCACTTGGTCGGGATCACGGGCCACGCCCAGATCGCCGTGAGCCGCAGCGTCTCGAGCAGCGCCGACAGCGTCGTGCCCAGCTCGGCGCGGCGGGCCTCGTCCTTGCCGGTTTCCCACGGCTTCGCGCGGTCGGTGAACTCGTTCGCTCGCTCGACGACGTTCCACACGTGCTCCAGCGCCTCGTTCAGGCGCAGTTCGTCGTAGGACTTCGGCGTCTCGACGTCGGTCGTCGCCGCGGTGTCGACCAGCGATTGGAGCGCCAGGCGCGCGGCCTCGTCGGCGAGCGCGTGCGGTGCCCAGTCGGCCGGCACCTGCCCGCCGAAATACTTGTGCACGAGCGTGATCGTCCGGCTGGCCAGGTTGCCCAGCTTGTTCGCGAGGTGCGTGTTCACGTGCTCGACGAATTGCTCGAACGTGAACTCACCGTCGCGGCCGGTCGGGATCGCGTCGACCAGGTAGAAGCGCAGCGCGTCGGCGCCGAAGCGCTCGACGACCTCGATCGGGTCGACGACGTTGCCCAGCGACTTCGACAGCCGCTCGCCCTTCGCATAGATGAACCCGTGCACGTATACCTGGCGCGGCAGCGGCACGCCGGCCGCGAGCAGCAGGGCCGGCCACAGGATGCAGTGGAAGCGGCTGATGTCCTTGCCGATCAGGTGGAACGCGTTCGTGTACTGCGGTTGCGAGGAACCCGCCCAAGCGGCACCCGGCCGGCCCTGGCCGTCGAGCCGCTCGAACTCGTCCTGGCGCGCGGCCCCCGGGCCGCCCACGTCGCCCTTCTTCGAAAGCCACCACAGCGAGTACTTCCGCTCCGGCCAGCCGAGCGCCGACAGGTAGTTGAGCAGCGCGTCGGCCCACACGTAGGCCGTATGGCCCTTGCTATCGGGGATCTCGTCGGGCAGCGGGATGCCCCACGGCACGTTCGGCCGCGACACGCTCACGTCCTGCAGGCCCTCGCGGATCACGTTCAGGACTTCGTTGCGCCGGTAGTCGGGCTCGATGAATTCCGGATGCGCCTCGAGGTGCTTGAGTAGTGCTTCGTCGTATTCGGACAGGCGGAAGAAGAAGTTGGTCTCGCGGATCTTGCGCGGCTTCGTCTTGTGCTCGGGACACCGGCCCTCGGCATCCAGGTCCTTCTCCTGCTTGAATCCCTCGCAGCCGTCGCAGTACAGGCCCTCGTAGGCGTCTTCGTAGAGCACCGGCTCGCCGGTCTTGGGGCTGCGCGCGTCGTACAACCGGCGGAACAACTCCTGCACGGCCAGCTCGTGGCGCTGGTCGGTCGTGCGGATGAACTTCTCGTTCCGGATGTCGAGCGCCTTCCAGGCGTCCTTGAAGTACTGCGAGTACTCGTCGACGAACGCCTTGGGCTCGACGCCGCGCTCGGCCGCCGTGTTCGCGACCTTCTGACCGTGCTCGTCCGTGCCGGTCAGGAAGAAGGTCTGGTCGCCCTTCTGGCGGTGGACGCGCGCGATCACGTCGGCCAGAACCTTCTCGTAGGCATGGCCGAGATGCGGGCGGCCATTGACATAATCAATGGCGGTCGTGATGTAGAAGCGAGGCAGGGCGGAACTCCTGTGATCGAGGTGGCCGGCGAGTATAGCAGGCGGCCCGACGCCGACTATTCGGTCGCGTCCGGGGGCGCAGCGCCCTTCTCGCGCTCGCCGCAATTGCAGTCACCGCACTCGTGATACGGGCCGGGCGGCAGGTCCGACATCGCGATGCGGTGCACGGCGCCGTCGTCGTCGCGGATCGACACCGCCTCCTGGGCGATGTACTGGGCCACCACGGTGACGACGCCTTTGCCCGTTTTGATGCGGGCACCGACCGGCGGGAGTTTCTCCACGCTATCCCGGTATCGCGCCAGCTCATACGAGAGGCAGCACATGAGCCGGCCGCAGGCGCCCGAGATCTTGCTGGGCGAGAGCGACAGCTGCTGCTCCCGGGCCATCTTGAGCGTCACGGGATGGAAGTTCTTGAGCCAGGTCGAGCAGCAGAACGCGCGCCCGCAGGGGCCGCACCCATTGAGGCGCTTGGCCTGGTCGCGGATGCCGATCTGCCGCAGCTCGATCCGCGCGCGGAACTTCGCGGCCAGGTCCTTGACCAGCTCGCGGAAGTCCACCCGGTGCTCGGCCGAGAAGAAGAACGTGTAACGGTTGCCCGGGAACGCGATCTCGACTTCGGACAGGTCCATCTTCAGCTCGCGCAGCTCGATCCGTTCGCGGCAGTACTCGAACGCTTCGGATTCGCGCTGGCGGTTGTGGTCGTCCTGGTCCAGGTCCTCTTCGGTCGCCTTGCGGATGATCTCGCGCGTGACGTTCCCGGGGCGCTTGAGTTCGACGAGCATGCCCTTCAGGTGAACCTTGCCGATGGCCTCACCGTGATCGGTCTGGACGATCACGGGATCGCGCAGCGTGAGCCAGAGGGTGCGGGAGTTGAGGAAGAATTCCCTGCGCGAGCCGCGCAGCGCAACCTGCACGATATCCGACATCGGGATGCCTCTATGCGGACGGCGGGTGCCGCCCGTTCAGCCGGCCTCGGGAGCCGGACGATTGTATTCGCAACAGATTTCGGCGGGATGCGCATCGAACCCGCGCGGGGTTCGCGTCGCGGCGCCGGGGTGCCGCTATCACATCAGCCCGTGGGGAGCACGGGACGTCTTGCGACAGGATAGCCGATCCGGCAACCCGGGCGGTACCGGGGGTCGTGAGAGCGGGTCGAACGGCCGCGGGATGCCGCCGCCGTTCAGGCCGTGTGGACTTCGCGGCGCTCGAGCAGGCGGACGAACACGGCCAGGTAGTCGCGGGCTTCGCGCGTGTGCAGGAAGTTGTCGCGGACGTGGTCGCGGCCGGCGGCACCCAGCCGGCGGCGGACGTCCGGCGCCCTGAGTAGCCGGGTCATCTGGTAGGCGCAGCCCTCGATCGAGCGGACGAGCATGCCGGTGCGCTCGTGCAGCACCTGGAGCGGAATGCCGCCCACCGCACTCGCGATCACCGCGCGGCGCTTCCACAACGCTTCGGAGACGGTGAGCGCGAAGCCCTCGCGCAAGGACTTCTGCACCACGACGGCCGAGCGCCGCTGCAGCGCGTTGATCGTCAGGTGGGCGTCGGGCGGCAGCGCCAGGATCGACACGTCGCGCATGCCCTCGGCGCGGTCGCGCACCTCGGCGAGCACCTCGGCGCCCTCCGGGTCGTCGTCCGCCGAGCCGCCGGCGAGCACCAGGTGCGCGTCCTCCTGCGCGCGCGCGAGCGCGAACGCGTCGACGACGCCGACCGGATCCTTGAGCCGGTCGAAGCGCGAGATCTGCGTGACCCACGGCCGCCGCGCCGGGAGCCCGTGCGGCGCCAGCAGCGCGTCGCACTCGGCGGCGTCCAGCTCGCGGTTCTTGTCGGACAGCGGATCGATCGACGGCGGCGCCAGCACGGTCGGCACCGGCAGCGGCCGCGCGAAGGCCGCGTGCGAGAAAATCGCCGTGTCGTACATCGACACGAGCGGCGACAGGAACCCCCACGTCTCCGGATCGGCGTGCGACAGGTCGATATGGCACCGCCACACCCAGCGCTGGTTCGGGTTGCGGCGCTGCAGCACGAGGGCCGCCGGCTGCGGGTCGTGGATGATCACCAGGTCGCCGTCGATGTCGAGCTCGGCCGCGGCCTGGCGGTTCATCTCGAAGTAGTACGCCTCGTCGGCCTCGGTCAGCCGCCCGGGCGCCCCGTGCAGCGTGTTGTGGATCGTCTTCGTGATGGCGTGGAACGTCGCGTCGCCCGGGATCACCTCCCACGTCGTCGGCACGCCCAGCTCCTCGAGCAGGCGCACGAGCCGGTGCAGGATCTCGGCGACGCCGCCGCCCGTCGACGTGGAATTGACCATCACCATGCGCTTGCCGCGCAGGCGCCGCGCCAGCGATTCGAGGATCCGGATCGGCCCCTCGCCGACGACGCTCCGGTAGCCGTCGAGCAGGCTCGGGCCGCTGCGGTCCACCACGACGCGGCTCACGACCTGCCTCCGCCCTGCTTGAGCCGCCGCACGAGACGCGTCACCGCCTCGTGGCCGACGTCGCGTCGCTGGTCATCCGAGCGCGCGGCGAGGTCCGCGACACGGCGGCCGAGATGCCGCCGCCGCCAGCGCGCGAGCACCTGGCGCCGCAGCATCTCGATCGGCAGCCCCGCGGCGGCGGCCTCCTCGAGCCACGCCGCGGTGCGGCCCTCGCCGATCGCGCGCAGCCACGTCGCGGGCGCCGGCGCCTGGCCGTCGAACCAGGGGCGCTCGATGAAATGGTAGAACCACACGCTCGCGTCGGCCTCGCCGAGGGCCGCGAAAAGCGCGTCGGCCGTGGAGACGACGACGCCCGTCGGTACGCGCACCGACTCGGCGGCGAGGAAGATGAACGTGGCCTCGGCCGGCGCCGTGCGCGCGCGGCGCGCCTTTTCGGGCACCGTTTCGAGCACTCCGAGCAGCGAGGCGCGGAGGGCCTCGGCGGTGCCGCCGCGGCGCTGCGCGGCGAACAGCAGCCGCTCGGCGGTCTCGCGATCCTGCACGACGCCGTTCACCCAGGCGCTGAAGTCGTCGGGCGGATGCTCATGCGCCGCGGGCAGGCGGAGCCGGCACTGCAGCGCGTGGAGGAACAGCGTCTCGTCGTCCGACGCGGCGATGCCGGCGCGCAGGCTCTCGAGGTCCGTCGCCTCGAGGAACGCCGGGCGCACGAGATGCACCACGCCTTCCAGTTCGAAGTCCGGAGTCGTCATCGCGGGCGGGCTCAGGCGGGCCGGCGCGGAGAGTCGTCTTCCGCGGAACGCAAGTATTCGACGATGAAGTCGCGCGCGAGGTCGCGGCAGCCGAGGCCGAAGGCCAGCGCCGCCCCGAGCCCGATCGACGCGATGGCCGCCACGCCGAGGGCGAGGATGAACTGCGCGGCGAGTCCGAGCTGCTCGAGCGCCAGCAGCACGGCGAACGCGCTCAGCGTCGCGGTCACGGCCTGGCCGCGCAGCCGGCTGCGCGTGGCGCCGGCCGTCTCGAACACGCGCCGTGTGATGGCGCCGAAGCCCATCGACACGAGCACGCCGACGACGAGCACGATCGTCGCCGCCATGACGCGCGGCAGGATGTCGCGCAGCCGGTCGCCGAGCGAGGCGGTGAAGTTGAGTCCCAGTATGTCCGAGGCGACCATCACGGTGAGCAGCAGCACCGCCCAGTAGACACCCCACGACGCGAGTGCGGCGGGTTCGAACCGCTCGGGGCCGCCGGCGCCGCCGAGGCTGCGCATGGCGTGGTTGAAGCGCACCGCGCGCAGGAGCAGCAGCGTGATCCGGGCGAGCAGCCGGGCGAGCAGCCAGCCGACGAGCCCGATGACCAGCGCGATGCCCAGGTCCAGCCCGCCCCGCGCCGCGTTCGCGAGCAGGTTGGACACGCGGTCCCACACCGCCTCGAACGCGGTCGTCTGCAACAGGGCCAGAACGCGCATCATGCACCTCCCGGATTAGGCCGGCTTCATTCCCCGCAGCTTGCCGGCCGTGGCCTGACGTGTTTTCGGTTCGATGGTCTCGTTCGCGGGCGCGCGCAGTGCCAGCTCCTCGATCGCGTCGAACACCTCGATCGCCCAATCGTAGATGTTGCGCCGCAGCACCGTCTCACGCAGCGCCCGCATCCGCTCGCGCCGCGACTCGGCCGACTCGGTCAGGGCCGCGTGGAACGTCTCCGCCATGCCCTCGCAATCGTACGGCGAGGCGAGGAACGCGCGCTCCAGCTCGCGCGCCGCGCCCGTGAACGGCGACAGCACGAGCGCGCCCTCCAGGTCGGTCGAGGCGGCGAGGTACTCCTTGGCGACCAGGTTCATCCCGTCGTGGAGCGACGTCACCGCGCACAGGTCGGCCATGCGGTAGTAGGGGATGAGCTGGCGAAAGTCGTGGTTTTCCTCGATCAGGTGCACGGTCGGCCCGGCGGGGCGGGGGAAGCGCTGGTTGATGCGCTGGGTGATCAGCCGCGTGCGCCGCTGGATGTCGCGGTACTCCTCCAGCTCGACGCGCGACGGCACGCCGATCTGGATGAACACGAACTTGCCCACCAGCTCGGGCCAGCGCTCGTAGAGCCGCTCCAGCGCCTCGAGGCGCTCGGGCACTCCCTTCGTGTAGTCGAGCCGGTCGACGCCCAGGCCGATGCGGCAGCCCTCGAGGCCGAGCGCGTCGCGGATCGTCCGCTCGGCGTCGGCGCTCTCCTGCGCCTCGGCGAGCACGCCGATCTCGTCGGCCGGCACGCTGATCGGAAAGTGCCGCACCCAGGTGCGGTGGCCGGCGCGCTCGATCGCCATGTGCTCGTAGTCGACGCGCGCCTCGAGCGTGGCCGCGACGGTGTCGAGGAAGTTGAGCGCGTGGGCACGGATGTGGAACCCGACCAGGTCGTTCGCGAGCAGCCCCTCGAGCACCTCGCGCTGCCACGGCAGCACGCGGAACACCTCGGGGTTCGGCCACGGGATGTGCCAGAACATCGCGATGTGCAGGTCGGGCCGCCGCTCGCGCAGCGTCTTCGCCGCCAGCGCCAGGTGGTAGTCCTGGAGGAACACGATGGCGCGATCGCCGCCGATCTCCTCGAGCGCCCCCTCGGCGAACCGGCGGTTCACGTCGCGATAGCGCTCCCACTGCTCGCCGACGAACCGCGGGCGCACGTAGGCGATGTGGCACAGCGGCCACAGCGTTCCGTTCGAGAAGCCGGAGTAGTACTGGGCCTGGTCCTCGGGTGTCAGCCACAGGCGGCGCAGCGTGTAGGTCGGGCGGTCGGGCGGGCAGGGCACCCGGTCGCGCGCGTCACTCGCCTCGCGGTCGGCATCGCCGCTGCCGTGCGCCACCCACACGCCGCCGACGGCGCGCGCCACGGCATCCAGCGCCACCGTGAGGCCGCCGGCGTTCCGGATCACGCGGATCCCGTCCTCGCCGTCCCGCACGTGCGAATAGGGCTGGCGGTTGGACACCACGAGCAGGCGGCGATTGCGCAGGTGGTCGTGCACCCAGGCGACGAGATCCGCCTGGGTGGTGCGCGACGGTCCCGAGCGAGCCTGGTGGCCGCGAACGGCGGCCCGGTTCAGGGCTCCTCGGATGCGCGGGGGCAGCTCCATGCGGATACGCCCTCCTGTTCGAACGTCGAACTCGGCGGCCAGCGACGGAGTATAGCCTGCGCCCGCGCGATCCCGGTCACGCGACCTTTCGGCCGATATCAAGTCCATGCAAGGTGCGCCAGGGCGGGCCCGCGCGTGCTTGACGCCGTTTCGCCGTGCCTCCCATGCTGCGCGTGGCCTTAGACCCGTTGCCCGACCCGGAGACTGCTGGGATGCCGATGCAGGACGCTCGGCCGCTGTGGCCCCATCTCGTGTCGATGGAACGACGCATCGAGCGGGCCCCGCGCCTGTTCGTGGCAACGGATTTCGATGGCACGCTGACGCCGATCGTGTCGCATCCGACGCGGGCCCTGCTGTCCGATCGCGCGCGTCACGCGCTCGCCGCCCTCGCGCGCTGCCCCGGAGTCCAGGTCGCGGTGCTGTCGGGACGCCGACTCGCCGATCTGAGCGCGCGCCTCGGCTCACGCGAGCTGTTCCTCGCGGGACTCGCCGGGCTCGAGACGCGCACGCCCGGGCACCCTGTCCACACGCACGTGCCCCCGTCGCGCCGGCTGCCGGCCACGCTCGCCACGCGCCTCGGCGCCTGGTGCCGCCGGTTCGAAGGCTCGTGGCTCGAGAACAAGAAGCTGTCGCTGTCACTCCACCTGCGCGCCCTCGCGCCGCCGCAGCGGGCGCCGTTCCGGCGCGGGGCCCGGCGCATCATCGCCGCGTGCGCGCCGCGCGCTCACGTCGTCGCCGGCAACCTGGTGCTCGACGTGATGCCCGACGTGACGTGGAGCAAGGCCTCGGCGCTCAGCACCTGGGGCGCCCTGCGCGGCAAGCTCGCGATCTATCTCGGCGACGACGCCAACGACGCGCCGGCGATCGAGGCGGTGAACCGCGGCGGAGGCATCACCGTGGGCGTCGGCCACCACCATCGCGGCGCCCGGTACCGCGTCGGAAGTCCCGCGGGCGCGCTGCGGTTCCTCGAGTGGCTGACGCGCAGGCGCTGCCCGTAGGGGTGCGACTCGCGGCTGGTAAATTTTTGCGCGATGCTCGCGCGTCGTCGAGCTTCTTGAGTTTCACGGGATCAATCGAAACTGTCCCCGGGGACAGTCACCACGCGGCGGGCGGGCACGTCGTCCGCCGGCTGCGCTTTCGATCGCAGAAGAGGCTACTTCGCTCCGCCGGCGAACGACATGCCCGCCCACCTGCACTCCGTGCCCGCCGATCCGGACAGAGCCAACGCGCGAGGAACGCGAACTGTCCTCGAGGACAGTTCATGTGTGGTGGCCGTCCGCGATCTGCTTCGCGTCGCAATGAGCTCGAAACCCAACTGTCCCCGGGACAGTTTCGTTCGCTGCGCGTAAACGCGTGCGCCGATGGGTTCACGAACCGTCGCGAGCCGTCGACGAGGCCGGCTCGCGGTCGCTCGGCGATGCTAGTAATTCCACCTCGCCGACGGGTGCGCGGGCCATTCCGTGCGTGACAGCGACGGATCGGCGAGGCGGCTCTCGGCGGAGAACAGCGTCGTGTCGACGGTGATGTTGCCGTCGATCGAGCGCAGCGCTTCTTCGAGGATCATCAGCCGGCGGCGGATCTCGGTGGCGTCGACTGCTCCGGCGGCGCGCAGGATGTCGGCCTTGCGGTCGGCGTGCACGAACGACTCGGTCTCACCGCCGTAGCGCGCGCGCAGCAGGTCGCGCTGCCACAGGATCTGGAACTCAATCAGCCGGCGCAGCGCCTCGCGGCCGGTGCGGCCGAAGCTGTTGATCGCCTGCACGGCCGTCCACAGCCCGGCGGCGTTGCCGCTGCGCGCGCTGGCGAGCAGCGCGAGCGCCTTGTCGCGGTCCTTGAGGAAATCCGTGTCGCGCAACACCAGCGCGCGGCCGAGCGATCCCGCGGCGAGCGCCGACAACATGCGCGCCGACGCCGCGTCGACGCCGACGCGCGAGCGCAGCACGTCGCCGATCTGCGCCTCGGCGAGCGGGCGGAAGCGCACGCGCTGGCAGCGCGAACGAATCGTCGCCGGCAGGCGTGTCGGACGCGACGTCGTGAGCACCCACACCGTGGCGGCCGCGGGCTCCTCGATGGACTTGAGCATCGCCGAGTACTGGTCCTCGCGCATCCGGTCCGCGTCGCGCACGACGACGACGCGGCGCTCGGCCTCGTATGGCTTGAACGCAAGGTCGCGCAGCAGGTCGCGCGTGATGGAAATCCGGATCGAGGCGGCCTTGTCGTAGGTGAACACGAACCACGGATCGGCGCGCCACGCCTCGATCGTCTCGATCATCGTCTCCTCGAGCTTCTTCTCCTCGCCCGAGGCCGGGAACAGGAACTTGAGATCGGGGTGCTGGAGCGCGGCGCTGCGGCCGCAGGCGCCGCAGGCATTGCAGGCGTCACCCGGCGTCGGGTTCGGCTCGGGCGGCGGGGGCCCGGCGTCGCCGAACACGCCCGCCTGGGCCGAAGCGCGCGGGGCGGCGCCCGTGGCGCGCTCGCACAGGATCGCGCGCGCGAAGGCGAGGGCCGCCGTGCCCTTGCCGACGCCGGCGGGGCCGTGGAGCAGATAGGCGTTCGCGTAGCGCCCGCGCGCGGCGACGCCGGTCAGGAACTCGACGGCTTCGGGCTGGCCGAGAATCTCGGCGAGACGGGGCACGGGCATGGCCGCAGAATACACGACTCGTGTCGGGCCGGGTGCGGACGAGGATTCCGTTACGGCACGACACGCGCCACCGCGCGTCGCTACTGCAGCCAGCCCTGGGGATTCAAAGACTGGGCGCCCTTACGCACCTCGAAGTGCAGGACCGGCCCCTTGAGCGAGCCGGTGTCGCCCGAGAGGCCGACCGTCTGGCCCGCGGCGAGCTCCGCTCCGACCGCGACCGAGATCGACGACAGGTGGCCGTACAGCGTGTAATAGCCGTCGCCGTGGTTCACGACGACCATCTGCCCGTAGGCGCCGAAGTCGTCGCTCGTGTAGTCGACGCGACCGCGCGCCACGACGCGCACGGCGGTGCCCACCGGGGTCGCGATGTCGATGCCGTTGTTCATCGTCACCGTGCCCCACTTCGGGTGCGTCTCGGGGCCGAAGCGTCCGATGACGCTGCCGCGCACGGGCCATTCGAGCCGGCCCTCGCCGCGCGCGAAGTCGCCGGTGTAGGGCTGCGGGCTGCGCCCCTCGGTGCGTGCGCGCTCGGTCTCGGCGCGCCGGCGCGTTTCTAGATTTGCGAGCAGGCGCTGCATCGAGCGGGCGGTGCGCTCCAGCTCCGCGGCGGCCGACTCGTAGGACTGGCGCTTCGACTGGATCGAGCGCACCGTCGAGGCCTTGTCCTGACGCAGCGCGGCGAGCCGGCTGGTCTCGCGGTTCGTCTGCTGCGTCGTCTTCGCGACCTCGGTGAGCCGGCCCTGCAGCAGGTCCTGGTTCTCCTTCACGACCGCCTGCTTCGCCGACACGTCCTCGAGCAGCATGCGGTCCTGCTCGGCCACCATGACGAGGAAGTCCCAGCGCGCGAGCAGCTGTGCGAAGGACTGGGTCGACAGCAGGAACTCGAGCGAGTGCTCGCCCCCGTACTTGTAGACGTTGCGCAGCCGACGCGCGAGGCGGTCCTTCTGGAGCCGGAGCGCCGACTGGCTGCGCACGAGGCTCACCCGCGTGTACTCGAGATCCTGGCCGAGCGACCGCTTGCGCTGGTCGAGCGACCGCAGGCGGCGGCGCGTCTCGGTGAGCCGGCGGTCGGTCCGGCGGAGCAGCGAGATCTCCTTCGTCTCCTGGCTGAGCAGCTGCTTCGCCGCCTGCCGCTTCTCCTGTGCCTGGCGCCGGATCGCCTCGAGCTCGCTGCGCTTGGCCGCCTCGAGGCTGTCCTGCGCCCCGGCCGCCACGGGCAGCCCCAAGAGGAGCAGCGCGAGGACGGCGCGGCGGATCATGCGCCGACCGAGCGCAGCACGCGCGACAGCGCGAGCAGGCTGGCGATCCATCCCAGCA
>JANLWK010000256.1:0-7183 GCA_031364505.1 Candidatus Eiseniibacteriota bacterium | reverse complement strand
AGCTCGGCGTCTACGCCCGCGTCCACTTCGCCGGGGCCGCCACTCCCGAGGCCGAGAACACCTGGTGCGCGACGGCGGCGGCGGCGCTGGTGCCGCTCGCCGGCCCCGTGTCGGCGTCGCTCGTGCCGCGCGTGCTCGCGGCGGGGACCCCGCTCGTTCCGTTCGGCGACCCGGCCGCGGTGCGCCCGCTCGACGACTGGCTCGCGGCGCACACGGGTGTTCGCTGCGGAGCACCCGCGCAGGCGCTGGCGCACGCGCTCGACGCCGGACCGGTCGCCCGCCACGCGCTGGACCGCGGGCGCACCGAGGCCGCGCGTCACGTGCCGGACGCGGTGGCGGAGCGGCTACCGGCGCCGCCCGAGCAGGCGCGCCAGATCGCATAGAGGCCGGGCGCCGGTCGCGACGCGGCACCGGTTGCGCCCGCATGGGGCCCCCGTTAACGTGCGACGCGACGACGCGACGACGGCGAGGGGAGGGTGGACGTGCGCATCCTTGTGACGGGCGGGGCGGGTTTCATCGGCTCCCACGTGGTCGACGGCTGCCTCGCGCAGGGCCACGAGGTGGCCGTGTTCGACAACCTGTCGACGGGGCGCGAGGAATTCGTGGACCCGCGCGCGCGCCTGGTCGTCGGCGACCTCGCCGAGCCCGGCGACATCGAGCGCTGCATCGCCGAGTTCCGCCCCGACCTCGTGAACCATCACGCCGCGCAGATCGACGTGCGCCGTTCCGTGTCCGACCCCGCGCTCGACGCGCGCGTCAATATCCTGGGTTCGATCGCCATGCTCGAGAGCTGCACGCGTCACGGCGTGCGCAAGGTCGTCTACGCCTCGACGGGAGGGGCCCTTTACGGCGAGGCGCGTTTCCTGCCCGCGACCGAGGAGCACCCGGTCAACCCCGAGGCGCCGTATGGCGTGAGCAAGCACACGGTCGAGCACTACCTCTACCTGTGGAAGCGGCTCCACGGCCTCGACTACGTGGTGCTGCGCTACCCCAATGTCTACGGCCCGCGCCAGAATCCGCACGGCGAGGCCGGCGTGAATGCCATCTTTATCGGCGTCATGCTGGACGGCCAGCGCCCGAAGATCTTCGGCGACGGCACCCAGGTCCGCGACTACTTGTTCGTCGAGGACGTCGTGCGCGCCAACCTGCTCGCGCTCGATCGCGGCTCCGACCTGTGCCTGAACCTGGGCACGGGTGTGGGAACGTCGGTCAACGACATCGTGCGCACGATCAACGCCACGCTGGGCACGCGCATCGAGCCGATCCACGAGGCCGCGCGTCCAGGCGAGATCCAGCGCATCTACCTGGACGCGACGCGCGCGCGCGACGTGCTCGGCTGGACCCCGCAGGTGGACTTCGCGACGGGCCTCGACCGCACCGTCGCCTGGCACCGCACCGCCCACGTCTGAGGGGGCGGCTCAACTGCCCCGGGGCAGGTGAGCGTATGACTCGAAGCGCCCGCCTGCGCGGGCCATCGCTACCGGTTGAAGCGCGCGGCGATCGTCGCGAGCGCGGTGCGGTGCTGGCGGCCCGGAACGTGGGTGTACTGGTCGATCCAGCGGTAGCCGCCCGACACCGCGACGTAGACGCCGCTCGAGGGCCACCAGCGGCCGCCCAGCTCGATCTCGCGCGTGGTCTCGACGACCCCGAGGAACGCGGCGGCCGAGACGCGGCCGGTGCCCGGGACGTAGGGCTCGCTGATGTCGTTCTCGCCCTTGTCGCTGTGGGTCGCGTTCGCGAAGACCGTCCACTCCACGGCGGGATCCCAGGCGGCGCGCAGGCGAACGCGGCGCGTGTCCGGCCCCGTGGGGAAACCGATCGGCTTGCCCTGGGTCTCGTAGTCGCGGCCGAAGAACGACGTGTAGACGTAGCGGCTGATGCGCGTCCACTCGCCGCCCCAGCTCAGCCGGCCACCGCCGACCATGCCGGCGCCTTCCCAGCCGACCATGTAGCCGAACTTGTTCGGGGTCTCGCCGCTCGCCGCGTGCAGGTCGTCGAGCAGCACTTCGCCGTAGACGCGCGACCCCTCCGCGAGCCGCCACGCGGCGTCGATGGACATGACGACGTTGTTCCGCAGCGCCGCCAGCGAGTCGGGCTCGCTCTGCTGCTCGAGTCGCTGAACGAGCACGTAGGGAATGATGCCGATCAGGTACAGCGGCCTCCATCCCGGCGCCTTGTAGCGCGCCGCCTCGGTCACGCCCACGCGCACGCCGTCGGTGAACTGCCACTCGATGCGGTGCGCCGCCAGCTGCTCGCCGGCCGCGTCCCCGAGCGTGGCGTTCAGCGCGATGCCGTCGGCGCGGAGGGCGTCGTGGTGGGCGCGCAGGGCGATGCCCGTCAGCGCCGGCGAGGTGCGGGACATCACGAGGGAGCCTTCCTCGCCCGGACCCCAGTGCCAGCGGTTCTTGCCGAACTGAAGCCCCCACTGGCCCTGCTCCTCGGTGTAGGAAATGAAGCTCTCCTCGGTGAGCACGATGATGTTGTGGCCCGGGATGATCGGGTCCGCGAACCGCGGCGCGTCGTCGATGCGACCGACGATGTAGTGCGAGAACGCCAGCAGGCGGTCGAGGCCCAGCGCCACACGCCCGTGAAAGCCCGAACCGGAGATGAGCTGCGTGTCGCCCTCTCGTCGCTCGACCCGCCCCTCGACGCCCGCCGACACCTGGAACAGCGTCTTCCCCGAGTTCGACTCGAACAGGCGCGGCGTGGCCGTGTAGTGGAGGTCGGGACCGAACAGCGGGCCGCGGTCCCGGCCGAGTGCCCGCTCGATGCGCGCGATCGATACGGCCCGGACGGGATCGGGGAACTCGATCGGGCGGCCGAGGCCCTGCAGCTCGATCCACTGGAGCGGCCGGGTGTCGAGGTGGGGGAGCCGCAGGCGCCTGTGCAGCGGCGGTGATTCGAACAGGTCGAGGATGCGCAGCTCCGCCTCGATCGGATCGCCCACGGGGATGTTGTCGTAGGGCGTGGCGCGGGCGCCCCCCGCGGCCACGAGGCCCGTCGCGGCGGCCACGATCAGCGCGCGGAAGAGCACGGTGACGGGGGGTGGGCAAGGCATGAGCGCGGCATGGTACCAGCCCGATTGGGCGAACGGCCACAGTCGAAGGCGGAATCGTGCGCAACGCACGAAATCCGGGGCCGTCACGACGTCGGCCGACCGTGAACGCCGCCCGGCGCGATACGATTTCGTCGTCCCATGCGAGTGCTCCCCGCTGATCCCGCCGCTTCACGTCGCGCTTCATCCCGCCGCGCTAACGCCGTGCGACGCGGCTCGTTCGCCGCCACGCTATTCGTGCTGCTCGCGTGCGCGCGGGCCGGCGCCTCGACGGATGGCGCGGCGACCGGCATCAGCGTACTCGATGCGCGAACACGCGCCGTGTTCTCGGCGCTCGAGCGCGGCGCCGTGGCCCCCGCGGCCCTGCGCGGCAAGGGGTTCACGGTCCGCGTTCCGGGCGAGGTCGAGGTGATCATCCGCGGCAGCGTGGACCGCGCGGCACTCGAGCGTGCCGGCGTGCGCGTCCGCGGCGAGATCGAGCTTCCGCGCGCAACGCTCGCGGGCGCGCCACGGCGCCTGTTCACCGCCGACGTGCCCGCGGCGGCGGTGGCGCGGCTCACGTCGCTGCCCGGGCTCGCCTCGGTGCGCGCCACCGTGCGCGTCGAGTGCGAGACATCCTCGAGCGTACCCGCGACGGGGGCCATGGTGCTCCGCGGTGCGGGTCCTGCGTTCGACGGCCTCGCGGGCCAGGGCGTGCTCGTCGGCGCCGTGGACACGGGCGTCGATTTCGGCCACGGCGACTTCCGGGACGCGGTGGATCACACGCGGTTCGCCGCGATCTGGGACCAGACGGTCGCCGGTGCCGGTCCGGCGGCGCATCCGTACGGCACGTTGTGGACGCACGACCAGATCGACGCCGGCGCGTGCGGCGAGACCGACCTGGACGGGCACGGCACGCACGTCATGGGGATCGCCGGCGGCGACGGCAGCCAGACGGGCGGAGGTACGCCCGCGTTCACCTACGCGGGCATGGCGCCGCGCGCGGACCTCGCGTTCGTGAAGACGGATTTCAGCACCGGCGGCATCCTCGACGGCGTCGCGTGGCTGTTCGAACTGGCCGCCTCGCGCGGCCAGAGCGCCGTGGTGAATTTGTCACTCGGCACGCAGTACGGCCCGCACGACGGCACCAGCGACTTCGAGGCCGGGCTCACGGCACTGGCCGGGCCGGGCAGGATCATCGTCAAGTCCGCGGGCAACGACCGCGCCGCCGGCAAGCACGCCGAGACGAACGCGACCACGGCCGGCGCCGTCGTGACGCTCTCGGTGTCGGGCTCGGCGACGGGGCGCTCGTTCGGGATCGACGGCTACTACGACGCCGGCGACCGCGTGCGCGTGAAGCTCGTCACGCCGGCCGGCACGGTGGTCGGCCCGATCGCCGCGGGCGGCGAGAGTGCTGCGTATCCGGGCGTGTCGACGCCGAATGGCACCGTCTACCTCGCGAACGACAGCACCGGGCTCCGCCGCAATGTGTACCTCGAGGTCACGGCGGCCGGCGCGCCGCAGACGCTCAACGGCACCTGGACGATCACGTTCATCGCCGACGCAGTGGGGCCCCAGAACGGTCGCGTCGACCTGTGGCGCTTCTCGGCGAGTGCCGGGCTCGGCGCGTCGTTCGTGACCGGCAACCAGCCGGCCCGCGAGCTGATCAGCGAACCCGGCAACGCCGCGGGAGTCGTCACGGTGGGCTCGTACGTCACGCGCACGGGGTGGACGGGATGCAACGGCGTCGCCGCCGCGTTCTCGGGCACACCGGCGGCCGGCAACCTGTCGACCTTCTCGAGCCCGGGGCCCACGCGCGACGGGCGCATGAAGCCCGACGTCGTCGCTCCCGGTGAGGCGGTGCTGTCGACGACGTCGTGGGACCTGGCGCCGAGCTGCCCGGCCTCGCCCGCGGCGTCGAGCTACGCCAACGACGCGATGAACCACGTTGCGCTGCGCGGCACGAGTGTCGCGGCGCCTCACGTGACGGGCGCCGTCGCGCTGCTGCTCGAGAAGCGCGGTGCGTTGACGCCCGACGACGTGCGTGAGTACCTCGCCGGCCACGCGAAGCGCGACGCGTTCACCGGGGCCTCCGCCGGCAACGACTGGGGCGCGGGCAAGCTGGCACTCGGCGATCTCGTCGACCCGAGCGTCGTCGTGCAGTCGCCCGGCCCGGGCGCCGTCGCGATGATCGGAGAGGACGTTCTGCTCACCTGGAGCGCCGCCGACTCGCTCGGATCGGTCGCGTCGGTGGACTTGGGCCTGTCGCGCTCGGGGCCTGGCGGGCCGTTCGAGACGCTCGCGCTCGATCAGCCGAACACGGGCGCGTTCCACTGGATCGCGACCGCGCCCGCCACGGCGAGCGGTGGCGCGTGGTTGCGCGTCATGGCGCACGACACCAACGGCAACGGTGCCGCGAGCCTCGGCCCCGGCGGGTTCACGATCCAGGCGCCGCTCGACGTCGCGGCCGGCGGAACGCTCTCGTTCACGCTCGGCGAGGCGCGCCCGAACCCGGCATTCGGCGCCGTGCGCATCGCGTACACGGTGGCTCGCGACGCGGTGATTCGCGTCGACGTGGAGGACGTGCAGGGGCGTCGCGTCGCGACTCTCGCGTCCGGCCGGCACCCCGCCGGACGCTACGAGGCTCGCTGGGTCGCCGACGGCGCGCGGGGCGCCCCCGGACTGTATTTCGTCGCCTACACGACGCCCGAAGGCCGCTTCACGCGACGCATCGTCCGCGCGCGCTAAGTCCTTCGGAACGCGGCATCCACGGGTGCCGGGGCGCCGCCGATGCTCGACGGACCTTTCGACCCTGTGCTAGCTTGCCCCGCTCATTTCACAGGGGGTTTCGCACGGCCCCAGGTCCCACTCGGAGGGCACCATGCGGCCCGGGAATCCCTCGGCGCTCGAGCAGCCATACGACCCCGCTCGCGTCGAGTCCCACTGGTACGAATACTGGCAGGAGCGCGGCGTGTTCCAGCCGCGCATGCCCGCGGACGGGGCATCCCGGTCCCAGCCCTTCACGATCACCATCCCGCCGCCCAACGTGACGGGTTCGCTCACGATGGGCCACCTGCTCGGCGAGTCCATCCGGGACGTGATCCTGCGCTGGCAGCGCATGGAGGGCCGCGAGGTGCTCTATCTGCCGGGCATGGACCACGCCGGCATCGCCACGCAGAACGTGGTGGAGAAGAAGCTGCGCGAGACCGGCCGCTCGCGCGAGCAGATCGGGCGCGAGGCGTTCCTCGGTGAAGTGTGGGCGTGGAAGGACGAGTACGGCGGCCTGATCCTGAAGCAGCTGCGCCGGTTCGGCATCTCGCCGGACTGGTCGCGCGAGCGCTTCACGCTCGAGCCGGCCTACAGCCGCTCGGTGCTCACGTGCTTCAAGATGCTCCACGACAAGGGCCTGATCTACCGCGGCGACTACATCGTCAACTGGTGCCCGCGCTGCCAGACCGCGCTGTCGGACGAGGAAGTCGAGCACGTCGAGACCGACGGAACGCTGTGGCACATCAGCTACCCGATCAAGGGCACGGAGAAGTTCGTGACCGTGGCGACCACACGACCCGAGACGATGCTCGGCGATACGGCTGTGGCCGTGAACCCGAAGGATCGCCGCTACGCGCACCTCAAGGGCAAGGTCGCCGTACTGCCGCTGATGCGGCGCGAGATCCCCATCGTTCCCGACGACATGGTGGATCCCAAGTTCGGCACCGGTGCCGTGAAGGTGACGCCGGCGCACGACCCGAACGACTTCCAGACGGGCAAGCGCCACGGTCTGCCGTCCGTGGTGGTGATGGACGGGCGCGGCGTGATGAACGAGAACGCCGGCGACTTCCGCGGGCTCGACCGGTTCGAGGCGCGCGAGCGCATCGTCGAGGCGCTGAAGGACTCGGGCTATCTCGAGCGCGTGGAGCCGCACCGGCACTCGGTGGGGCACTGCTCGCGATGCGACACGGTGATCGAGCCCTACCTGTCGCGCCAGTGGTTCGTGAAGATGGGGCCGCTCGCAGCACCCGCCATCGAGGCGGCGAAGAAGGGCAAGGTCAAGTTCTTCCCGTCGCGCTGGAAGAAGGTGTACCTGCACTGGCTCGAGAACATCCGCGACTGGTGCATCTCGCGGCAGCTGTGGTGGGGCCACCGGATCCC
>JANLWK010000221.1:0-5067 GCA_031364505.1 Candidatus Eiseniibacteriota bacterium | reverse complement strand
CCGGGCGACGTCATCAAGTCGACGCTCGCGGCCCTCGCGTTCCCGGGTGCCTGGCGGATGATCGCGCATGGCCGTCGCTCCGACTGACGCGCGCGGCCGCGACGGACACGCGCGCATGAACGTCACCACCATCGCGGTCCTCGGCGCCGGCATCATGGGCCGCGGCATCGCCTACGCCGCGGCGTTCGGCGGCTACCGCACCCTGCTCCAGGACACGAACGAGCACGCGCTCGAGAAGGGCGTCGCCGAGATCTGGGCCACGTTCGAGAAGGGTGTGGTGACCGGCAAGGTCTCCGGGGAAGTCGCGACGCACGCGAACAAGCTGCTGTCGACCGTGCGCGGACTGGACGACGCGGTGCGCGAGGCCGATCTCGTCATCGAGGCCGTGCCCGAGAAGATCGAGCTGAAAGTGGAGCTGTTCGCGAAGCTCGACGAGCTGACGCCGAAGCACGCGATCCTCGCCAGCAACACCTCGTCGCTGTCGATCACCGAGATGGCCGCCGCGACCGAGCGCCCGGGACAGGTCGTCGGCATGCACTTCTTCAATCCCGTCCACCGCATGAAGCTGCTCGAGGTCGTGAAGGCGCTCGAGACGAGCGACGCGACACTCGCGGCCGTGTCCGGCGTGGGCGAGCGGATGGGGAAGGAGTGCGTCGTCGTGCGCGAGTCCCCCGGCTTCGTGACGAGCCGCATCAACGCGATGATCGGCAACGAGGCGTTCTACATGCTGCAGGAAGGCGTGGCCAGCGCCCGCGACATCGACAAGGCGCTGAAGCTGGGACTCAACCACCCGATGGGCCCGTTCGAGCTGGTCGACCTGGTCGGCCTCGACACGCGCCTATCGATCCTCAAGTTCCTGCACCGCACGCTCGGCGAGAAATTCCGCCCCTGCCCCCTCATCGAACAGTACGTGGCCTCCGGCCGCCTGGGCCGCAAGACCGGCAAGGGCGTGTACGAGTACCCGGAGAAGTAGCCGCCGTCGTGACCACCGCGGCCCCCTTCATCGATACAAGATCTTGAGCTGTCCCCAAGAACTGCGACGCACCGCAGTCGCGACGTCGTGGCAGAACACGACGCGGAAACACATGTCGACGTCTGTGGGACAAGCGCCCTTCCAGCTCGGAATGAAGCAATCCACCGTCGCGCGCCACGTATAGGCGCAGCCTCCGGGTGGATACGCATCACTCCCTGTGTGATACAGGATCGGATAGTCCCAAAGATTACACGCCTCCTCTTGAATGACGAGAATGTAGTCTCCCGGGCCGGGCAGCCTCGCCGGGGGGTCAAAGCGCCACGTTAGTGGGATGGGTCCTCCCGGCGGCTCGCTGTCATTCGCTCGCGCCAGGCCGCCGTCGAGGATGATCGGAAACTGATAAAACGCCTTATTGATATACAGATGGACGCCGATCGGCGTCAGTCTGTTCGCGGGACGCCATACGGTTATCGACTCGACTAAAGTGTCAACCGCCGTGAAGCTTTGCGCCTTCGCTTGTCCGAGCGAAATGTAGCTCGTCGCATTTCCGACGTCCGCCGACACGCCAAGCGTGTCGTATGCACAGTCGCCAGCAATGACCAGTTGAGGTGCGCAAGCCCCGAGTACGAGGGTAAGCGCGGCCGCCGCCCAAGCACTTGTTGGCGGTATCCGCCACAAACGCGAGCCTGTAGCCCTATAGCGACTCACGCCCGCCCCTCCGCCACCGATGACGCGGTTCATCTCAGCAATACGGCGCTTCCCGTGCGCTCAATCCCTTCCGACCGTACGCGATAAAAGTACACACCGTTCTCGACCAATCCCCCATTCGAACCCACCCCAGCCCAGCGAAGTGGCGACCCCAGGGGGCTCTGCACGCGCGCCACGAGTCGCCCCGTGACGTCGTAAACCGAGAGCGTTGCCAGGAATCGCTTCGGCCCGTGCGTCTCGAAGGTCACTCCGCGCGACGCTGGATTCGGCCCGATGCGATCCACGCGAATTGCTTCGGCGACGTCGGACGTCTCCCTCTGAGGCGGAGCCGCCCGGAGCTCTTCGTTCAGCCCCTGTATCGTCACCGCGACGAGCAGTACGTCGGCGCCACCGCTACTCGTCGAGACTACAATCGCGATGTTGTTTGTGTGTGGCGTCGGACTGTAGCTCTCGGAATCCACGGTCAGCGTGCATCCGCTGAACGACATGGCAGGTGTAAGGAAGTAGGCCTTGCACTGCACGTCGTCCGATTCTGGATCACTGGTTGACACGACGAAAGTACTGGGGTGGAACGTGTAAGCGTTGACGCTCACCTTTACCGTTGTGTCGGCAATCGACTGACTACCGAAGCTCGTGATCACCGGCGGCCTGTTCATGTTGCGACGCGCGGCCCAGACCTGCTTCGTTCCCAGGAGCAGGCGCGTGCCATCTGGGGATAGCTTGGGCGAGAGGACGGGAAACTCGTCGTCTTTCTCAGTGAACGTCGACTCCGTGTAGTTACGTACGGCGTAAGATCCGTTGAAGGGCAGGGACGAAGCGGCGTACGGATCAACCGCAGTGGTGGCAACGTCGCCAGGCTTTCCATAGCCGCAGATAACGATTGCCGAATCGGGGGAGTAGGCGTTGGCAAACGTCGGAACAACAACGGTGCTCGTATCAGTAGGTGTGAAGACTTCCGCGACCGCCCCGCTATCCGCCGACACCCTACACAGGCGATACCCCAGTTGGCCGGATAGGAAGCGTTGGAAATAGATCCACTCCCCGTCCGGGGACCACGTGGGATAGAAGTCAGAGGCCGCGGTGGTATTCGTGAGGCGTCTCGGGGCCGTCAGCGAATCGCCCGTGATGCCGATCTTCCAGATGCTGTGCCCGCCCCCGTCACCATCGGCATTGCACCGACTGAAGGCTACCCACTCCTGATTTAAAGAGAGGGCCGGATCGATATCGCCCTCGGTTTGGTCCGGTTCAACGCAAGAAGAACTAGCCGTGATCGAAACATCGGATGTATCCCCACCGAATCCTTGAACGCCCTTCTTGATGATGACACTGTCACCGCGATCAAAGAATATGAATTTGTTATCGGGCGACCACATTGGGTCGTAGTCGTGTCGGTAGTTGGGAACGGAAGTGATGCGCCGAATCGTGTTGCCGTAGACGGAGTCTGAGGGCACCGTGAAAACCTTGCAAGCGATGCTGTCGCAGATGGTATTGCCGCCGATAACGTGGCATACCTTGGGGGAGAAGGGGACGAACGCCGTGTAGGCGAGATTCTTACCGTTCGGCGACCAGGAGATCGCGCTTTCACCGCGGGTGCCGGTATCACCCACTGCGCACGTCTCACAGTAGTGCGTGCGCTGTACGAGTGCTCCGTGGAGGGCCTGCCGGTGCCAGTGCTTGAAGTGCTGTTTGATGATCGTCTGATCTGTGCCATTGATGCTGCCGCTGTAGTTGATGTCACAGATGTGAGCCGTAGTTGTATCGCCTACGGTTGTCCGGCCCGCCGCGGTGGAGTCGGTGGTCCGAATGTAGACGAACTTGGCGCCCTGGCTCACATTGGAAACGTACAGCTCTAACCTCAATGCGTCAAAAAGCCGCCGGTGCTGACGCGAGTTTCGCGACGACGCGCTGAAAGATTCCCCGGGTCGGCAGATTGCGCGCGAGCGTGAGCGTCGCACGGCCCTGAGGGTACTGCACGATCCCGGCGCGGGCGATCAGTTCGTAGCGCAGCGTGCCGATCGTCTTGAGGACATAGAGCGCCGTGCGCTTGAGGCTCTTGCGCCGGCGCGGCGCTCCGACCGCGAGCTGGAAGCTGGTGATCAGGTTGTGGGCGAGCGTCGCGAGGATTTGCCACGTGCTGTTGGCGGCGAAGCTGCGACTGGGAACGGAGGCGAAGGCGTAGCCGTGCTTGAGCTCGGCCAGTGCCTTCTCGTGGGCGCCCCGTCCCGCCATGAAGTGCCACAGGGCACGGAGATCGAGCGTGTGGTTGGTGGTGACCGCGGAGTACTCCCAGTGCCCGTCGTCGGGATCGAACAGGTCGAGCTGGTAGTTCTTGGGGCTCTCGTGGCGAACGCGCTTGCGGTAGATCGCGACCCGCACGAAGCGCTTCCACGGTTCGAGCCACAGCACGGTCTCGAAGCCTTCGATCTCCGACGCCACCGGCGCCCAGCGACGGCGAGCGAGGATCAGGGGCTTCAGTCCGACCCACTGGTAGAACGGCACCTTGATCGCGTAGCGGGCGCGACCCTCCATCCAGGCCAGGATATCCGCCCGGAAAAACGCGCCGTCGAGCCGCATCTCGGTCATCACGCGCCCGAACTGGTGGCGGATTTGCGCCAGCAGATCGCGCAGGAACGGCAGCCCGGCCTTGCCGTCGTGAACATTGCCGGAGCGATTCTGGACCCGCAGCAGGTGACCGGTCTGCGCCAGATGCGCGGTGATCGGGTAGTAGCTCTTGTCCTTCCGATGGTGCGGGTTGTAACCGCGGAACGCGCGCTCGACCTGGAGTCCCGTGCACACCACCGTGCCGTCGACATCGACCGTCAGCCGGCCGAGCTTCAGCGGCCGCACCGCGAGCGCGACCAACTCAGCGTTGAGCGACTGCAGCGCCGCGCGCACCGGGGCGGTGCAGCGACTCAACCAGCGGCTGATCGTGCGTTCGCTCGGCCAGGCGCCCAGACCACAGAAGCGCTGGATCACCGGATCGCCCACCAGATGACGCACGTGACGCAGCCGACGAGCACCGACGACCATCATGGCGA
This sequence comes from Candidatus Eiseniibacteriota bacterium, assembly GCA_031364505.1. Taxonomy (GTDB): domain Bacteria; phylum Eisenbacteria; class RBG-16-71-46; order RBG-16-71-46; family RBG-16-71-46; genus JANLWK01. The sequence continues at coordinate 348 of JANLWK010000221.1, read as the reverse complement.
TCACCAACCGGACCAGCGCCACCGACGAGAAGTCGCCGCTGGGATCACACCGTCGCAGGTGATGACGCAGCCGCGCCGAGAACTTCAGACCATGCAGAAATCGACGGAACAGCTCGAGGCCGCTGAACGAGGTGAGCCCGCGGCCCGTGAATCGCAGGGCCAGATCGCCGTTGACACGGGCGTGCAAGTCGGCTTTTCTCCGTCTCACTGGTGGTGCCCTCCTGGCGCGGTGGAAAAGGAGCTTCGACACTCCCTTCAAACCACGCCGAAGAGCCCATCACAAGCACAAAAGCGGCGCTCCGATGTCGGGGTGCCGCTTTTTGCTCACTCGTTATTGTCGCGTTGAGG
>JANLWK010000197.1:0-3934 GCA_031364505.1 Candidatus Eiseniibacteriota bacterium | reverse complement strand
GGCACGAAGCTCGTGAGGCCGCCGTTCCCCATCGCCGCGACGACGACCATTCCCAGCTCCACGGCGCGGTCGGTCATGCGCGAGGCGAAGTCATCGCCGTCGGTCGCATCGGTCGTCGACAGCGACAGGTTGATGACGTCGATGCCGTCGGTGCCGGCCGGCCCGCCCCACGCCCTGGCTCGATTGTGGATGCACCAGTCGAGCCCCTCGGCGATGCCGGTTCCCACGCCGGCATCGCTCAGCACCTTCACGTCGACGAACCGTGCGGCCGGCGCGATGCCCGCGGCATAGCCCTCGGGGCCGCCGTCGCCGAGGGCGATGCTCGCCACGTGAGTTCCATGGCTCAGCGTCAGCGCGCCACCGTGGTCCGCCGGGTTCACGCTGCTGTCGCGGGGCGTGTCCAGCAGCGAGTCGCCCGTCAGGAACACGCCGCCGCCGAGGCAGCGCCCGCGGACGGACTCGTGGCCCGGCCAGAAGCCGTCGGCCTCGTCGTTGATGCCGGTGTCGAGGAACGCGATGACGGCGCCGGCGCCATCCGAGCCCCCGGTGCCGGCCCAGGTGGGGAACGCGTGCTCGGAGGCGTCGCGCGCGCCGGTGGCGCCCGCCGCGGTGTGCAGCAGCGGATAGGAGACCGGCACGGCCTCGACGCGCTCGATGCCGGCGAGTGCGGCGACGTCCACGAGGTGCGCGAACGTCGACCTGCCGCGCACGGCGGGCAGCGCCTCGTAGCGATACGACACGACGATACCGTTCGTCGTGAGGTTCACGTAGTCGAGCGAGGTCGGAACGTGATCGAACATCACGTAGACGGAGTACACGAGCCCCGCGGGCGTGCGCACGACGTCGATGCGCTGATGCGCGAGCGTGTCGGCCGCCTCGAAGGAGAACGCGTAGCCCAGGAGATTCACGGACTCGATGCGATCGTCGAGCCGGTCGCCGTCCTCGTCCCAGATGAACGGGCCCTGCGCCGCGCGGGCCCCGGTCACGACCAGCGCGAGCAACATGACGGCGAGCAATGCGCGGCGCACCGCCCTCGAGAGCCATGCGAGGGCAGCGTCGATTCGGTCGGGACGCAGGGCCCCGAACCGTGCGGTCTGCGGCGCACCGTTCATGAACGTGACCCTACGGCCCGGCGCTTGACCGGGACTTGAGTGGATACCGCAACCGGCTGCGCCGCTTCGGGTTCAGCGACATCAACGATCGGGCGGATTCGCGGCCGCGGCCAGTCGTGCACCGACTCGCCGCGCAGCAGGCGGTTCATCTCGTCGCGCGTCTCGGGCAGCGCCTCGACGCCCAGCTCGGCGCGCAGCGTGCGTTCGAGCTTGTCGCATTCCGCGAGCGCGTCGCGGCGGCGGCCGAGCATCATCAGGCACTCGACCACGGCGAGCCGCGTCGTCTCGCGGTACTCGTCGATCTCGACCGCGCGGCGGAATCGCTCGAGCGCCTCCTCGGCGTCACCCGCGCGCGCCGACAGCTCGCCCAGCTCGATGAGCGCCGCCTCGAACCGGTCGCGCACATGCGCCTGGAGCGGTGCCGCCCACGGCGCGTAGACGCCTTCGAGGAACGGCGCCGCCGCCAGCGTGATCGCGCGACGCAGCGCTTCGCGGCGCGCCTCCGCCCGCTCACCGCGCGCCTCGGCGAGCGCGCGATCGACGTCCCACGCGTCGCAGGTCAGCGGGTAGGCGGGATTCAGCCGGTAGAACTCGCCCTCGCGCAGGATCGCCGGAACGGTCGTACCGGGGAGCACGCTGCGCACGTAGGTGAGCGTCGGGTGGAAGTTCTTCCGCCCCGCCGCGGCCTGGCGCCCGGGCCAGAACTGTTCGAGCAGCTCGTCCTTGTTCGCACCGCGCGGATGGAGCGCCAGGAACACGAGCATCTGGAACGCGCGCTGCGCCCGCCACGCCGAGGGTGGCACCGGCTCGCCGTTCACGAGCAGCCGCGGCGGCCCGTAGAGGATGAGCCGCGCCGAGGCGGCGCGCTTGGGTGTTGCCGGGTCGATGCGCGCGGCGCGCTCGATGACGCGCCTGAGTGCCGTCTTGATCGCCGGCTTGAGCGTGCGCCGTGTCTTGCCGAGCGCTTCGAGCCGCTCGCGCGACGCACCGCCGCCGATTTCGGCGAGCAGCGTCACGGCGATCTCCGCGGCGGCGGGCGGCGCCTTCTCGGCGATGCCGAGCAGCGGCGCTTCGATCGCCCCGCCCGCCTCGGCGAGCGCCGCGGCGACGGTCGTCACCTCGATGCCACGCGCGAGCGCGTGGAGCAGCGGTGCGGCTTCCTTGCCGGCCTGCGTCTTCAAGAAGTGCACGTAGCCGCGCTCGCGCACGAGCTTGAGCGCCACGGCGAGGTGCGCGTCGGCCTGCTTCGCCTGGCCGAGCGCGAGCAGCGCCTCGGCGAGCCAGTAGTGGACGCGCATGCGGCGGTCGTCGTTCTCGTCGGCGTCGACCCGCGCGAGCAGCGACTGCAGCACCTCGCGGGCCACGCGCGCGCGGCCCGCCCGCAGCTCGCACCACGCCAGCGTCGCCTTGAGCTCGGTCAGCCGCGGGTCGTCCTTGCGCGAGGCGTAGCGTTCGATCGCCTCGTTCAGGAACGCCACGCCGCGGCGGTGCTCGCCGCGGTCGCCGAAGATGCGACCGCGCAGCGCGAGCAGCTCGGCCGACACGACTTCCATACGCAGCTCGGCGTTCAGCTCCTCGGCCTGGCGGAGTGCGGCGAGCGCGCCGTCGAGATCGCCCGACTGCGCCAGGATCTGCGCCAGCGCCTGGTGGCACGTGGCCATCTGCGCGCGGTTGGCGAAGCGCTGCGCGGCTGCGAGGCCCTCCTCGGCGGCGCGGCGGGCCTCGGGCAACTCGCCCAGCTCCGACAGCAGCACGGCCAGGTTCGAAAGATAGAGCGGCGCGCGGGGCGAGCTGGTGCCGCGCACCTCGGCGAGCGCCACTCGTAGCTCGCCCGAGGCCTCGCGATAGCGGCCCTGCGCGGCGTACGCCATGGCGAGGTTGTGCACCGTCGGCAGCAGCAGCTCGCGGTCGTCCGAGGTGTCGAGCAGCGCGCGCACCTGGCCCAGGATCTTGATCGCCGCCTGGTAGTGCCCGAGGTAGAAGTGCGCGGCGGCCTTGACCTGGAGCAGCCGCGCGCGGATCTCGACGGACAGGTCGCGTGCCCGCGCGAGACCGCTCTCGGCGAGCCCCAGCACCTGGTCGTGCTCCCCGCGCGCGTTGAGCACCCGGCCGAGGCCGGCGAGCGCCAGGCACTCGCGCTCGCGATCGCCGCGGGAACGCGCGTCGCCGAGCACGCCCTGGTAGGCGACACGGGCTTCGTCCCACGCGCCGACCGCGCGTTGCGCGTCCGCGCGCGCGAGGCCGAGCGCCAGGTCGGCCGCCACGGATTCGGGCGGCAGGTCGGCCAGATGGCGCAGCAGCGCCGCGGCGCGACCCTGGCGCAGGAACTGCGGCGCCACCTCGCGCACGATGCGCGTGGCGTCGGCCAGGCTCCCGGCGCGCAAGTGGTGATGCAGTGCGCGCTCGGGATCGCCGCGCGTCTCGAGCGCGTGCGCGGTGTCGGCCTCGAGCTGGCGCAGGCCCTCGGGGCCGACGCGCGTCTCGATCTCGTGGCGCACGAAGCGCCGCACGAGGTCGTGGCACTCGTAGCTCGCGTGCTCGGGCCCGCCGAACGTGCGCAAGAGCCCGCGCCGCGACAGCGACTCGAGCGTCCGCGCCGCACCCCGGTCCTCGCCCAGCGCGGCGGCGATGCCGGCGTCGAACCGCGCCAGCGCTGCGGTCCGCTCGAGCAGCCGCCGCGACGCGGCATCGAGCCGCGCGTAGACCTCGGACGACAGGTAGTCGTGGAGATCGAGGTCCGACGCCTGGAAGCGCGCCAGCACGTCCTCGAGCTTGAGTTGCGGATCGCGCCGCAGCGACTCGTAGACGAGATGGACGGCGGT
>JANLWK010000341.1:0-3237 GCA_031364505.1 Candidatus Eiseniibacteriota bacterium | reverse complement strand
AGCGCCTCGCCGTACTCCGGCGCCGATTCCGGCACCTCGGCGAACTGGGCGGCGGCCCTGAGCCGCGCGCGGCGGCGCGCGAGCGGGTGCCGCTGGATCTCGGCCTCGAGCGCCCACGCCGTGCCCAGCCCGAGCCGGGCCTCGGGATAGTTCGTCGAGTGCTCCAGTGCCGCGCGGTAGCGGGCCACGGCGGCGGGGTAGCGATGGCGCACGAGGTCGATCGTCGCGCGGGCCACCCCCCAGCGCGGATCGCGCCCCACGCGCGGCCTGGCTCGTTCGAGCAGGCGCTCGGCGCTCGAGAGCCGCGCCTCGGCGTCCGCGGTGAAGCGCGCGCCGGGGTCGATCGGGCCGGTGAGCGAGCTTTCGAAGCGCAGTTCGTCGGCCGACAGCGCCACGTGGCCGCGCAGTCGTTCCGCGGCGGCGAGCACATCGGCGTCGTCGGGAAGCCCGGCGAGTTTCGGCGCGGGCACCAGCGTGGGCCACAACGCAGCCCCAAGGAACAGCGCCATCACGCCGATGAACGCGAGCGCGGGGCCCGCGCGCCACTGGAGCCGGCGCTCGATCTCGGCCACGGCGAGCGGGGCGACGCGCGGCGTCGGGTCGTGACTCATGGGGCCACCGGGTTCGTCCAATGGCCGGATCCGTGTCATGCACACCAGATTCCGCGACCGTCGGCGCCAGGGTCAAGCGCCGATCCCCCCGATCCCCCCGATCCCCCCGATCCCCGAAACCCCCCGATCTCACGTTCGATCATTGCCGCTCGGCGAACGCGGCTGATACATTCCGGGTCACCCCTGCGCGTCGCATCGGAGGCGTCTCCTCATGGATGAGCATGATGTGCACCGTTTCGTTCAGATATCCGACGTGCACCTGGGCGCCCCTTTCGCGTGGCTGCATGCCGAGGCGCGCGCCGACCGCCGCCGGGAGCAGCAGCGCTCGCTCGAGACCGCCGTCCAGCTCGCGATCGAGCGCCGCGCGGAGGCGCTCCTCATCCCGGGCGACCTGTTCGACGCCGAGGCCGTGGACGTCGAGACGCTGGCGTTCGCCGTGCACGCCTTCGACCGCCCCGGCTGCCCGCCGGTGTTCATCGCGCCCGGGAACCACGATCCGAGCACGAAGACGAGCCCGACCTGGAATCCGCGGCTGCTCGGCGCGCGCGGCTGGGCCTGGGCCCCGCACGTGCACGTGTTCCGCGAACCCGCGTGGAGCGCGGTGGCGCTCATGGGCTCGGCCGTGACGGTGTGGGGCCGTTCGTTCGTGAGCGACACCCCGAACCTCGAGCGGCCCCTGAGCCCCCGCACGCTGCCGGCGCCGGCGGCGTTCGACCGCGACCGCCTGCACATCGCCGTGTTCCACGGCTCGCGCGAGGACGCCTGCCCGCCGGGCCAGGCCGTGACGGCTCCGTTCTCCGCGGCCGAGGCGCTGGAGACGCCGTTCGCATACCTCGCGGCCGGCCACTACCACCGCGCCTCGCGCATCGATGCCGCCGACGGCTCGGGGGTGCGGCTCGCCTACGCGGGCTCGCCCGTGGCGCTCAACGCCGCGGAGCTGGGCGCCCACGGCGCACTCGTCGTGACGATCCTCGGGACGCCTGCGGCCGGCGCGCGCGCGGCGCGAATCGAGGCAATCGAGCTGGACTCGCGGCGCATGCACGCGATCGAACTGGACGTCACCGGGGCGGCGAGCGCCGACGAGATCGACCGCCGCCTGCTCGCCGCATTCGACGACGCAGGCGTGTCGCCACGCGACCTGGTGCGCGCGCGGCTCACCGGCCGCATCGTGCGCGGGGTGCGATACGACGCGCCGGGCGGCGAGGTCGTGGCGCGCGTGTTCGCGCTGCGCCTCGGACTCGCGGGCGTGCGTCCCGACTACGACCTCGCCACGCTGCGGGAGCGCGAGCCATCGACGACCGAGGATCGGTTCGCCCACGCGCTGCTCGCCGAGCTGGACGCCGAGACCGATCCTGAGCGCCGCGCCCGCGTGCTGAGCGCGCTGTACTACGGGCTCGACGCGTTCCGGCTGCGCCAGGTGACGCCCGGCTACGAGTCGCTCGCCGCCGGCGCCGGCGACGCGGCGGTCGCCGTCACGGAGGCCACGCCATGAAGCTGATCCGGCTCAAGGCCGACGGTTTCGGCGTGCTGCGCGGCGAGTATCGCTTCGCGGCCGACCGACTGAATCTCGTGATGGACCGCAACGAGCGCGGCAAGACGAGCCTCCTGCACGCGATCGTCGCGGGGCTCTACGGGCTCGACGGCGACGGCCGGCGGCACCGCAACGGGCAGACCCCGCTCGACCGGTGGCGCCCGTGGGACGGCGGCACCTACCGCGTCGAGCTGGATGTCGAGAGCGAGGGCGAGACCTACACGATCATCCGCGACTTCGGCCGCGGCACGACGCAGGTGTGGAACGGCCGCGCCCAGGACGTCACGCCCGAGTTCCTCACCGACCGTGACGAGTACTCCGCGGGCCAGACGCTGCTCGGGCTCGACGCCGACGAGTTCACCAAGTGCGCCTTCTGGCGCCAGGGCGAGCTGGCCGACGTGGTGCCCGACCAGGAGAAGGACCGCCGCGCCTCGACGCTGCGCGCCCGGCTCGAGAGCGCGGCCGACACGCGCTCGGGCGACGCGAGCGCGATCGAGGCGATCGCGGCACTCGACTCAGCGCTCGCGCGCGTGCCGTGCCCGGAGCTGGGTTCGGAGATCTCCGTCGACCACACGCTCAAGCGGCTCGAGCTCAAGCGCGACGAGCTGGGCATCGAAATCCACAGCCTCGAGGACCGTCACCGTGCGGTATCGGGCTCGCTCGAGCAGATCGCGCGCCTCGGCGAACAGGCCCAGGCCCTCCGCTCGCGCATGCGCGCGATCGACGCCCGCCGCGTCGCCCTGCGCACGGAGGACGCCCGCCGGCGTCTCGATCGCGACGCCGAACGCATGGGCCTGATCGAGCGGCTGCGCGGCGAAGCCGCGAGCCTCGAGCCCGCGGCCGGCGTGAGCCCGGACGCCGAATCCGCCCTCAAGGCGCAGGTCGCCGCACTCCGCGACGCGAACGCGCGGCGCGAGGGGCGCGGCCGGGATCGCGCGCCGCTCGCCGAGGAGGTGGCGGCGATGGACGCGCGCCTCGCGGCGTGGGCGGACGTCGCCGCGTGCTCGGCCGAAGACGCCCAGCAACTCGGCGGGCGCGCCGACATGCTGCGTCACCTGGGACAGGACGAGGCGCGCCTGATCGCAGAGCGCGAGC
>JANLWK010000167.1:0-21599 GCA_031364505.1 Candidatus Eiseniibacteriota bacterium | reverse complement strand
CAGCCGGTGCTGGATCAGTTCGGCGAGTGCGGTCATGGGGTCGACGCGGGTGGTGAAACGCCACGGCGCGGCCGGCACGGGATCGCGAACCTCCGCGTCGTGCCGCTCCGCCTCCGGGGGTGTGCCCCGATGCTGCGGGCGACACGAACGGATTGGAACGCTGCAATTTAGCACAGCCCCCGGATGCCGTATAGTGCTGCCGGAATTGCGCCGTTAGCGGCCTCGAAGCTCAGGCTTGGGAACCGCGGAGGGGCCGCCACCCTGTACGTAAGGCCGGGGAACCGCGCGTGACCGGAGGGGACGCTAAACCTTGTACCGTAGGCACAGCGCGGCCCCGGAGGTCATGCGCGGTTCCCCGGCCCTCCGGCCACGGACGTAACGCCCGGTTCCCGGCCCCCCCCCGCCCCCTTCGCAGACTCAGAGGACTCCAGATGACGGACACCGATCGCGTCTCCGGGTCGACTGACGTGGCGCTCGGCTTTCTCGACCGGCTGGATCGCTTCGTCGCGACCGACGTGTCGTCGTCGCCCGCGGCGCTCCAGCGTTCGATCCTCGGTTGGCTCCGGGCCGAACAGGCCGGCCAGCCGTCGATGGCGATCGTGCACCAGCTCGCCGGCCGCGCGCTCGACGTCGCGCGAACCGCGCTGGCGCCGGACGAAGGCGTCGCCCCGCTCCGGGCGCGCATCGCCGAATCGTGTGCGACCGAGCGGCGCGATCTCGCCGCCGACCGCGTCGCCCTCGCGAACACGTCGTTACGGCTGCTGACGCGACGCGACGCGTGGATCGCGACGCTGTCGCACAGCCGCGTCGTCGTGGATACCCTGAGCCTCGCGCACGAGCGGTCGCTCACCCCGCGCGTGCTGCTCGGCGAGGGACGTCCCGGGCTCGAGGGGCGCCGCGCCGCGGCGGAGCTGGCCGCCGCGGGCATTCCCGTGTGGCTCGTCGCCGACGCCGCGCTGCCGCTGCTCGTGTCGCAGGCGGCCATGGTGTGGATCGGCGCGGACGCCGTGACCGATCGCGGCGTCGTCAACAAGATCGGCTCCTACGCCGCCGCCCTCGCCGCGCGCGAGCACTCGGTGCCCGTCTACGCGCTCGCCGGCCGCCGCAAGTTCCTGCCCGCGAACACGCCGGCCCTGCAGATCCTCGAGATGCCGCCCGCGGAGATCTGGGAGGCGCCGGCGGCCGGTGTCCAGCCGCGCAACGTGTACTTCGAGATCGTCCCGCTCGAGCTGCTGCGTGGCGTCGTGGTGGAGGACGCCGTGCTCGGCGTGACCGAGGCCGCGCAGCTGGCGCGCGAGCGGGAGCTGCACGAGGCGCTGCGCGGGTGACGTCCCCTCCACCCCCGCGCGCGGCGCGGATGGCCCGGTAGGCTAGGGCGCGAACGCCCCGACCCAGACGGCATCCGTCGCGCCGGGGGGCGTCGTGAACACCGTGAGCCCGCTGCGGACGTCGATCACGTGGGCGCGCCCGCTCGCGACGAGCAGGTAGTCGCCCGCCTCGCGGAAGCCGACCTCCGGGGCCTGGTCGAGTGGAACGTGAGCCGCGCCGAACAGCAGCCGCTTCGGCCCGCCGCCCTCCAGGTCGACGAGATAGATCGGCGCGTGCGCGTCCTTGGTCGCGCGGCGGACGACCCTCAGCACCAGCGAGCGATGGCTCGTCGTGTGCAGCGGCACGTAGTACCAGCCGGCATCGCGCCGCGACGGCTCGACTTCGTCCAGCGGCGCGTACGTCGGCGCCGGCGGGTCCCGCTGCGCGCGCGCGTCGAACACGAGGTCGTCCTCGAGCGCGCCGAGCGTGAGGGTGGTCGCTCGCGCGTCGGCCGGCAGGCCTCCGCAGGCGCGCGCCTCGGGGCCCAGGTCCTCGATCGACACGCGGCGCCACGCCGCGCCGTCGCGCGACGACTCCCAGACTTCGCGCCGGCGCGGGAACGCATACCCGTCGCCCATCAGGCCCGCCAGGACGGGATCGCCGTCCACCGTGCGCGAGAGTCGCCACCGCAGGCGGTTCTCGTCGAACCACCAGTCGCACGTTCCCTCGAGCCTCGGCCACGCCGCGACGGCGCGGGGCCGGGCGCCGCGGGTCCACTCGGCGTCGTAGATCGAGTCGCGGATCACGTATCCGACGTGGGTGAAGGTCGAATCCCACTGGATAAAGCGGGGCGTCTCCGTGCCGAACGTGAGGTAGCGCGCCTCGGTGCCGCGCACGGGGTCGAACACCCGCCACTCGCAGCCGCCCGAGACGTTCACCAGGTACGACAGCCCGTTCGCGCGGGGACCGGCGGATGCCGAACCGCCCCCGAGCGCCACGGCGAGCGCCACGAAGAGCAGCACGGCGGGCAGGCTCGAGACCTGGATTCGGGAGTGGGCGGGGCGCATCCCATTGGTTTTCGGCCGATGGCGCCCCTGACTGCACCTCGCGGCACGTCCCGTGCCGGCCGCACTCCGCACCGCACGGCTATCGCGGTCGCGTCGCGACCTTCTTCGCCGCGCCCCGCCGGCGCTTCGCATCGGGGACGCCGCGCCGGGCCGGCGTCGCGAACGCGGGCGCTCCGGCGAGCGTCATCGCATCGGCCAGGTAGCGGCCGGTCCAGCTGTCCGCCGCGGCGACGATCGTCTCGGGCGTGCCCTCCGCCACGAGCCCGCCGCCGCCCTCGCCGCCGTCGGGACCCAGGTCGACGACCCAGTCGCAGTTCCGGATCACGTCGAGGTTGTGCTCGATCACGACCACGGTGTCGCCGCGCTCCACGAGCTGTCCGAGCACGTCGAGCAGCCGCTGGATGTCGGCATAGTGGAGTCCCACGGTCGGCTCGTCGAGCAGCACGAGCGCCTTTCCCCCGCTGCGCTCCGACAGCTCGCGCGCGATCTTGAGTCGCTGCGACTCGCCGCCCGACAGCTGGGTCGCCGGCTGGCCGAGCCTCAGGTACCCGAGCCCGACGCGCCGCAGCATGTGGAGCGAGCGCGTGAAGCGCGGCTCGGTGGCGAAGTGCTCGAACGCCTGATCGGCCGTGAGATCGAGCGCCTGGCGGATCGACAGCCCGCGAACGCGCACGTCGAGCACCTCGGGCCGGAAGCGGTCGCCGCCGCACAGGTCGCACGGCACCTGCATGTCGGCGAGGAAGTACATCTCCACCGTGACCCAGCCCGCGCCCTCGCAGCGCTCGCACCGGCCGCCCGCGGTATTGAACGAGAACGCGCCGTCGAGGAGCCCGCGCGCGACCGCGGCGGGCTGCCGGGCGTAGATCGCGCGCAGCGCCGCGTAGCCGCCCATGTAGGTGACCGGGCAGGAACGCGGCGTGCGGCCGATCGGCGATTGGTCCACCATCACGACCCGGTCGATGCCCTCGAGCCCGCGCACCGCGCGATGCGCTCCCGGCGGCTCCGGAACCGTCTCGCCGGTCGCCAGCGCCGCCACGCGGTACAACACCTCCTCCACCATGCTGCTCTTCCCCGAGCCGGACACACCGGTGACGGCCGACAGCCGGCCGACCGGCAGCCGGACGGTGATGTCCTTGAGATTGCGGTGGGTCATGCCCTCGAGCGTGAGGAATGCGTCGGGCGCGGCGGCGATGCGCTCGCGACGCACGGTGCGCTCGCCGCGCAGGTAACGCGCGGTCTCGGTGTCGACGGTCGCCAGCGCGTCGCCGCCGGGGCCGGCGTAGAGCACCCGCCCGCCGTGGTCGCCCGCGCCGGGTCCCAGGTCCACGACGTAGGAGGCGCCGCGCATCACGATCGGCTCGTGCTCGACGACGACCAGCGTGTTTCCGCGGCCCGCCAGCTCGTCCAGGATCTCGACGAGCCGAGACGTGTCGCGCGGATGGAGGCCGACCGTCGGCTCGTCGAGCACGTAGAGCGTCTCGGACAGGTTGGCGCCGAGCGCGTTCGCCAGCTCGATGCGCTGCGCCTCGCCGCCGGAAAGCGTGCGGGTTAGCCGGTCGAGCGTCAGGTAGCCCAGGTCGACGCGCTCGAGGAACCGGAGCCGCGACTCGAGCTCGCCGAGCACGGGGCCCGCGATCTCACGCTCGGAGGCCGAGAACTCGAGCGGACGCAGGAACGCGGCGACCTCGGCGACGGTCATGGCGTTCACCTCGGCGACGTTGCGGCCCGCGAGGCGAACGTTGAGCGCCTCGGAGCGGAGCCGCGTGCCGCCGCAGGCGCGGCACGGCAGCGCGACCTGGTACTTCCGCACGAGGAACCGGTTGCCGACGTCGTACGACTTTCGCTGCAGCCGCTCGAGGAACGGGATCGCGCCGCGGAATCCCTCCGCGCCGTGCATGAGCATCGTCCGGTGGGCGGCCGGCAGCTTCTTCCACGGCACGTCCAGGCGGATGCCCTCGGCTTTCGCGAACGCCTCGAGCTTTGGCCGGAACACCTTCCGCCACGAGCCGGCCCACACGCGGATGGCGTCCTCGTTCAGCGTCTTCGACGGATCGGGCACGATGCGCTCCGGCATGAACGTGAGCACGTTGCCGAACCCCTTGCACTCCGGGCACACGCCGAGGGGGCTGTTGAACGAGAACAGCGCCGGTTCGGGGCGCATCGCCGGCGTGCCACAGTTCGAGCACTCCCATCGCTCGCTCCTCCGCTCGGCGGGCCGGCCGCCGCGCTTGAGCTCGAGCCGCCCCTCGCCGCGCCGGAACGCCTGCGCCGCCGAGTCGGCGAGCCGCTCGGCTTCGCCGGCGCGCCAGGTGAAGCGGTCGATGACGAGCCGGATCTCGCGGGTCCCGCGCGGCAGCCGGGGACACGGGTCGAGCGGCACGACGGCATCACCGATCCAGATCCGCGTGTAGCCGGCGGTCACGAGATGCCCCGCCTGCTCCTCCCATGCGATGCGTTCGGACAGGCCGAACGGCGCCAGCACGACCACCAGCTCGCCGTCGGGCCAGCCGCGCGCCTCGGCGGCGATCGACGACGGGCTGTCGGCGCGGACCGGCTCGCCACAGCTCCCGCAGTGAACGACGCCCAGCCGGGCGAACATCAGCCGCAGGAAATCGTAGACCTCGGTGGCGGTGCCGACCGTCGATCGCGCGCTGCGGGCGGGCGCCGCCTGCTGGATCGCCACGGCCGGCGTGAGCCCGTGGATGGATTCGACGTCCGGCCGGGGCAGGCGCTCGAGGAACTGCCGGGCGTAGGCCGAGACCGACTCGACGTAGCGCCGCTGGCCCTCGGCGTACAGGGTGTCGAACGCGAGCGAGGACTTGCCGGAACCCGACACGCCGGTGATCACTGACAACTGCCCGCGCGGAAAATCGACGTCCACGCCCTTCAAGTTGTGCTGGCGGGCGCCGCGGACCTCGATCCGCTGCGGAACATCGGGGGTGTCGGGTGCGTCGCGCTGAGGAGTCGGAGTCACGTCGGGACGCCGACTATAGCAAACGGGACAAATGCAACGGCCCGCCCATCCATGAGCGGGCCGGAGCCTCGAACCGGGAGCCATCGGCCAGCCCTGACGCAGCCCCGGTCCTGTTCACCCAACCCGGCACACAAAAGGTCGGGGACTGATCAACAGAGGATGTCGACCAATCCCCGCGGACGTGCCAGGTCCAATATGTAGGGTTACTTCTTCTTCTTCGCGGCCTTCTTCTTCGTGGCCTTCTTCTTCGCGGCCTTCTTCTTCGCCATGGAAATCACCTCCTCGAGGGTCACTGGTGCGGCGAACAGGCCGCCGCGTAAGACTTCCGATCGCGGGCTCAATCAACTCGGCCCGCACGACCGCACGCGCAAGCTCCCGAGTGCCACGCGTGGTTCGAGATATTCCAACTAGCACCGGTCGTGCCAGTTCCATCACGCCGAGGAGGCGCGATGTCGCGAATGCGATCTCATGCGCGGATTCACTGCATGAAATCGACGGCGATGAATCGCGCGTGTGGAGGAGGGCGGCGGCGTGTGGTGCGCGCGATGCGCGTGAAGATCATCCGCGAGGCGCGTGTGCCGCCAGCAAGCGCAAGTGAACATGCGCGATGCGAGTCACTGTCCACAAAATGGTGAGTGTCAAGATACTTGACGACCGACGGGCTCCTCGAGTCGCAGTCGTCTGAGTTTCTCGATCAACCCCTGTCGCGAGATGCCGAGCACGCGCGCCGCGCGACTCTTGTTGCCGTCCGTGAGTCGCAGGACCTCGGCGATGTGTTCGGCTTCCATCTGCGCCAGCGTCGGCAGGCTGACCGAGCGGCCATCCTCCGTGCGCACCGACGTGACCGACCGGCCGATCAGCTCGGACGGCATGTGCTCGAGCCTGAACGCGTCGCCGTCCTCGAGCAGCACGACCCGCTCGACGAGATTGCGCAGCTCGCGCACGTTGCCCGGCCAGGCGTACTGGCCGAACACCTGGGCGACGTCGGGCATGACGTCCTCGAACGGCTTCTGGAACTTGCGCGCGAACTCGCGGATGAAGTGATGGGCCAGCAGCATCACGTCGTCGCCGCGCTCGCGCAGCGGCGGCAGGTGGACGCTGACGACCTTGAGGCGGAAGTAGAGGTCGCTGCGGAACCGACCCGTGCGCACCTCGACCTCGAGGTCCTTGTTCGTCGCCGCGACGATCCGGATGTCGACGTTGATGTCCTGGGCGCCGCCGACCCGCTTGAAGTTTCGGTGATCGATGAACCGCAGCAGCTTGGCCTGCGTCGGCATCGACATGTCGGCGACCTCGTCGAGAAACAGCGTGCCGCCGTCGCACAGCTCGACGAGCCCCTTCTTGGTGCTGCTCGCGTCTGTGAAGGCCCCGCGCTCGTGGCCGAACAGCTCGTTCTCGAGCAGGTTCTCGTGGAACGAGGAGCAGTTCACCTCCATGAGCGGCGCCTGGGCGCGATCGCTGCGGTAATGAATCGCGCGGGCGACCAATTCCTTGCCGGTCCCGCTCTCGCCGGTGATCAGCACCGACGTCGCCTGGCTCCGCACGAGCTTGTCGATCAGGTCGCGCACGTGGTTCATCGGCGCGGAGTCTCCGATGATCTCCTCGCCGGTGTACGACTCCCAGGCGCGGCGCCGGTAGAGGTCGAGCTGGCTGGCCTGGCGGAAGTGCCGCCCGGCGGATTCGATGGCGAGGACGATGTCCTCCATCTCGTACGGCTTGCGCAGGAAGTCGCAGGCCCCCGCCTTCATCGCGTCGACGGCCGACTGGACGTCGCCGTAGGCCGTGATGACGAGCACCTGGAGCAGCGGGTCGATCTGCCGCGCCTGCTTCAACACCGACAGGCCGTCAGTGTCGGGCAGCCGCATGTCGAGGATCATCACCTGCGGCCTGAGGGTCTGGACCTTCTCGAGCCCCTCGGCCCCAGTGCTCGCCGCCTCCACGACATATCCGCTCGCGCGGAACACCTTGCCGAGCGACTTCCGGATCAGCAGCTCGTCGTCGACGATCAGCAGGTTGAGCTTCACGCGGCGCCGTCCTCCGCCCGGCCCCCGGCATCCGCGGACACCGGGAAGGAGACGCGGAGCGTGGCGCCCCCGCCGGCGTTGTTGCGCGCCGTGATGACTCCACCCGAGTCGCGCACGATCTGCACGGAAATCGACAGACCGAGCCCCGTTCCCATGGAGCGCGTTGTAAAGAATGGGTCGAAGATCCGCTCCATCAGCTCCTTCGGAATGCCCACGCCGGTGTCGCCGAACGACACGTCGACGACCGAGCGGCGCGTGCGATAGCGGCGCAGCCCCGTGGTGACGGTCATCTCGCCGCCCTCGGGCATCGCCTGGATGGCGTTCAGCGACAGGTTCAGGAACACCTGCTGCGTCAGGTCCGGGTCCACGATCACCTGCGGGAGGTCGGCCGAGAAGTCGCGCGCCACCTTGATCTGGGCATCCTGGAATTGCGCCTCGAGCAGGTCGAGCGTCTTCTCGAGCACCGAGTGCAGGTCGCACGGCTGCGTTTGCGGCGCGGGCGGCCGGGCGAACATGAGCAGGCCGGTGATGATCTGCTCGATCCGGTCGAGCTCGCGGATCACGTCGTCCAGGTCCTCGCGGCGCGGATCGTTCGGCTTGAACTTGGAGCCGACGAACTGGACCGTGGTGCGGATGCCGGTCAGCGGGTTGCGGATCTCGTGCGCCACGTAGGCCGACAGCTCGCCCAGCGACACGAGGCGGTCGATCTTCTTCTGGAACTCGCCGTCCTCGGATTCCGAGATCGCCTCGCCCAGGATCACCGAGCCCAGCGACTCGCCCTCCTCGTCGCGCACCGGGAGCGCCTCGGCCTTGAGCGTGAACTCGCGCCCCTCGGCCTCGAGCTTGAATTCGCGCGGCTCGCGCGAGGCCCCCTTGAGCCAGCGGGCGTCGGCGCCGGGGAACAGGCGGCCGCCGGGCTGGCCCACGAGCGTGCCTGCCTCGACGCCGAGCAGCTCTTCGACGCGCCGGTTGTTGTAGATGACGCGACGCTCGCGATCGAGCGCCACGACGGCCTGCTCCAGCGTATCGAGGATCTGCGACGGCCACGGCGTCGTGCGGACGGCCGACTCGGCCTCGACCGGACGGACGGGCGCGTCACTGCGCATCGGGGCTCCTTCCTATGAGGCCCGGCGGGCCCGACCGAGAGGTAGCACACGACCCATGCGCCCGCAATGGAGAAGCGCGTTTCGCGGCGGCGTGATAGACTCCCCCGTTCTCGTTCCGACCGCGTACCCTTTCCGGCCCGTTCCGTGCCGGCGGAGTAATTGAATGCTCGAATACCTGCGTGGCAGCGGCAAACACACCAAGGCGATCTGGTGGATTCTGATCATCGTGGTCGTCGTGACGTTCCTCGGCGGCTTCGTGTTCATCTTCGGCTCCGGACTCAGTAGCGGCGGCCGTGCCCAGGCGGTCAGCGCCGTCGCGACGGTCGACGGCACGAACATCACCCGCACCGAGTACCAGAACGCCATCACCGACCAGCGCACGGGCTACGTCGCCCGCTTCGGCCAGGAGCCCGGCGACCGCGACATGAAGACGCTCGAGGTCCAGGCCTTCCGTGCGCTCGTGCTGCAGCGGGTGATGGACCAGAAGGCGAAGGAGCTGAACCTCACGGCGCACGATCGCGAGGTGCTGCTCCAGCTCCAGTCGTCGCCGCCGCCCGAGCTAATGAACAATCCGTCGTTCCGCACGAACGGCCAGTTCGACCCGCAGAAGTACCGGGCGGCGATGCAGGACCCGAACAACGACTGGTCGGCGTTCGAGGAACGCGTCCGCGCCCAGCTGCCGGTGCGGAAGCTGCAGGAGCGCCTGTTCACCTCGGTCAAGCTCACCGAGCCTCAGCTGCGGCAGGCCTACCGCGACCAGAACGAGCGCGTGAATGGAACGCTCGTCGCGATCGTGCCGGACCTGTCGGGCAACCCGGCGACGGTGTCGGATGCCGACCTCCAGCGCGCCTACGATCGCTACAAGAGCCGGTTCTGGACCGGCCCCGAACGCCAGCTCGAAGTGCTCGTCGTACCCAAGACGTACGGTCCCGCCGAGATCAAGACGGCGCAGGACCTGGCGAACAGCCTGGTGCAGCGCCTGCGCGCCGGCGAGAACTACGTCGAGCTGTCGCGCCAGTATTCGGACGCGCCGGGCGCCGACCAGGGCGGCGTGGTCGATCGCGTGCTCACGCCCACCGACTTCGGCTCGGAGCTGGGCCCGCGGGTGGCGCTGATGGACACCGGCCAGGTCACCGACGCGGTGCGTGACGGCGGCCGGTTCCTGTTCTTCCGCATCAACGAGAAGGCCGTGGATCCGACGCGTGGCCTGCCGGGCCTGCGCGTGTCGCAGTTCATGGTCCGCGTCAAGCCCGACGAGGACGCGATCCGCAAGCAGTACGAGCAGCTGACCAAGCTGCGCTCGCAGGCCCAGAAGGACGGGCTCGGCCGTGCCGCGGTGGCGCAGGCGCTGACGACCGCGAAGACCGACTACTTCGACTTGAACAGCCCGCCGCAGCAGATCGCCGCCGTTCCGGAGGTCGCCGACTGGGCGTTCAGCGCGAAGCCCAACCAGGTGAGCCCGGTGATCGAAGGGCTCGACGACTTCGCCATCGTCCAGCTCATCGGCACGAAAGAGGCGGGCCCGATGCCGAAGGACGCGATCGCGGAGCCGCTGCGCCGCATCGCGCAGGTCGAGGTGGCGCTCGACCGGCTGAAGCCCCGGGCCGATTCGCTCACGGCGCTGATCCGCGCCGGGCGGTCGCTCGAGGAGGCGGCCGCGGCGATGCACCTCGACGCCCAGAAGCTCACCGGCGTCACCCGCCTGCAGAGCGATCCGCGGCTGCAGGGAGCGCCCGAAGTGGTGGGCAGCCTGTTCGGCTCGCAGCCCGGCCAGGTCATCGGCCCGATCCGCGGTCTCAGCGGCTACTTCGCCGCGCGGCTCGACCAGCGCATCGACCCCGACTGGACGGCGTTCGAGGCGCAGCGCCAGCAGATCTCGCAGCAGTTGCTCGAGAACATGCAGCGCCGCTTCCTCGAGGACTATGCGAGCACGATGCGGCTGACGGCCAAGGTCAAGGATCTCCGCAGCGAGATCTCGAGCTACTAGGCGACGCCCCGAAACGACATCGCCGGCGCCCTGCAGGGGACGCCGGCGATGTCGTTTCGGGCGATGCGTCAGTTGAGCGGCTTGTGATCCGACGGCTTGTCGCTCTTCGTGTCGTCGGCATTCAGCTCGTCGGTGATCTCCCGCTGCGCCTTGCGGAACTCCCGCAGCGCCTGGCCGAGCCCGCGCGCCATCTTGGGAATCTGGCTGGGTCCGAACACCAGCAGGATGATCACGAACACGATGAGCAACTCGCCACCGCCGAAACCGAACACGTCGTCCTCCTCCGTTTGACCTAGTCGCCGAGCCGGAGCCGGCTGCGGTCGCTGCCGATCACGAGCGACACGTCCGCGAGCTCCGGGCCCCACGTCTGACGAACGATCGCGGCGTCACCCAGGTACCGGGACAGCGCACGCGCGCCGGACAGGTCGCTCCTCCGCGCCACGAGAAACGTCGCGAAGTAGTCGGACCGGTCCGCATTCCTGATGTCGACCACCTGAAACCCGCCGTCGCGGAGATGCGTGGCGACGCGCGAGGCGATGCCGCTCTCTCCGGACCCGTTCAGCACTTCCACCCGCACCACGTGCGGGTGCTCGGCCTGCAGCAACTTCGGCAGCCGCGGCCGCCAGCGGCCCGCCACGGTCGACGCGCCGAGCGCCACGACGACGATCGCGAGCACGATCGTCAGCGCCATGCCCGACCCGCCGCGTCGCTTAGCCACGACGCCTCCGTGCGCCGCGTGCCGGCGCCGGCGCTCCGAGCGCGCGGATCGCCCGGCGCAGGCGCGTCCACGTGCGGCTCAGCGACTCCGGCAGCACGCGCGTCTCGCCCACCACCGGCATGAAGTTCGTGTCGCCGTTCCAGCGCGGCACGAGGTGCAGGTGCAGGTGGCCGGGAATGCCCGCGCCCGCCACGTGTCCGAGATTGACGCCCGCGTTCATGCCGTGCGGACGATACTCCGCCTCCAGCGCGCGCTCCGCAAGGGACGTCAGCTCGAGCAGTTCGGCCCCCTCGGCGGGGCTCAAGCCCTGGAACGAGGGCACGTGGCGCCGGATCGCGACCATGAGGTGCGCCGGGTTGTAGGGATAGCGGTTGAGCATGAGCACGGCGTTCGGACGCCGCGCGAGCACCAGGTCGTCGCGGTCGGTCGCGCGCGCCGCCACGCGGCAGAACAGGCAGGCCGCCGTCGCACGCGCCGAGAGCGCGCGCGCCGCGGCACCCGCGGCCCGCCCGCGGGTTGCAGGGCTCGCCGTGCGGCTCGTTGGGGGCTCGCTCGCCGAACGCTCGATGTAGGCCATGCGCCACGGCGACCACATGCGGTCGAGTCCGCGCCGCGCGCTCACCGCAGGTGCCCCGTGCCGAGCTGCGAGTGGATGCGCTCGGCTTCGGCGAGCTGATCCACCGTGTTGATGCCCAGCAGTTCGCGGTAGTCCGGCGCGCACACCACGGCGGCCGGGCGGCCGGCGCGCTGGAGCAGCGACACCGTGTCGGTGAGGTAGTACTCGCCCTGGTCGTTGTGGGCCGTCAGCTCGGACAGCACGGTGACGAGCGCCGGGTACTCGAACGCGTAGATGCCCGAGTTCACTTCGTCGATCGCCAGCACCGCGGCGTCGGCGTCGCGGTGCTCGACGATCGCGCGGATGCCGCCGTCCTCGCGGCGGACGATGCGGCCGTAGCCCGTCGGATCGGGCAGCCGCATCGACAGCACGGTCACCGCCGCCCCCGACTGCCGGTGGCCGGCGAGCAGCTCGTGCAACGTCGAGGCGCGCAGCAGCGGGGTATCGCCGCAGACAACGAGCAGCGTGCCCTCGAAGTCCTCGAGCGCGGGCCCGGCCTGGAGGATGGCGTGGCCGGTGCCACGCTGCTCGGCCTGGACGACCCATTCCACGTCGGCCTCGGCGAACGCCTCGCGCACGCGCTCGCGCTGGTGCCCGATCACGACGAGCACGCGGCCGACGCCCAGCCGGTCGAGTGTCCCGAGCACGTGCGCGAGCAGCGGCTGGCCCGCCATCGGGTGCAGCACCTTGGCGAGGTCGCTCTGCATGCGCGTCCCCTGCCCCGCCGCGAGCACGATCGCCGCCACGTCGGGATGATGCATGCCGGTCATCGGGGCGCCCACTCCAGGTTGTCGATCAGCCGCGCCGGGCCCACGCGGGCCGCCACGGCGACGAGCACGCGGCCCTCGACCGTGCGCACGGGCTCGAGACTGCGCGCGTCGACGACGGCGACGTAGTCCTCGCGCACGAGCGGATGCCGCTGCCAGGCGGCGCGCACCGCGCGCACGAGCCGGGCGGCCGACCGCTCGCCCTTCGTCAGCAGCCGGCGCGCGGCTTCGAGCCCGCGCGACAGCGCCACGGCGTCGGCCCGCTCGCGCACCGATAAGTAGGCGTTGCGCGACGACATCGCGAGCCCGTCGGGCTCGCGCACCGTGGCGCCGCGCTTGACCACGACCGTCAGGAACAGGTCGGCGGCCATGCGCTCGATGATGCGCGCCTGCTGCGCGTCCTTCTGCCCGATCCACAGCACGTCGGGCTGCACGACGTTGAGCAGCTTGAGCACCACCGTCGCAACGCCCTCGAAGTGCCCGGGCCGCGTCTCGCCCTCGAGCACCGCGTCCAGGTCGGGCACGCGCACGCGCGTGCGCTCGCCGGCCGGGTAAAGGTCCATGACGCCCGGCTCCCACAGCAGATCGACGCCCGCCGTGCGCAGCAACGCGTGATCGCGGGCGCGCGGCCGCGGGTAGCGTCGGTAGTCCTCGCGCGGGCCGAACTGGAGCGGGTTCACGAACACGCTCACGACGACGCGCTCGGCGGAGCGGCGCGCGGCGTCCACGAGGCTCAGGTGGCCTTCGTGGATCGCGCCCATCGTCGGCACGAAGGCGACGCGTTCACCGCGTGCACGCCAGCCGCCGCAGTGGCGCCGCACCTCGGGCACGGTGCGGGCGAGCCGCAGCGGCCGGCGCTTCAATAGGACTCCGCGTCCGACGGGAACGTCCGGGACTTCACGTCGGCCACGAACTGCCCGAACGCCTTGCGCGCGTCGGCGCCGAGCTCGGCGTACCGCCGCACGAACTTCGCCGTGCGTCCGTGGTAGAGCCCGAGCAGGTCGTGCGACACGAGCACCTGGCCATCGCAGCCCGGTCCCGCGCCGATGCCGATGGTGGGGATCGAGAGCTCGCGGCTGACGAGCGCCCCGAGTCGCGCCGGAATGCCCTCGAGCACGAGCGCGAAGCAGCCCGAGCGCTCGAGCAGCTTCGCCTCCTCGACGAGTCGCTCCTGGTCGGCCTCTCCGCGGGCCTGCACCTTGTACCCGCCGAAGGCGAGCACGGACTGCGGCGTGAGCCCGAGGTGCCCCATGACCGGGATGCCGATGTCGACGATGCGCCGGACGGATTCGGCGACGCGCGTGCCACCCTCGAGCTTCACCGCGTCGGCGCCGCCCTCCTGCACCATGCGGCCGGCGTTCATCACGGCCTGTTCGGCGCTCACCTGGTACGACATGAACGGCAGGTCCCCGACGACCAGCGCCTTAGGTCTAGCGCGCGTGACCGCGCGGACGTGGTGGAGCATGTCCTCCATCGTCACCGGCAGCGTGCTGTCGTAGCCGAGGATCACCGTGCCCAGGCTGTCCCCGACGAGCAGCATCTCGACGCCCGCCTCGTCGGCGTAGCGCGCGGTCGGGAAGTCGTAGGCGGTGAGCACGGTGATGAGCTCACCCTTCCGCTTCAGCTCCACGATGGCCGGAGCGGTGATCTTCGACCTCGGCGCGGGCTTCGCGCCCAGCGTCGGCTCCTGGCTCATGGCGTCTCCTCGCCCACGATGGGCTGGTAGTAGGTGGTGCCCTGGCGATGCGACCGGATGCGATCGAGCAGGTCCTCAAAATCGTCCGGATTGTTGACGAAATCGATGGCGTTCGTGTTCACGACCAGGAGCGGCGCACCCACGTAGTGAAAGAAGAAATGATTGTACGCCTCGTTGAGCTGCTTGATGTAGCCGGGGTCCATGTCCTTCTCGAACGGGCGGCCGCGCCGCGCGATCCGCCGCATCAGGATGTCCGGGCTCGCCTGAAGATAGACCACCACGTCCGGGTTCAGCACCTCGAGCTCGAGCCAGCCGACGAGGCGCTCGTACAGGGCGAATTCGCGCTCGGACAGGTTGAGGCCGGCGAAGATGCGGTCCTTCTGGAACAGGTAGTCGGCGACCATGCGCTCGCTGAACAGCTCCATCTGGCGCAGGTTGCGCTGCTGCTGGAAGCGGCTGAACAGAAAGTGCATCTGGGTCTGGAACGCGTAGCGCTCGCGATCCTTGTAGAAATCCTTGAGAAACGGATTCTCCTCGACCTCCTCGAGCACGAGCTTGCCCTGCAGCCGCTCGGCGAGCAGGCGCGTCAGGCTGGTCTTGCCGGCTCCGATCACGCCCTCGACGACGATGTATCGGTTCTCCATGTCAGCCGGACTGCCCGAGCGCGGGGCGCACCACCTGCGACGAGCCGAGACGCGACAGGTGGCGCAGCATCGTCTCGCCGGTCTCCGGGTGCACGAGCATGGGGTCCAGCTCGGTGAGCGGCACGAGCACGAACGCGCGGTTCACGAGCTCGGGATGCGGCAGCCGGAGACCGGGCTCGTCGAGGACCAGGTCGTCGGCGAGCAGCAGGTCCAGGTCGATGACGCGCGGCCCGCGGAGCTGGCGCCGCTCGCGGCCGAGCGCGTGCTCGATGCGCAGCAGATTCCACAACAGCTGCCGCGGCTCGAGCTCGGTCTCGAGGCGCGCGACGGCGTTCAGGAACCACGGCTGCTCGACGGCGCCGATCGGCGCCGTCTCGTACACCGACGACACCGCCGCCACGATCGTGCCCGGCAGCGCTCCGAGCTGATCCAGGGCGGCGCGGATCTGGGCCCCGCGATCGCCGAGGTTCGAGCCGAGTCCGACGTAGACGATCACGCGGCGCTCAGGTCGTGCGCTCGCGCACGACTTCGATGATCGCGCGCCCGCCGGTCGTCCAGCCGAGGTTCTGCTTGGAGATGCGCACGCGCACCTTGCGCACCGCGAAGCGGTCGAGGATCGCCTCCGCCGCGCAGGCCGCGAGGGCCTCGAGCAGGTGGAAACTCTTGCCTTCGACGACCTCGCGCACCGTGTGATAGAGCGCGTCGTAGTCGACCGCGTCCGCCAGGCGGTCGCTGGTCTCCGCGCGGTCGTGGGTGGGATACAGCTCGAGATCCACCTCGAGCCGCTGGCCCGCCTCCTTCTCGTAGGGGCGCGCGCCGTGATGTCCGAACACCGACAGCCCTTCGAGGCGAACGACCGCCAACGGGTGACCCCTTCTCGATGTGTGTCGGTGGGCGCGACGAGGTGAGCAGGGCCGGAATCTAGGTGGCGCGGGGGCCAGAATCAAACCGGCGCGGAATGCGGCCCGAGTCCGTATGGAGGCGCGGCGCGGGGGGCGCGGCAGCGGGTCCGGCAGGCACGCGACGGAGGGCGCGGGCTGCGGCCGTCCGTGCGGGTCCGTGCCCGCAATGGAGGGCGCAGGGCGGCGGAGGCGACAGCGACGACGGATGTCCCCGCGACGACCACGGTGTGGTATACAACTCGCACCCCGCCTCACGCCGGATCTTCTCCGGCGAACGCTTCGGTGCGCCCCCGAAGAAAGCATGTCGTCATGCGCACCTACGACCTGTCGCGTCTCAGCGACACCGTCCTCGTTCGTGATCTTCGCGCGCTCCTCGGTCAAGAGCGCATCGCGCTGGCAGCCGTGCTTGCGCACGTCGCCGAAATCGACGCCCGCCGCCTGTACCTGCCCGCTGGCTACCCGTCGATGTACGCATACTGCCTGGGTGAGCTCAATCTGTCGGAGGAGTCCGCCAAGAAACGGATCCGCGCCGCGCGGACGGCGCGCCAGTTCCCGCCGATCTTCGAGGCAGTCGCCAACGGACGGTTGCACCTGAGCAGCGTCGTCCTCCTCGCGCCCTATCTCACGTATGGCAACGCGCGCGATCTGTTGAGCGCGGCAGAGGGTAAGACTCGATTTGACGTCGAGCGTCTGATCGCCGCACGCTTTCCCACAACCGAGATGCTCGCACTGGTGCAGGCCACCGTCGACGGCATCAGGCTGCGCTGTCGTGGCCACAATCAACTGGAAGCCGAGTGCACGTTCGGCGCAGGATTCATGGAGGAGAAACGCGAGCGAGCGAGAGACGCGAGAGCACGCGAGCACGCGAGCACGCGAGCGCGCGAGCGAACATACGCGCCCAAGCTTGGATGGATGAGGGAAGGCCGACGGAGAGGTCGACCGCACCGCTCGTCGCGGCGCCGCGGGTAGATCACCGCAGCCGGGAGCAGCGTGCGGCGGGAGCGCGGTCGATCAGCCCGGCAGGCGTCGCCCCCGCCGCCCCTACCCCAGCCCGTACTCGCGCAGCGCCTGGTTGAGCGAGGTCTTTCGGTCGGTCGACGCCTGTCGCTCGCCGATGATCAGCGCGCACGGCGTGCCGAACTCACCGGCCGGGAACCGCTTCGGGCGCGTGCCGGGGATGACCACCGCGCGCGAGGGCACGCGGCCGCGCAACTCGACCGGCTCGGTGCCGCGCACGTCGAGGATCGGCGTCGAGGCCGTGAGCACGACGCCGGCGCCGATCACCGCGGCCTCCTCGACGAGCACGCCCTCGACGAGGATCGCCCGCGAGCCGACGAAGCAGTCGTCTTCGACGATCACCGGGCGGCTCTGCGGCGGCTCGAGCACGCCGCCGATGCCGACGCCGCCTGACAGGTGCACGCGCCGGCCGATCTGCGCGCACGAGCCGACGGTGGCCCACGTGTCGACCATCGTCCCCTCGCCCACGCGCGCGCCGACATTCACGTAGCCGGGCATCAGGATGACGCCGGGCTCGAGGAACGAGCCGTAGCGCGCGACCCCCGGCGGCACCACGCGGACGCGCGCCGCCTCGAGATTGCGCTTGAGCGGCACCTTGTCGTGGAACTCGAACGGCCCGACTTCGATCGTCTTCGAGATCCGCTGGCGGAAGTACAGCCCGATCGCCTGCTGGATCCAGCCGTGCGTCACCCACTCGCCGCCCTGTTTCTCGGCGACCCGGAGGTCGCCGGCGTCGAGTGCGGCCATCGTGCCCTCGACGGCACCGCGCGCGGACGGATCATCGACCGCCAGCGTCCCGGCCCACGCCGACGCGATCGTCTCCTGCCAGCGCGCGATCGGGTACTCGGACGCGCTCATCCGCTCGCCCCGTCCGCGGAGCCGTCGAGGCGCGCGATCGCCTCGCGGCAGCCGTCGAGCGTGGGCACGAGCGCCCAGCGCACGTAGCCCTTGCCGGCGTCGCCGAACATCGACCCGGGTGCCGCGAGGACGCCCTTCTTCATCAGGCGCTCGGCCCACGCCCAGTCGTCTCCCCCCGGCGCCTTCACCCACAGGTAGAACGTCGCCTCGCTCGCCTCGATCGTCCAGCCGCGGCGCTCGAACTCGCGCTTGAGCAGCTCGCGCTTCGCGGCGTAGAGCGCGCGCTGGCCGGCGGCGTGGTCGTCGTCGTTCCACGCGGCGATCGCCGCGCGCTGCACGAACTCGGGCGTGGCGACGCCGACGTTCGGACGGAACCGGCGCAACGCCGTGATCAGGCGCTCGTCACCCGCCATGAATCCCGAGCGGTAGCCGGTCATCGCGGAACGCTTGCTCAGCGTGTGGAGCGCCAGGACGTTGTCGGTGCCGCATTCGAGCATCGAGCGCGGCACGGCGTCGAAGAACACCTCGGCGTAGGCCTCGTCGGCGGCGACCCAGAATCCGTGGCGGCGCGCGCGCTCGGCGATGCGCTCGAGTGTCGCGAACGGCACGATGGCGCCCGTCGGGTTGTGCGGCGAGTTGAGCCACAGCAGCGCCGTGCGCTCCCACACCGCGTCGGGCACTCGGTCCGGATCGAAGCGCCAGCCATCCTCGGCGCGCAGCGCCACGGCGTGCACCTCGGCGCCGGCGAAGCGCGCGCCGGGCTCGTACACCGGGTAGGCGGGCGACGGCACGACGACGACGTTGCGGGCGTCGTCGCCGATCAGAGCCTGCGCGAGCAGGTAGATGCCTTCCTTGGTCCCATTGACGGGCAGGATCTGCGTGTCCGGATCGAGCGCGACGCCAAAGCGGCGCTGCGCCCAGCCCGCGCACGCGCGCCGCAGCTCGGGCAGGCCGGCGACGGCGGGGTAGCTCGACACCTCGGGCACGGCGGCGCGAAGCGCGTCGCGGATGAACTCGGGCGTGCGCTCGCGCGGATCGCCGATGCTGAAGTTGAGCACCGCCACGCCGGCGGGTGCCAGCTCCTTGCAGCGCTTGTCCAGCTTGACGAACGGGTAGTCCTCGCCGCTGCGCAGCAGCGGATGAATGGGGCCCGGCTTCGAGGAGATCGTCGTCACGCGGACACCGTGAGGAAGTCGGCGAGCCAGCGATACGCCGTCTCGAGATTCGGGACCGGGCAGTACTCGGCGGCCTGGTGACACAGCTCGGGAATGCCGGGGCCGAAGTTGAACGCGGGGATGCCGGCCTCGGTGAAGCGGGCGACGTCGGTCCAGCCCTGCTTGCCCGCGATCTTCGCCCCGAAGCGCTGCTGGAACGCGCGCACCTCGGGATGATCGATGCACACGCGGCCCGGGGCGGCGCGGTCGACGATGTTGAACTCGAAGTCGGGCGGCACCATGGCGCGCAGCACGCGCTCGGCGTCGGCGAGCGTCCGATCGGGCGGCACGCGGTAGTTGAGGTTCGCGACCAGCTCGTCGGGCACGATGTTGCGGGCGCGGCCCGAGCGCAGGGTCGTGACCTGCAGCGTCTCGACGAACTCGGCGCCTTCGAACGACACCGGCCGCGACTCGAATCGCGTGATCGACTGGAGCCAGGGCGCGGCGCGCTCGACGGCGTTGATCCCGGACCACGGCCGCGCGCTGTGCGCGCTTTTTCCCCGCACGGTGACCTCGGCGTTGATCACGCCGTTGCAGCCGAGCTCGATCTTGAGATCCGTCGGTTCGAGCAGGATCGCGAGCGACGCCTGCGTGAGCCACGGCATCTCGCGAAGGATGCGCCCGAGCCCGTTCCGGTCGTGCGGCCCCTCCTCGGCGTCGTAGAACACGGCGGCGAGGTCGACGCGCAGCCGGTCGAGCGGTAGGGTCTCGAGCAACGCCAGCATCACCGCGTCGCCCGACTTCATGTCGGTGGTGCCGAGCCCGTAGAGCCGGTCGCCGTCGCGGCGAGCCACCGCGTTCCCCTGCGCCGGCACGGTGTCGATGTGCCCGGCGAGCACGACGAGCGGCTTCGCCTCGCGACCGGGCGCCGACCGCCACACCACGCCATGCCCCGAGCGCGTGAGCTCGCCGCCGGGCCGGCCCTCGAGCCGGGCGGCGATCCAGTCGGCGATCGGCCCCTCGTTGCCCGTCACGCTCGGGATGTCCACGAGCGTCTGGAGCAGGTCGGCGAGCTGATCGGCGGTCACCGCGGCAGTGGTCATGGGAAACGGCAATGTCGCATTCGCGCCCGCCACGGGCAAGCCCGCGGGCCGCATGATCACGGGCGTTGGTAGACCCTGACCCAGCGCCGAATGGCCAGGCCGCTCAGCCCGCCGAGCCCGATGCCGACCGGCGCGACGTACAGGGCTCCGAGCGCCGCGCCTCCGCCCACCGAGACGTCCGTACCTTCGGACAGCGCGATCGCCGCCATCCCCAGGACCGCGCCGACGGCCGCGAAGGTCGCGCCGCCGACCAGTGCGCCCCGCATGGCGCTGCCGCCGCGCACCTCGACCCGATCGATCTGGTCCCACGTGATCCGCTGGGGAACCGCCGGACCGCCGGCTCGAGGCCGATGCGCATGCAGGGATTCGAGCCCCTGCGGGCCCGCGATGTCGGCGTAACCCTCGAACGACCCGAACGCCCCGTGGGCACGAAACCGCTCATTGCGGCCGATCCGATCGCAGGCACGAAGCACCGCGCGATTCGCGACGGGCGTGGCCTCGAGCGACGGCGACTCGATCTGCGCCACCGTCTCCACGTGGCGCGTGGTATCCGCTATGTACCAGTTGCGTTCGGAACGAAATCGCGAGCCGAATCGGCTACCGGCATAGCCGCCGGCGCCTCCGAACACCATCAGCCCCATCACGGCAAACGTGCCGCCCCGGTCGCTGGGGGCGCCGAGCGCATTGCCCAGGCCCGCGCCAAGGAGTCCCAATGTCACCGTGCCCACCTTGCTCCAAGGCCCCGCGCCCGTGAGGACCTCGTCGATCCGTCCGATCCGGCTCCATGCGATCGATTCCGGTAGTCGTACGCCTTCGCGTGTCGAGATGCCGTGAAGCCCCGCATCGTCGAGTCGAAGGACCTTGCGTTCGACCCGTCCAGAATCCGTCGTGATACGGAGCCACGGGTGACTCTGGTTGTCTTTCTGGAATTGGAACACGGTGTTCGGAGACGGACCCGCCCATGATTCCGACCCGGCAGGCGAATGCAGGAGCCCCGCCAGCATTACGGGAACGATGGCCAAAAACATCGATCTCACGCTGCAGGCGGATGCTCGCAGCGCGACCCCAATTCTTCGTCGATGGCACACTGCCGGGTCCTTTCGAAGTGGAAGCAAGGCTACTCGCCTACGCGAAGGCGGGCGGGTTCGCCGCGCGCTCGAGGACCATCGCCGCCCCCATGCCGCCCCCCACGCACAGCGTGGCGAGGCCGTAGCGGCCGCCGGTGCGGGCGAGATCTCGCAGCAACGTGCCGACGAGCCGCGCGCCGGTCGCCCCGAGCGGGTGGCCGAGTGCCAGGGCACCGCCGTTGGGGTTGACCCGGTCCTCCGGCAGCCGCAGCTCGCGAACGACCGCCACCACCTGCGAGGCGAACGCCTCGTTCAACTCGATGCGATCGATGTCGGCCAGCGCCAGCCCCGCGCGCGCGAGCGCGCGCGGCACCGCAACAACGGGCCCGATGCCCATCAGCGCGGGATCCACGCCGGAGACGGCGTAGGCGACGTACCGCCCGAGCGGCGTGAGGCCGAGTGCCTCCACCGCGTCGGTCGAGGCCACGAGCAACGCCGAGGCGCCGTCGCTGGTCGGGCATGAGTTCCCCGCGGTCACCGTGCCGTCGGCGGCGAAGGCCGGCTCGAGCGTGGCGAGCTTCTCGATCGTCG
>JANLWK010000162.1:0-1985 GCA_031364505.1 Candidatus Eiseniibacteriota bacterium | reverse complement strand
GGGCTATCTGCCCAACATGCCCGAGGCGCGGGGCGGCAAGGCCATCCGCGCGTCCGCTGGCGGCCTCATCGACTTGACCGGATAGCGCCATAAAGAGGCAACGGAGCCGACGACTCGCGTCTCAGTTGGTGGCGTGGCGTTCACTCTCGCCTCCTTCTCGGAAAGGCAAGACTACGCCGGAGGAAAGCCTGGCGACAAGGAGGGCGCCCGACGCTACGGTGCGACCCCTACGGCGGGCGCTGCTTCGGCAGCGTGGAGTGCGTCGATGAAGTTGCTTGATGTCGAGACCGACCCGAAGATGCGCTCCACGAGCAGGATCGTCGCGTCGTGGTTGCTGCGACTGAGGTTGGCGCCCATGGGTTCGGCTGTGCAGTCCTCGAGGACCACGCAGTGGTAGTCGCGGAAGAAAGCGTCGCGGACGGTGGACTCGACGCAGATGCTCGTCGTGCAGCCCGTCACGATCAGGTGCTTGATCCCCGAGCCTTTGAGGAGCTCATCGAGCTCCGTCCGGTAGAAGCCGCTGAATCGAGTCTTGTAGAGGACCGTGTCGTCGTCACCTGGTGCGAGCTCGTCGAGGATGTTGGTGCCCCACTCGTCTCGCGCCAGCACACCGTCCTTGACGCCGAGGTGAAGAAAGAGATGGCCGTTCGGCACGTCCTCCGCGCCGAAATCGGACAGGTCGGGCAAGAAGCCCATCTTCAAGTAGACGATCTTCATTCCAGCTCGGCGGGCTGCCTCGACTGCCGCTCGCGTCGGCGCGACGGCGGCCTGGATGCCGCTGATGCCAATTCCGGCCTTGTCGAACATGCCGCCCGGCGAGCCGAAGGCGTTCTGCATATCGATGACGATTACCGCGGTTCGAGCCGGATCGATCTGGACCGGCGCGGGTGTGGCCTGGATCTCCATGGTCTGCATAGCCGTTCTCCTCTCCTTGTTCACGTGGTCTGTCCGTTGACGCTGCGCTTTCGGCGTCCCGCCCCTGGTCGCGCCAGGTCACGGTTGGCTTCGATGACCCGCACGAGCAGGTCGAGCAGGACGTCGCGCTCTGCAGGATCCAGCACGTCGAGGACCTGCTCCTGACGCTCGATCGCCTTCGGATGGAGCTTGGTAAAGAGCTTCTCGCCCCGCGGCGTGAGTCGAACGAGCCGGGCTCGGCGATCGGCATCGCTGACTCGTCGCTCGAGTAGCCCCTTCGACTCGAGGCTCCCGACGAGCAGGCTTGTGCTGTTCCGGTCGACACCAAGCCGCGCCGCCAGGGCGCTCTGGTCGATGTCGGGCTCGCCGTCGGTCGAGTTCACGTAGGCCATCACCGCGAACTCGAGCGGGGTCAGATCGGCCTCGGTCACAGCCTCGGCGCTCGCGCCGGTGCAGATCTGGAAGAACCGCCGGGCGAGTGCGAGAGGGATCCGTCGTACCGGCGGCCCATCCGCGAGCAACAGCAGCGGCACCTGCCTCTTCGGATCCGTCATAGTTATGATGATCATACATATGAGGGACTGCTGTCAAGGGCCGGCGGCGGTAGACGCAACATGAGACGGCGAGAAGTTCTGTGGCCGTCGGGTTCGCGAGAGTTCACTGGTTCGAGCCCTGTACCGCCAATCGCTCGTTGTCGAAAGGACAACGAGGCCCCTGCATACGGGGACTTCTCGCTGTTCCGCTCGCTTGAGGCGAATCTGCCCCTACTCCGACGGTGTACGACTAGGACCGGGGCCAGGTCTTGCGTTCGTGCAAACCTAACCACAGACGATGGGGCGAAACCGGGCCCGAACCGCAACACCGCGGAAGCGACCGGGCGGCGGAGCCGCCCCTTCAGGGGTCTACGCGATCGAAAATCCGCTCCCGCGGATTTTCGATCTTGCGGGCAAGGTGGGCCGTGAAGGATTCGAACCTTCGACCTTGGGATTAAGAGTCCCCTGCTCTACCAACTGAGCTAACGGCCCGCGGCGGAGAAGTGTAGCCCGAAGCTGCTCCTGGCCTGCCGGACT
>JANLWK010000335.1:0-11018 GCA_031364505.1 Candidatus Eiseniibacteriota bacterium | reverse complement strand
CTCTGGAACGCGACCAGGCGCCCACCGACGCTGCGGTAGTCCCACATGCGCCCGCGGATCGTCTGCTGGTCGTGCTTCATGCTCTCGCGGTCGATCAGCCCCGTCGCGCGGTTGAACCAGTAGCGCCGCGGTTTCCCGATCGGCGGCGTGATCTCGAGAATCGTGTACGCGCCGGCGGAATCGCGATCCGTGCCGGCGACCTGTACGCGGCCGCCACCCTCGCCGGGCGTGAGCCACATCAGGCCCTCGAACCAGGTCGAGGCGCGGGCGTCCTCGAGGTCCTGGCCGTCGAGGGGATTGATCTTGCCGCTCGGGTCGGCGCGCCAGCCGGCGGAGTCGGCCACGCCCTCGGGGATGTCGAACGGTCCGAGTCGCGTGTAGCTCGCGCGGCGTCCCGGGCGTTCGATGTACGTCGTCGTGGCGCCTTCGAGGCCGAGCGCGCGCACGCGCGCGTGAACGCGCACGGTGCGCAGCGTGTCGAACGCGGCGCGGCCGCCCGCCGCTGCGACGTACCGATCGACCACCGCGCGGGCATCGGCGGGCATCTCGGCGCGCGAGGCCGGCGCGGTGGCGGCGAGCACGAGCACGGCGATGAGGAGTGAGCGCATGATCGCGGAGCCTACCGCGTCGCGTTGCGGCACGCATCCCGCGGAGCGTGTTCCCACGGGCGCGTGACGGTCGCGGCCAGGGTTTCGCCTCGCTCCGGTTGCGCGGCGGAGGGTGCGATCACTATCCTGCGCGCCCGTCTTCCACCCTTCGCACGAGGTGCCTCATGGTGCTCATGGTTCGTCGCATCGCCCTGCTTCTCGCCACCCTTGCCGCCTTGGCCCTGCCGATCGCGGCGCACGCCGCGGAGCACTGGAGCGGCGGTCCCATGTTCGGCCCCCGCTTCGGCGTGAGCTTCGATCCCGAGCAGCTGGTGATCGGCGGCCAGGTCATGACGGCCGAGCTGGCGCCCCGCGTCACGTTCGATCCCAACCTCGAGATCGGGCTCGGCGATCACCAGACCGTCGTCGCCCTCGCCGTGGACGGCCACTACCACCTGACGCTCAGCGATTCCGACTGGGCGCCCTACCTGGGGTTCGGCGTGGCCGTGAACTTCGTGTCGGTCGACCTTCCGGCGCCCTTCCGCGACGAGTCGGACACGGCGGTGGGTGCCAACATCATCCTCGGCACGACGGTGCCGACGCGGTCGAGCTCGATCTTCTTCACCGAATTGAAGCTCGGCGTGGGCGATTCGGACGTGCCGTCGCTCAAGGTCATCGCCGGCTGGAACTTCCCGCTGCGGCGCTGACGGCCTGGGTTCAACGGACGATGAGCGTGCGTCCCACGATGACCTGGCAGTCCACCTTGCCGCGCACGAAGTAGACGCCGGGGGCGACCCGCCCCCCCGGGCGCCAGTGGAACTCGTGGCGCCCCGCCGGGTACATGCCGTCGGCGATCGTCGCGATCCGCGCGCCGCGCAGATCGTGCACCGTGAGGTGCGCCTTCGCCGCGCGCGCCAGCGTGAGCGTCACGGTGCGTTCGCCGTCGCGGGTGCCCGGATTCGGGAACACCGAGAAGCCGATGTCGGGCCCGTCGCATCCGACGACGCCGAGCGACGTGGAGATCGGGTACAGCCGCCACGTGTGCATCTCCTGGCGCTCGAGCGGCTCCGCGACGGCATTGCCCGAGCGGGTCGCGAACGCGATGTTGGTCTCGAGATGCGTCGTCGTGCGTGCGTCGGCGACCACGTAGTTCGGCAGGTCCAGTATCGCCGTGCGGGGCGCGTCGGCCAGGTTCCACACGCGGGCGATCACGCCCTGGCCGATCCCCTCCTCGGCGGGCTTCAGCGCCCACAGCAGCACGTCGGAGCTCTGCAGCGACACCAGGCTGAAGCTGCCCGCCGGCAGCGGTGCGGTGTCCGCACCGGTCACCGGCGTCGACACGAGCGGATTCTGGTGCGCGAGCGAGAAGCGCATCGCCTCCGCCGGATTCCACGCGGGGTGGGCGCGGAACGCGAAGCGGCGCAGGAACTGGGTGTCGCCGTCCTGGCCCGAGATGCCCGAGGCGCACGGCAGCGTCATGCCGACGAGGCAGCGGACGGTCGGTGTCGAGGCGTCCAGCGTCGTGACGGTGCTGTTGCCCGCCTGGAAGAACGGGCTGTCCCACGCCGACACCGTGACGCCGCGCGAGGCCTGGGACAGGTCGACGAAGTGGTTGAGCGTGAGCCAGTCGGTTCGGGCGTTCTCGTCCGCATAGTCGCCGCCGTCGGCCGCACGCGCGACTCGCGCGATCATGCCGACTTCCTCGTGCCGGATGACGGCGCCCGGCAGCGCGAACGCAGAGGTGTAGGCGAGCAGGTCGTCGCCGAAGTTCTCGGTGACCGTGTTCTCGACGTCGATGCGATCGATGCCGCCCGCGAACAGCGTCAGGCGCGTCTCGTGCGCCGGGAACCCGCCGGACGTCACGTGCAGGGTCGCCGAGACCGGCCCTGTCTCCTCGACGAACACGAGGCCCGTGCCGCTGCCGATGTCATTGACCGCGCCGCCGGAGGCCACCAGCTCCCGGTCGCCGTCGGCGTGGTCGATCAGCGACACGATCTCGCCGCGCCCGCCGAGCGTCACCTGGTACCGGCCGTTGTCGAGCGAGCCGGCGCCGATCGTCACCGCCGGCAGGAATGGCTGCCCGGGGCCGCTGCGCACCTCGTAGACGCGATAGCCCACCGACGGAATGACCGTCGCGAGGATGCGGACGCGGCCGTCGTGCAGCTGGCTCGGCACCTCGGCCTGGCTCGCGACATCGATGACGTGGAACGGGCCGACCGGCTGGATGTCGAGATCGGCGACGTCCGTGCGTGTCCACGACAGCGGGTTGAACACCGCGAAGCGCTGGGCGCCGGCGCTCCCCGGCATCAGCGTGCCCAGTCGCGCGAGCGCGTCGGCGTGAAGGGTCTCGACGTACGACGTCACGCCCGCCTGGATCGAGCGTTCCCACGTGGCGCGCTCCTGCTGGGTGACACCCGGGCCGTCCGAGAACGAGTGCTCGTAGTAGAGCCCGCACCCCAGCGTCATGCTGTCGCGCGCGGCCTCGCGGCCGGCCATGAAGGCGGGGTCGTACAGCGACGCGACCGTCGCCAGCGCTTCGGCGGTGCGCAGCTTCTCGACGGCCCGCTTCATCTTCGCGGTGGGCTCGGACAGCGAGGCGACGAGCAGGTCCCACTCGTTGCCGAACGCGTGGCCGAACGTCGGCAGGGTGGCGCCGTAGGCCGCCTCGAAGTCGAGGAAGAAGTCGAGCTCGTTCGATACGATGACGCGGTTGTTCGAGGTGGCGCGCGCGGCCGCGATGTCGAGGAAGGCATTGGTCTCCGTCTCGACGTTGTCCCAGCCGTACCCGAACGCGGCGCGCACGTCATACGGCCAGCGGTTGAGGTAGGCCTGGTCCGACTGCATGATGTCGAGGGCGTCGTTCGGGAAGGCGGCCTCGGCGTAGCCGCCCAGGCTCTTGTTGCCCCAGAACGTCGAGTTCCACTTCATCAGCACGCCCTTGCCGTCCGGGCCGACGAACCGGTAGATGTCGAACTCGCGGTCGTTCGCGTCGACGCACGTGGCGCAATCGCAGATGCCCTTCCAGGAGAAGCGCGCGCCGGAGCCCGCCCACAGCGATGCCACGCCGCCGGGCAGCGTCTGGTTCTCCATCGGCACGACGAGCGAGAACCGCAGATTCTCGCGACGCTCGAGCCGGCCCGCGTAGTAGCCGCTTCGCAGCACCGCCTCGGCCGGCATCGCGCCGAACAGTTGGACGCAGGTGTTGATCGGCATCGTGAGGCTGCTGTCGCGCAGGTGGCCGACCAGCCGCTGGAACTCCGACGGCGTATGCGTCTTCTCGTACTCCGACACCCAGATCGTGCCGTCCATGTTGAAGCGGCCGCGCAGGTCCCACGGCGCCGACGCCGTCTGCTCCGCCTGCGCCATGTAGTAGTCGAGCATGCGGGTGAACGCGCCGCGGTACTCGGTGTCGGTCGCGGACCACATGTAGTCGGTGTGGTCGTCGTTCGCGATGTAGTAGCGGCGCTTGGTCGCTTCGGGATCCGTCGGCGCGACCCGCAGGGGCGCGCGAACGCGCGGCGTGCGGGGCGGAGCGGGCAAGCGGATGCCGAGGCGGCGCGCGGAGGTGTCGGCGGACATTGGGTGGGCGTGCGCGCACGCGGTCCAGATCGCGAGCAGCGGCAGGCACAGCGCGAGAATCGGTCGACGCATGGGTGGCCGGGATAGGTGGAACGGCAGACAGGGCGCCTTGATTCTACCGGAGGCCGGGCGTCTTCCGGGAGCCAGGCCCCCGCGCCG
Organism: Candidatus Eiseniibacteriota bacterium; assembly: GCA_031364505.1. Lineage (GTDB taxonomy): Bacteria > Eisenbacteria > RBG-16-71-46 > RBG-16-71-46 > RBG-16-71-46 > JANLWK01. Next base: position 6,693 of record JANLWK010000335.1, on the reverse strand, counting down.
CCGTGCGTCCTGCACGGAACCCGGGAAACCGGAGCGTCCTCGCTGGACGATTGCGGTTTCGTGGGTTACAACGCCCCACGGAGACTGGCCGAATCGGCACGCGACGGCGTCATGGGCGCGCCAATTCATGGGCGCCGTGGATTCGGCGGGACGAGCAACCTACCGGGAGGTCGTCGATGGAGACACACACGGGAGAGTCGGGCGCGCGCAGCGTGCGCGCGGCGAGGATGTGCATCGCGATCGTCGCGGGTATCGCCGCGATCGCCGCGGCCTCGTGCTCGAGCACCGCGACCACCGGAGAGCCGGCGGAGATGTCCACCGCCGATCTCGTCGCGCGCGGCCGGCAGATCTCGTACTCGTCCGGATGCAACGACTGTCACACGCCGGGTGGGCTCTACGGCGCCCCCGACACGACGCGCATGTTGTCGGGCAGCGAGCTCGGGTGGGAGGGGCCGTGGGGCGTGAGCTTCCCGCGCAATCTCACGCCGGACATGGAGACTGGCATCGGCCGGTGGACCGAGGAGCAGATCGTCACCGCGTTCCGCACGGGACATCGTCCCGACGGCTCGCCGCTGCTGCCGCCGATGCCGTGGCCCGCGTACGCGCACATGAGCGATGCCGACGCGCACGCGCTCGCGACGTTCCTCAAGAGCCTGCCCGCCGTCCGCCACAAGATGCCCGACGTCATCAAGCCGGGGACCCGGACCGACGTGGCGCGTCTCGTGTTCCCGCCGCCGCCGGCGTGGGACGCGCAGAACCTGCCGCCGCCCCAAGCCGCCGTGGCCCCCGCCGAGACATCCGCCGCCGGGAAGTAGCGGGCGCGGACGTCAGGAGCCGGCCGACCTCGCCCAGTCGCTCGCCGTACGCACGCGCTCGAGGAAGCGCTCGGGGGGCAGGAACCCCGAGAACCGCGCGGCCTCGACTTCTCCCCGCGGCGTCAGGAACACGACGGTCGGCACGCCCTGGATGCGGAACTCCTTCACGCGCGCCATCACCTCGGGCGAGTCCGAGTGCGTGAGGTCGACCTGGAACGCCGCGAACTCGCGCATCGCCGCGATCACGCGTGGATCGCTGAACGTGTTCCGCTCCAGCTCGTGGCAGGGGATGCACCAGTCGGCGGCGAAATCGAGAATGACGGGCTTCCCGCTCGCGAGCGCGTCGCGCACGAGCGCCGCGTCGTAGGCCTGGAACGTCACGGTCTGCTTCGGTGCCGAGGCCAGCATCCACACGCCGCCGGCGACCGCGGCGATGCCGGTCGCGCGCTTGAGCAGGGTGAAGCCGCGCCGCGCCGAGGCGCTCTTCTCGAGGAAGCCGAGGTAGAGCCCGCCCACGAGCAGTGCGGCCGGCGCCACCCACATCGCGAGCTTCGGCGAGAACGCGATGCCGGCGTAGAACAGCCCCACCGCGATGAGGATGACGCCGAATACTTTCTTCACCCATACCATCCAGTCGCCCGAGCGCGGCAACCTCTGGAGCAGGTTCGAGAACGTGCCGAGCACGAGATACGGCGCGCCGAGGCCGAGTGCGAGCGTGAAGAACGAGATGAAGCCGAACCACGGGTCCGCCTTGGCGCCCACGATGGCGAGCAGCGCCACGACGGGCGGGCCGACGCACGGGGCGGCGAACACGCCGACGACGAGGCCCGACAGGAACACGCCGATGGCGCTCGTCGTGCCGCTGCCGCCGAGCCGCGTGAGCAACCACGCCGGCGGCTGGAGCTCGTAGAGTCCGAACATCGACAGCGCCATCAGGATGAGCAGAGCGCCGATCCCCGCCAGCACCCACGGGCTCTGGAGGAACGCGCCGAACAGTCCTCCCGTCAGCGACGCCGCAACGCCGAGCGCGCTGTACATGGTGGCCATGCCGAGCACGTAGAGCAGCGCCGAGCCGAACACCTGGATCGTGGGGGCTGCGCTGCGCGCGCCGAAGATCGACACCGTGACGCCGAGCATCGGGTAGACGCACGGCGTCAGGTTGAGCGCGAGCCCGAGCACGAACAGGGTGAGGAACGCGACGAGCCCGCCCTTCGTGATTGCCTCGGCGATCGGGTTCGCCACGATCGCCGGGCCGCCCGCCGGCCGCAGCGGCTCGGCGCCGAGCCCGCCGGGTCCCCCGGGTCCACGGGCGCCGCTGAGGCCGCTCGTGTCGCCCGGGGCCGCACCGGAGTCCGCGGGGATGGCGCCCGTCGACTCCGCCGCCGTGACGGCGCCGGCGGCGGCGCCACCGCTCACCGTGACCGCCAGCTCGAACGGCGCTGTCGCGGGCGCCATGCAGACCTGGTCGTTGCACGACTGGAATCGCACCGTGCCCTTGAGCACGTGACGCCCGTTCACGGCCTGCGCGGATGCCGTGAGCGGCAGGCGGATGGTCGCGTGGCCGGTGTAGACCGACAGTGGCTGATCGTCGAAGCCGACCTTGAGCGATTGCGCCGCCGGGTAGATGGGCTTGCCCGCGGTGACGCCCGCGGCCGCGCGAACGCTCACCTGCGTCGGGATCATGTAGTCGGGCGACGGCGGATTCGCGTTGATGTGCCACGGCGACTCAATCGCGAGTTCGATCTCGGCCGAGGCGGAGCCGCCGGCGCGGATTTCGACGGATGACGCGGTCGCGTGGACAATGGTCGCCGGGATGGCGGGGGCGGTGGCCCCGCCTTCGATTTGGGCGCGCGCGGACGGCGCGAGTGATGGTGCTGCGATCAGCAGCAGCGCGAGCGCGGCGGCGCATCGGCGGATGCGTGGCAGGAGCCTCATCGGGATTCTCCAGGATGGGACATCGCGGGCGCGTCGAGCCGGGCCCGGAACTCGTCGGCGCTCGTGACGGGAAGCGTACACGCGTAGTCGACGCAAACGTAAGCCGCGGCGCGACCGTCCTTCATGCCGAGCCCCGCCGCGAACGGCGCCAGTCGCTCGATCCCGGGCCGGTCCGGAACCCGGTCCGGGTCGACGAGCAGCAGCAGGTCGTCCGGCGCGTGGCGCGCGTCGAAGGCGCGGATCATCTCGCGGGCGGCGGGATCGTCGGGGCGGCCGGCGATCACGACGTGCCGCGGCGGCCGCGCCGCGCGCGACAGCGCGACCAGCATCATCGGCATCGCGAGCGGTTGCTTTTCGAGCCGCGCGGCGTACACCGAGGTCGCGCGCCGCGCCCGCTCGCGCCACTCGTGCCGGTCGAGCAGGTCGCCCAGCGTCAGCAGGTTCGACGCGGCGATCGAGCTGCCCGAGATCTCGGCGCCGTCGTGGTCGTCCTTCATGCGCAGCGGCAGGTGCGGATCGTCCGGCGGGCTCTCGAACCAGCCGCCCTGCGCCGCGTCGTGGAAGCGCGCTTCCTGCGCCTCGGTGATCGCGATCGCGCGCTCGAGCCAGTCCCGGTGGAGGGTCGCGCGGTAGAGATCGAGGAAGCCATGCGCGAGGAACGCGTAGTCCGCGAGCTGCCCGCGCCCCGATCGCTCGCCGTCGCGCCAGCGGCGCGCCAGTTCGCCGCGCTCGTCATCCCAGAGGCGCGTCCACACGAACGTCGCCGCGTGTTCCGCGCGCTCACGCAGGTTCGGGTCGCCGAGCGCGCGGGCGCCGCGCGCGAACGCCGAGATCATGAGCCCGTTCCACGCCGCGAGCACCTTGTCGTCGCGGTGCGGCCGCGGCCGGCGCGAGCGCGCCTCGAGCAGCGCGTCGCGTGCGCGCTCCAGCGCCTCCCGCACCTCGGTGACCGGACGCCCAACACGCGCCGCGGTCTCCTCGACCGTGTGCGCGTCGGTCAAGATCGTCGTGCCGTGTTCGAAGTTGCCGTGCTCGGTGACGCCCCATCGATACGCGGCGAGTGCCGCCGTGTCGGCGTCGAGCGCGGCGGCGAGCGACGCCGGCGTCCACACGTAGAAACGGCCCTCCTCACCTTCGCTGTCGGCGTCCTCCGCGGAATCCAAGCCGCCGCCGGCGGTGGTGAGGTCGCGCGTCACGTAGCGGAAGATGCCACGCGCCGCGTCCGCGTACGCCTCGCGCCCGGTGAGCTGGTAGCCCTCGAGGTACGCCCAGGCGATCTGGGCCTGGTCGTAGAGCATCTTCTCGAAGTGCGGCACGAGCCACCGCGCGTCGGTCGCGTACCGGTGGAATCCCCCGCCGAGTTGGTCGTGGATGCCGCTCGCGCGCATCGCGTCGAGCTGCGCCAGCGCCAGCTCGAGGGCATGCGGGAAGCGCGACGCGTCCGTCGCGTGCGCGTGGAACAGGAACGCGAGGTTTGACGGCTGCGGGAACTTCGGCGCGCCGCCGAAGCCGCCATGCTCGGGGTCGGCGACGCGCTCGAGCCCGCGATAGCACGCGTCGATCAGGCGTCCGGCCTCCGGTGCCGGCGCCGCGGCATCGAGGTCGTCGCGCCGCGCGAACGCGGCCAGCGCGGCGATCACGCGCTGGCCCTGGTCGACCAGCGCGTCGCGCTCCTCACGCCACGCGCCCGCGACGCGCGGCAGCAGGTCGAGCATGCCGATGCGCCCGTGCATGCTACGCGGCGGAAAGTACGTGCCGCCGAAGAACGGGCGGAGGTCGGGCGTGAGGAACACGTTGAGCGGCCAGCCGCCGCCCGTCCCCAGCGCCTGCGACGCGCTCATGTAGACGCGGTCGACATCGGGGCGCTCCTCGCGGTCGACCTTCACCGGAACGAAGTGCTCGTTGAGCAGGGCCGCGACCGAGTCGTCCTCGAACGACTCGCGCTCCATGACGTGGCACCAGTGACACGTGGAGTAGCCGATCGACAGGAACACCGGCTTGTCCTCGCGTCGCGACTTCTCGAACGCCTCCTCGCCCCACGGATACCAATCGACCGGGTTCCGCGCGTGCTGGAGCAGGTATGGGCTCTTCTCGTCCTTCAGATGGTTCGCCGGGCGGGGTGTGGACATGGGCGAACGAGTATACGAGGCGCGGGTGTGGGTGTGTCAGGCCTCGCGCAGCCCCTCATGCGCGGCGGCGGGCGCGGCAAACCGCGTGCCTCAGCGCGCGGTGACTCGCTCCGTCCAGCGCTCTGCCCAGCGCGCCGCCGCCAGCGAGCCCAGCAGCAGCGGCGGCAGGAGGCCGATCGCCAGCGCGAGCACCGGCATGCCACCACCGCCCGAGGCGGGGGAGACCTCGGCGACGGCACGCGACGTCCATGCGAGCGCGTGCGCGAACGGCGCCGCGAGCGCCGCCGACATCGCGGGTGCGGCGGCGGCGAGGGACCTAAGCCGCCACACGAGCAGCGCCGAGCACGCCGCCGCGAACACCGTCGCGGGCTGCCGCAGCGCGTCGAGCCACCACGCCATGGCCGGCGGCGCGATCGGGACGCGGGCGCGTGACGACGCAGCCGTCGTCGCGATGCGCTGCATGACGCGATCCGAGAATCCGTCGGGCGCGTGTCCCGCCGTGCCCAGCCAGGCTCCGAGCGCATCGTCCGCCGCGAGCAGCCGCGCGCAGCGCGCGCAGCCGGCGGCGTGCTCGAGCGGATGGTCGCCGCCCTCGCGCCCGTCATCCAGCCAGCGCTCGAACGCCGAGCACGCGTGGCGCTCCGTCACGAGGCGCCTCCGGACTCCCGGGGCGATTCCCCCGTCGATTCCCACGCGCCGCGCAGGGCGGCGCGCGCGCGGCTCAGGTGCGTCTTCACCGTGCCCGTGGGGATGCGCAGCGCCGCCGCGATCTCGTCGACCGAACGCTGTTCGAAGTAGAACATCATCACCGCGCTCCGCTGCATGTCACTCAGTCCTTCGATCAGCTTCCCCAGCCGCATCGAGAGCCCGATGCGCTCCGCGTGGCCCCGCTCCGGATCCGCGAATCCCGAGTGTTCCACCGTATCGATCGCCGTCTCACGCGCCGCGCGTGTCTTGAGCGTCGCCGCGCGATCCAGCGCCCTCCGCAGCGTAATGGCGTGCAGCCACGTGCCGAACCGCGATTCACCGCGGAATCCCGGCAGCGCCGCCCACGCACGCACGAACGCGTCCTGCGCCACCTCCTCGGCGTCCGCCGACGATCGCAGCACGCGAAACGCGACGGCGTAGGCGTGGTCGCGATGACGGTCCACCAGCTCGCGAAACGCCGCCGTGTCCCGGCAGCGGGCCCGCTCGACCAGCAGCGCTTCCTGCTCGGCGTCGGAACGCGGCGGATCGTCGGAGCTCGAGCGGTTCACGGCCACCCGATGAGACGGGGGGAGGGCCTCGTCTGGTTTCAGCGAAATGTCCCCCGGGGGCGTGAAACCGAAAACGGTGTGGGGCCGGTCCAACCGGGCGAGACCGTATCAGAGACCGCGCAGGGCAAGGTGGACCGCCCGCACGCACCGATCGAAAGGAGCCGCACTCATGTTCCCCATGTCGTTCGAGCCCGAGAACCTCATCCCTGTCTTGATCTTCGCGATCCCGATCATCGCGGTCACCGGCGGCGTCATCATGGGGATCGTGCGCGCAGCGGGTCGCCAGCGGATGGTCGAGCTGGCACAGCAGGAGCGCATCGCCGCGATCCAGCGTGGTGTCGAGATCGACAAACTTCCGCCGCTGCACGTCAGCGTCGAGGACGGGTCGCGCTGGGGCGACTTCGCGGATCCGTCGAGTGGCCCGCTGCGCCGCGCGCAGGGCCTGCTCATCGGCGGGATGGTGACGCTGTTCGCGGGGCTCGGGGTCGCGCTGTTCCTCGGCCTCGTGAACCCCGAACACGACAAGCCCTACTGGGCGGTCGGCCTCGTCCCCGCGGC
>JANLWK010000129.1:0-24603 GCA_031364505.1 Candidatus Eiseniibacteriota bacterium | reverse complement strand
CGGGTCTGCTCGCGCTCGTATTCGTCCAGCACGATCTGGGTCAGGTACTTGCGCGTCGAATCGTTGATGGGGTGCGCGAGATCCTGGTGCTGGCCGTCGGGCCGCTTGCGGCTGGGCATCGCCACGAAGAGACCGGTGTTGCCCTTGATCACCTTGAGCCCGCGGATGACGAAGGCGTTGTTGAGGGTGATGCTGACGAACGCCTTGAGTTTGTCGTCATTCCGAAGGGAGACGCGAACCTCGGTGATCTCGATCATCGAAGCGCTCCCGCGGTCGCTTCTGGTTGTTTCCGGCCAACGCCGATGAGAAGACTTCGGGAAGAATCCACGTCTTGAGCGCCTAGCATCCTTGCCTCCAGCCCAAGCTACGAGCTCTTGATGAGCTTCAGTCCCCGCCCCCTCGAACGGACGAGGTAGAGCGCCTCCTGGCCCTCATAACGGCGAATCGCGGTCCGCGCCGGCCGTCCCGCCGGAAGCAGCCCCACGATTGCGGAGCCGCTGCCCGTCATGCGGACGATGGTCGCGCCGGCGTCCTCGAGGCGCCGACGAATCCGTTCGAGATCGCGCGTTCGCGTGCCGAGCACGGCTTCGAACGCATTGCCGAGACGCATCGCGCGCTCGGCACTCAAACGGTCGGACCTGAGGACTCGCGCGAATCTTAGGTGGGGTCCCGACGCTGTCAAGTGATTTCTGGCCCGGTCGAGCGCCGCGTACGCCTCCGCGGTCGAAACGCTCCACGACGGCAGCGCGATCAGCGCGCGGAACGGACGCTCGAGCGTGAGCGCGCGCAACCGCTCGCCGCGACCGGTTCCGAGCGCGGTGCCGCCGGTGATCGCGAACGGAACGTCGGATCCGAGCGGCGACGCGAGCTCGAGTGCGCGCGCACGCGTCAGTCGGACGCCGTTCAGCTTTGCGAGCGCGACGATGGCCGCCGCCGCGTCCGCGCTGCCTCCGCCGAGCCCGGCACGCGTCGGGATGCGCTTGACGAGGTGGAACGACGCGCCCGTGCTGAGGCCCATGCGTTCGGCGGCGAGGCGCGCCGCGCGCAGCACGAGGTTGCCACCGCCGCCGGGCACGCGGTCCGCACGCGCGCGGGCCGTACCGGCGCGCACGGCGGCCGACTCCGCCCGTACGCGCAGCGTGAACCCGCGGCGGCGCGGGCGTGCCACGAGCGTGTCGGCGAGCGAGACCGACTGGAACACCGTCGCGAGGTCGTGGAACCCGTCCGCGCGGCGAGGACCGACGGCGAGGCCGAGGTTGAGCTTGGCGCGCGCCTCGACGCGCACCGCGCGCGGGCGCCGGGGCGTCGTCACACGCGGTACAGGATCATCACGACCACGCCGAGGTACAGCAGCACGCAGCCCGCCATGGGCCGGTCCGTCAGCAACACCTGCGACGGATCCTCGGACACCTCGCTCACGCGCAGCAGGTAGAGATAGCGGAACACGCCGTAGGTGACGAACGGGAGCGTGTAGAGCAGGGCTTCGGAGCCGAACTTCTGCACGGTCGACGGCCAGATCGTGTAGAGCGCGTAGCCCATGACGGTCGCCGCCGCCGAGACGAGCAGCAGCCCGTCCACGAACTCGGGCGTGTAGTGCTCGAGCACGCGCCGCTGCCGGGACGCGTCGTCGCCCGCGTTCTGCAGCTCGCGGCGCCGCTTCGCGAGCCCCAGGAACAGGGCGCCGAAGAACGTGCACACGAGCAGCCACGGCGAGATCGCGGTGTCCGGCGCCACGGGAAGCAGCACCTCCACGCCGGCGATCGCGCGCAGCACGAAACCGAGCGCGATCACGAATACGTCGATCAGCACCTGCGACTTGAGCCCGGCGCTGTAGGCGACGTTGAGCCCGAGGTAGATCCCGGCGACGATCATGAAGCCGGTGCCGAGCCACACGGACAGCGCGGCGACGATCGCGAGAATCGGGACCACGGCGACGCGGGCGACCGCGACCGGCAGCCGCCCCGACGCGATCGGGCGCAGGCGCTTGCGCGGGTGGAGGCGGTCGGACTCGACGTCGCGCAGATCGTTGATCAGGTAGGTGCAGCCGGCGAGCAGCGAGAACGCGAGGAACCCGCCCGCCGCGCGCAGCACGAGGTCCGGCCGGTTCATGTTCTGCGAGAACAGGACGCCGGCGAACAGCAGCAGGTTCTTGGTCCACTGCTTGGGACGCAGCCCCTCGAGCAGCGCCAGGATCAACGCGCTCTCCTGCCCGTGGCGCCTTTCGACTTGCGGGCCCGCGGGCGCGCGATCACGAGCCGCGGGGCCGCCGCGGGCTTCGCCGCGGGCTTCGCGGCCGAGCCGCGCGCCCCGGCGACGGGACGCATGCGCTGGGTTCGCGCGCGGGCGCGCGTGGCCGCGGCGGCCGCGCTCGTGAACATCGCGCGCTCCACCAGCTCGCACAGCGTGTGGCCCATCGCGATGTGCCCTTCCTGGATGCGCGGGGTCGTGAAGCTGGGCGCCACGAGCGCGAAGTCGCAGCGCTCGGCGAAGTGCGTGCCGCGCGCGCCGGTCATGCCGATCACCACCATCCCCTGGCGCCGCGCCACCTCGACGGCCCGGATCACGCTCTGCGACGCGCCACTCGTCGTGAGCGCCACGAGCACGTCGCCGCGGCGGCCGAGGCCTTCGAGCTGCCGCGAGAACACCTGGGCGTACCCGAAGTCGTTGCCGATCGCGGTGAGCGAGGAGGTGTTCGTCGTGAGCGCGACCGCGGGCAGCGACGGGCGGTCCATCAGGTAGCGCCCCGACAACTCGCACGCCATGTGCTGGGCGTCGGCGGCGCTGCCGCCGTTGCCGCAGAAGTAGATCGTGCCGCCGTTCTCGATACAGGTGATCGCCGCCTCGGCGGCCGCCGCGACATCGCCGGCGCACGTGTGCTCGATCCGGCGGAGGCAGCCCGCCGATTCGCTCAGCGAGGCGCGAGCCATGCGCTCGAGCGGTCCCCGCGTCGTCTTGGACGTGCGTCTCATCGAAGCCTCCCCTGTCGAACGCGCCCGGCGGACGCGGAATCGTGAAATGGAGCGGGCGTCCGGACCGTCACGCCCGAGACTTGAGGTATCGGTCGATCCCGTCCTGCCAATGAGGCATTCGATCACCGGTCACCCGTTCGTATACCTGCGCATTCAGCACCGAATAGGCGGGCCGCGGCGCCGGCCGCCCCAATTCCGCCGTGCCGCATTTCGCCACGACCGTGGAGAGCCCGGACCGCTGGACGATGTAGGACGCGAATTCCCACCAGGTGCATTCGCCCGAGTTCGTGACGTGCACCGTGCCGAGCTGGCCGATCGTCGCCAGCCGGACCAGCGCGGCGGCGAGGTCGACCGTCCACGTGGGCGACCCCCGCTGGTCGTCGACGACCTTGAGCGGCTCGCCCGCCTGCGCGCGCTTGAGCACGGTGTCCACGAAGTTGGCGCCCCCGCGTCCGTACAGCCAGGCCGTCCGCGCGATGATGTGACGCGGGTACACTTCGCGGATCGCCTGCTCGCCGGCCCACTTCGAAGCACCGTAGACCGACTGCGGCGCCGCGGCGTCGTACTCGCGGTACGGGCGGCGCGCCTGGCCGTCGAACACGTAGTCGGTCGAGATCGCGAGCAGCGTGGCCCCGCAGGCCAGCGCGGCCTGGGCGACGTTGCGCGCGCCGAGGGCGTTCACCGCGTATGCCTGGTCGGGATTCGACTCGCAGTCGTCGACGCGCGTGAACGCGGCGAGATGGAAGATCCAGTCGGGCGCGAACGTGCGCAGCGCATGATCGAGCGTGTTCGGGCGCGTGATGTCGGCGTCTTCGAGGTCCAGCCCGAGCACTTCGTGCCCCGCCTGCTCGAGTGCGGGCAACACCGCCTGCGCGAGCATGCCCCGGGCGCCGGTGACGAGCACCTTCACGGCCGCGCGCTCCCGGCGCGGACCGGCCCGCCGTGCGCGATCTTCACTCCGATCACGCGAGCGCGTCCTGGAGCACGCGCCTCGCCTCGGCGAGCGCCTCGGGCAGCTTCGTGAGGTCCTTGCCGCCGGCGAGCGCCAGGTGCGGCTTGCCGCCGCCCGAGCCGCCCGCGACCTGGGCCACCTTGCGCACGACGTCCGAGGCGTTGAGCTTCTTCTCGGCCACCAGGTCGTCGGTGACGCAGGCGACGAATGTGAGCTTGCCGTCGTTCTGGACCGCCAGCACCGCCGCGCCGCGCCCGAGTGTGCGGCGCAGCGAGTCGGCGGCATCCCGCACCGCCCCCGCGTCGGCGCCGGCCTTCAGCGCCGCGACCGCCCAGCGCCCGCCGGGCAGCGTCGCGGCATCGCGGCCGATCGCCTCCATCTCGGCGGCGAGGCCGCCACGGGTGAGATCGGCATGCGACTTCCGGAGCCGGTCGTTCTCGGCGCGCAGCTTGTCGATCTGCTCGCCCACCGAGCCGACGCCCGTTTGCAGCGCCGCCGCGATCGCGTGCAGCGCGTCGCTCCGCTCGCGCAGCCAGGCCAGCGCCTCGTGACCGCACAGCGCCTCGATCCGGCGGACGCCGCTCGCGATCGAGCTCTCCTCGACCACGACGAACGTGCCGATCTCGCCCGTGCGCGACACGTGCGTGCCGCCGCACAGCTCGAGGCTCGGGGCGATGCCGGCTTCGGGCGAGCCGTCGACGGTGACGACGCGCACGCGGGCGCCGTACTTCTCGCCGAACAGCGCCATGGCGCCGAGCTTCTTCGCGTCGTCGATCGGCATCGTCCGCCACGCGACGTCGCGGTCGCGCAGCACCCACTCGGCGACGATCCCGGCGACCTGGTCGAGCTGCTGGCGCGTCGGCGCCTCGAAGTGCGTGTAGTCGAAGCGCAGCCGGTCGGGCGCCACCAGCGAGCCCGCCTGGCGCACGTGGAGCCCAAGCACGGTGCGGAGGGCCGCGTGCAGCAGGTGGGTCGCGGTGTGGTGGCGCATGGTCGGCCGGCGGCGCGACGCGTCGACGCGCGCCTCGAGACGGCCGGCGGCCGCGTCGGCGAGGAAGCGCTCGCGGTCGCCGCTCCATTGCGCCGCGCGGTGGACGATCGAGTCGCCGTCGCGGTAGACGTGCGTCAGCTCGGCCGTGGCGCCGCCGGCGATCAGCCGGCCGCGATCGGCCACCTGGCCGCCGGACTCCGCGTAGCACGGCGTCCGGTCGAACACGAGCTCGAGCTCGGCGTCGCCGTGCGGCCGCCAGCGGCGCAGCGCCAGGCCCTTGACCTCGAGCAGGTCGTAGCCGACGAACTCCGAATCGGCGCCGGGCGACACCGTGGTCCACGCCGCGCGCGGGCCGTCGTCGCCCTTCTGGAACTTGCTCGCCTCGCGCGCCCGCTGGCGCTGGCCGTCCATCGCCGCTTCGAATCCCGCGCGGTCCACCTCGACGCCGCGCTCGGCGGCGATCTCCTCGGTCAGCTCGAACGGGAAGCCGAACGTGTCGTGGAGCGCGAACGCGTCGGCGCCGGAGATCGTCTTCGATGTGGCGGCGAGCAGCTGCTCCAGCCGCTGGAGCCCGGCCTCGTAGGTCTGGATGAACGCCGCCTCCTCCTGTTCGAGGATGCGCGTGATGGCCTCGCGGCGCGCGATCAGTTCCGGGTAGTGGTCGCCGAACCGCTCGCACACGAGCCGCGCGGACTGGGCGAGCAGCGGCTGCTCCTGGATCGCGAGCCCGAGCTTGCTGTGGCCGCGCGTGACCGCGCGCCGGAGCAGTCGGCGGAGCACGTACCCGGCGCCTTCGTTACCGGGCAGCGCCCCCTCGGCGATCGCGAACGTGAGCGCGCGCGCGTGGTCGGCGATGATCCGGGCGTCGCGCGCCGCCACGGGGTCGCCCGGCCGCGCGTGCGACAGCCCGAGCACGTGCTCGACGAGCGGCGCGAACAGGTCGGTGTCGAAGATCGATTGCTTGTTCTGGACGATCACCGCCAGGCGCTCGATGCCCATGCCGGTGTCGATGCCGGGTCGCGCGAGCGGCTGGAGGCGGCCGTCGGGCTGGGCGTCGAACTGGGGGAACACCAGGTTCCAGAACTCCATGAACCGGTCGCCCGGATCGCCCGGCGCCTCGCCCCAGAACACGTCCGCGGGCAATGCGGCCGGGCGCCGCTCACCGAGGTCGAAGTAGATCTCGCTGCACGGGCCGCAGGCGCCGAGCCCGCCGGCCGGCCCCCAGAAGTTGTCCGCGCGGCCGAGCGCCACGATGTGATCCGCGGCGACGCCGATGCGCGTCCACAGCTCGATCGCCTCGTCGTCACGCGGCAGCGCACCCTCGCCCGCGAACACCGAGACGTACAGCCGCTCGCGCGGCAGCCCGAGCACCTTCGTCGTGAACTCCCACGCGAAGGCGATCGCCTCCTGCTTGAAGTAGGCGCCCTGCTCGCGCGATCCGAACGAGAAATTGCCCAGCATCTCGAAGAACGTGTCGTGCCGGGGCGTCAGGCCGACGTTCTCGAGGTCGGTCAGGCGCAGGCACTTCTGGATCGACACCGCGCGCGTGTACGGCAGGTCACCCGAGGCGGTGTAATACGGCTTGAACTGGACCATGCCGGCGGTCGTGAAGAGCAGCGTCGGGTCGTTGGGCACGAGCGGCGACGACGGCACGACCGTGTGGCCGTGGTCCCGGAAGAAACCCAGGAACGCCCGGCGCAGCTCCGAGGCTGTGCGGCTCTGTGGCATGGCAGCGGTATTCATAGGCGGGCCACGATAGCGGCTCCGGCGGAATTCTGCACGGCTACGCGTCGGGCTCGCCGCCCCGTTCCTCGCCGCCCCCGCCGAGTGCTTCGGCGATGACGTCAGGCGCGAAGCCGCGGCGCGCGAGCAGCGCCCACAGCCGCTGGCGGCGGCGCGCGGGATCGAGAGCGGCGTAACGGCGGGCCGTCTGCGCGATCACGCGCCGCGCCAGCGACACTTCGTCCGCGGGGCCCTGCTCGGCCTCGAGTCGCGCGCGCGCCGCCGCGATGTCCGGGGACGACACGCCACGCCGCTTGAGATCGCCCTCCAGTGCCCGCCAGCCCGCGGCGCGCCGCCCCCATCGTCCGGCGAGATACGCGCGCGCGTATTCGACGTCGTCGACGAGGCCCACGCCTTCGAGCCGGCGCAGCACCTCGTCGCGCACGGCCGCCTCGACACCCCGTTCGCGCAGCTTGCGCTCGAGCTCGGAGCGCGTGCGCCGCGAATGCTCGATCAGCCGGAGCGCGGCCTCACGCGCGGCGTCGATGCCGCCGTCGACCAGGCTTGCGCGGCCGGGACCGGCGGCGCGGGCGCGCGGGCCGCCCGTGGAAGGTGCTCCGCCCTTCGCGGCATCGCCGCTCGATTTCGTCGTCCGGGGGGATCGCGTACTCCATCGCACGGATGCGTCCTCGCGCGGGGGCTAAGGAGACGTTTGCGGAATCGGCCGCGGAATCGTGTCGAGCGGCGCCGGTGGCACCGGCAGCTGGACGCCCTCCGACGGAGCCCGCGACGGTGACGGCCGCGACGTCGCGGGCCTCGACGCCGGGGCGAGCCGCGAGCCGAACGGCGGCGGGGCCGAGGCGAGCGGCGCGTTGCCGCGAAGTGCCGCGAGCCGCTGGCGCGCGGACTGCGCGATGTCCTTCATGCGGCCGGCATCGCCCGCGGTCACGGCGCGCGAGTAGTACCGCAGCGCCGGAGCGCGATGTCCCAGGTTCTCGTGCGCCCAGCCCAGGTTGAAGAGCACGAGCGCGTCCGAGCTGTCGGCGCGCTCGGCGCGCTCGAGGAACTCGAGGCTCCGCTTCCAGTCACCGCGCGCGCCGTAGTAGAACGCCACGTCGTTCGTCGATCGGTTGTTCGACGGGTAGGCCTCGGCCGACATGCGCGCGATCGCGAGCATCGGGACCTCGTCGCCGGGGGCGCCGCGGTCGAGGTAGAACGAGACGTAGTCGTGCAGGGCCTGGGGCACATACTCGCCCGGCGGCGAGGGCAACGGGTCGCCGTAGCGCCAGCGCAGATCGTCGGGATGCTGCTTCGCCCAGCGAATAGCGTCGCGCAACACCTCGATCTCGGTGCCGGTCGCCCCCAGCTCCTGCTCGATGTAGGCGAGCCCGAACCGGATGTCGAGTCGCTCGGGATGCTGCGCGATGCCCTCGCGGAGCGCTTCGATCGAGCGGCGGACGAGCAGCGTGTCGGGACCGCGCGGGCCACCGCTGTCGGCGGCCGCGCCCGGCAGGCCGGGCGCCTGATTCCGCGCCGCGCGCACGGCCATCTGGTAGTAGAGGTTCCCGCGTGCCACCGCCACCTCGGGGTCACCGGGCCTGAGCCGCGCGCGGGCGTTGATCAGGCTGTCGGCCGAGCCGAACCGCCGGAGCCCCACGAGCTGCTGGAGCTTCGCCTCGAACTCGCGCGGCTGATCGAGCGCCGGCGTCCGGCCCTGGCAGCCGCTGGCGAGCCCGGCCGCCATGGCGGCCAGGGCGACGAGGGCGACCGCGAGCGTCACGCGGACGGCGCGCATGAATCGATGCGGGGTAGACATGGTGAGCCGGGCATCCTAAAGCCTCGCTTGCGTGAACGCGAGCCAGCCGCGCGCGGTACGCGTGAACGATGGAATGGAACGGCCCCGGGCGGTGTCCGTCTCCCGGGGCCGAACCGATCGAGCCTTTCGACTGGGGCCGCTCGCGTTACTTGCGACGATCCCCGCTCGCGACGAGCGCGGGCGTCCGCGCGGGTGCGGGCTTCTCGGCGGGCATCACCGGAGGCGGCGCCGGAGCAGCGGCCTTCGCAGTACCCGCCGCCGCGGCCGTTCCGTTCGTCGTGCCGTTCGCCGTCGCGTTCGCCGCTTCACCGGGGGACTCGGCGACGCGGAGACCGATCATCGGGAACAGCTTGGCCTCGACCGCCTTCATGATGTCGCGATGCTCGCGCATGAACAGCCGCGCGTTCTCGCGGCCCTGGCCGAGGCGCTCCTCGCCGAACGAGAACCACGTGCCGGCCTTCTGGATCACGTTCTTGTCGACGGCGAAGTCGATCAGCTCGCCTTCGCGCGAGATGCCCTCGTTGTACAAGATGTCGAACTCGGCCTCGCGGAACGGTGCCGCCACCTTGTTCTTGACGACCTTCACCTTGGTGCGGTTGCCGATCGCCTGGTCGCCTTCCTTGAGCGTCGCGATCCGGCGGATGTCGAGCCGCACCGAGGCGTAGAACTTGAGCGCCCGGCCGCCGGCCGTCGTCTCCGGGTTGCCGAACATGACGCCGATCTGCATGCGGATCTGGTTGATGAAGACCACCGTCGTGTTGCTCTTCGAGATCGATCCCGTGAGCTTGCGCAGCGCCTGCGACATCAGGCGCGCCTGGAGCCCGACGTGCGAATCGCCCATCTCGCCTTCGATCTCGGCCCGCGGCACGAGGGCCGCCACCGAGTCGATCACCACGATGTCGACGGCGCCCGAGCGCACGAGATGATCGGTGATCTCGAGCGCCTCCTCGCCGGTGTCGGGCTGCGCCACGTGGAGATTCGTGATGTCGACGCCCAGCTTCTGCGCGTAGGCCGCGTCGAGGGCGTGCTCGGCGTCGATGAACACGGCGTTGCCGCCCAGGCGCTGCGCGTTCGCGATGATCGTCAGGGCGAGCGTCGTCTTGCCCGAGGACTCGGGGCCGTAGATCTCGACGATGCGGCCACGCGGCACGCCGCCGACGCCGAGTGCCATGTCGAGCCCGATCGAGCCGGTCGGAATGGTGTCGATCGCGATATTCGCGGATTCCTCGCCCAGCTTCATGATCGCGCCTTTGCCGAACTGCTTCTCGATCTGCTGCAGGGCGAGGTCGAGCGCCTTGACCTTTTCCTTGGCCGACGGGGTGTTCATCAGCATGGGCTGCGTCTCCTTCGCAGGGGCGTTCACTTCGTCCGCGGGGGTCCGCGATCAGTCCGCGTCGGGCCACCTCCCGTTGCCAACGGGACAGGCGCCCAACGCCGATGGGGGGCATATTACACATTTGGGCAGTAGGCGCAAGAACTACATATAAGGGGGCTGCCAGGGCGGCGCCCAGGCCCCAAAAGGCCGGTGCGATCACCCCGGAGCTGCGAGCCGGGCCTCGTGGCGCACCGCGTAGATGCTGCCCTTCGGGCTCAGCGTGCTCTCGACGACGCACAGCCGGTCCACGCGAAACCGGGCCCTGGGGAGCGCGGGCAGGCCGGCGAGCGCGGCGCTCCAGTCCGCGCCCGAGGCCCGCACGCGGCCCAGCGTCAAGTGCGGCTCGAAGCGGCGCCGCTCGCGGTCGAACCCGCGCCGCTCGAGGGCGGCGTCGAGCGCGCCGGCGAGCGCCACGAGCGGCCCGGCGCCGGCGACGAGGCCGAGCCACAGCACGCGAGCGCGCCGCGCGTCGGGGAACGCGCCGGCCACGCCCAGCTCCGCGTCGAACGCCGCTCCGCCGCGCACGGCGTCGTCGCAGGCGAGCCCCACGCGGCGCGCGCCGTCTTCGCCCACCTCGCCGATGAAACGCAGCGTATAGTGGAGGTTGTCGGGGCGCACCCAGGACACGCCGTCCCCGGGCCGCCTCAGGCCCTCGATGACCGCGGCGGCCGCACGCTGCGACTCGGGGGCTGGGAATACCGCGACGAATATTCTCATCGCGACGGAGCATAAACCCCGGCGTTCCCGGGGCCGATAACACGGCCGCATGGAGTGCCTTGGCCCGATGCCTCCCCGTACCCTCGCGCGCCCGCGCCGCGTCCTGTCCCGCACCGGAGTCGGCCCGTGAGCACGACCACGCCCATCGTCGTCTTCGATCACCCGGCGATGTCCCGCTCGGCCGCCGCGGCGCGCCGCTCCGCGTACTGCACCGCGGCCCTCGCGCTCACGGCGTTCGTGATCGCTCTGGCGAACGCCTCGGCGTTCGCCGGGTTCGGCGTCACGACCGAATGGAACGTGCTGTTCGACGCCGACCCGAACGTCTACCTGCGCAACTTCTCGACCGGCCGGACGATCGGCACCTGGGGCGGTCGCAGCTTCATCCACCCGAATCTCACGACATTGATCCATCCGCCGATCCGCGTGCTGGGGGCGCTGCTGGCCCGCCTGCCGTTCGACCTCGGCCCCGCCGCCGGGATCCGCGAGGCGATGGCCCTGCTCGTGAGCCCGCTGTTCGCCGCCGTCCGGGTCGTCGTCGTGATGCGGCTGATGCGTGCCCTCGGCCTGCCGCTCGCGGCGTCGGTCGTGATGTGCGCGATCGACATGTTGTCGTTCTCGACGCTGCTGTTCGCGAGCATCCCCGAGTCGTACATCGTCACCGGCACGCTGCTCGCCGTCATGTTCGGGCTCGCCGCCCGCGAGACCCGGGGCGACCACCCGCCGGGCGGCACGACGTGGCTCCTCGCGACGGCGGCGTTCACGGCGGTCGCCATGCTCAACCTGCCCGTCGCCGCCGTCCTGATGGCGCTCGCGCTGGCGTTCCGGCACCCGCGGCGCCGCGCGCTCGGCGCGATGGCGTTCGTCGCGAGCGGCGCGCTGGTGCTCAACGCGATCGTCTTCAAACTCACGCAGCGCGTGTTCGCGCCACAGCTCGGATTCGATCCGCTGGCGAGCCAGCAGCTCCCGGATGCCTGGAATCCGGGCATGCTGCGCGCGCTGGTGGACTACCCGCGCGCGATCGCGAACGCGTTCCTGTGCGGATCGCCGGCGCGGGTCCCGATCATGGAGCCCCAGAACCTGCACCCGTTCGTGTTCTCGCTTGAACGCGCGAACGCCCAGCTCCCGATGTGGGACGTCCGCACCTTCGTCGTGCTCGGATGCCTCGCCGCGGGAATCGCATGCCTTCGGGTCGTGCCGCGCGCTCTGCGCCCACTGCATGTCGCGGCGATCGCCGTGATGGCCCAGGGCGCGGTCGTCCACGCGTTCTTCGGCCGGGAGTTATTCCTCTACAGCCAGCACTGGCACATCGCGGCGCTCGTGCTGATGTCCGGCCTCTGGCACCTGCCGGGCCGGGCGCGGGCGATCGTTGCCGTCGTGATGCCCTGCCTCGCCCTGTGGATCGCGGTCAACAACGCGTTCGTGATGCGCGGGCTGATGGCGGCGTTGCGATAGCCTGACGCCGTTGTCATGTGTCAGCGCTCCGACCGGTAGCCGAATGCGATGCGACGAAACGGCGCCCGCCGGTTCAGCGTCCCCGCGATTCTGCCGATGACCCCCAGGGTACGCAGACGCTTCTCCCGAGGACTCATGACGATCTCCATCCGTCGCCTGACGCTCGCGCTGTGGATCGGCTGGGCCGTGCTGCTCGCGCTGAGCCTCGTGACCCACCAGCTCTCGACCGATGCGAACGCGTTCTATCACGTGCGCGCGGCCGTCGCGGCGCGGTTCGATCACGACGGCGAGGCGTCGCTGCCCGCGTGGTACCAGGCCAGCGCGCTGCTGGTGTGCGCGCTCGTGGCCGCGGCCATCGCGATGCGCTCGCGCGCGATGAGGCTGCCGGCATCCGGCCGTTGGGCCGTGCTGGCGGCGGTGTTCGTCTACTGCTCGTGCGACGAGACGGCGGTGCTCCACGAGACGTTCGGCCGCACGCTGTCGCACCACCTCGGACGGCTCGGCTTCGGCGTCTACTCGTGGATCGTCGTCGGCATCCCGGTCGTGGTGGCGCTGGTCGTCGCGTACTGGCCGCTGCTGTCGCGCCTGTCGCCGCCGATCCGGAACACGCTGCTGCTCGCCGGCGTCTGCTACGTGACGGGTGCCATCGGCTTCGAGGTGATCGAGGCGCGCTTCGATGCGCTGTGGGGCTCGATGTCGTTCAGCCTGATCGCGGCGGTCGAGGAAACGCTCGAGATGGCGGGGATCATCCTGTTCCTCGCCGGCGCTCTCGCCTACGCCCGCGACATCTCGGCGTTCGAGGTCATCCGCGTCGAGAGCACCCCCGGCGCGCCGCGTCCCGACGCCAGCGTGATCCCGCTGCCCGACTCACGCCGCTCGGCCTAGTCCAGCTTCGTCTCGAGCGGCAGCCCCAGGATCCGCCGGCGCACCACGTCGAGCGCGGTCTGGGCGGCCCGCTCGCGGATCGTGGCGCGCGTGCCGAACAGCGCCACCCGCCGCACCGCCACCCCCGCCGAGTCGCTCACGCCGATGAACACGGTGCCCACCGGCTTCGCCTCGGTGCCGCCGTCGGGACCCGCGATGCCGGTGACGCCCACGCCCACGCCGGCGCGCGCGCGCTCCGCCGCCCCCCGCGCCATCTGCGTGGCGACCTCGGCGCTCACCGCACCGTACCGCTCGAGATCCGCCTCGCTCACGCCGAGCAGCTCGATCTTGGCGGCGTTCGAATACGTGACGTAGCCGCGCTCGACGTAGCGTGACGAACCCGGCGTGTCGGTGAGCCGCTTCGCCAGCAGGCCGCCCGTGCACGACTCGGCGACGGCGATCGTCAGGCCGCGCGCGACCAGCGCCTCGCCGACGACGTCCTCCATCGTTCGGCCGCCCTCGGCGTAGACGACGGCCTCGACGCGGTCGAGCAGCTCGGCGCGGGCGCGCTCGGCGAGCCGCTCGACGGTGACGGCATCGGCGCCCGCCGCCGTGACGCGGAGATCGACGCCGAAATAGCTGGGCAGGTAGGCGAGCGTCGCCCCCGGCCAGTGCGTCGCGAGGCCGCCGATCTTCTCCTGCAGCGCGCTCTCGGAGACACCGGAGGTGCGCAGCGTGACCGTCGCCACGCGCTGGCCCGCGCGGTCGCGCAGCCACGGCACGACCGACTCGCGGAGGATCGCCTCCATCTCCTGCGGCACGCCGGGCATCAGGAACACCGGCGTGTCGTGATGCATCAACAGCAGGCCGGGGGCCGTGCCGACGGGATTCGGCAGCACGTGGGCGCCGGTCGGCAGCAGCGCCTGCGACTCGACGCTCGCCGGCAGCGTGCGCCCCTGGCGGCGCGCGCGCTCGCGGATCGATTCGAGCACCTGCTCGTTCAGCTGGAGCTTGCGCCCGAGCACGGCCGCGACGGCCTTGCGCGTGACGTCGTCGGGTGTGGGTCCGAGCCCGCCCGTCACGACGACCGCGTCGGCGCGCGACAGCGCGTGGCGGATCGCCTCGCCGATCCGCTCGAGCGTGTCGCCGACGGTGGCATGCCAGGCCACCGTGACGTTCACTTCCTCGAGCGCGCGGGCGATCTGGGCGAAGTTCGTGTCGAGGGTGCGGCCCGACAGGACTTCATTGCCGATGGTGATGAGCTCGACGTTCATGAGGGCGGGTCGGCACTGTGACCGAACCGGCGCCCGCGGCGCAACCGCGTCAGCGCGTGAAATGCAGCAAAGCCCAATGGCCGGCGTGGAATGCCGCGCAGGCGGTGACGCCCGCGATCACGTCGTCGGCGACGACCCCGAGGCCGCCCGGCAGCCGCTGGATTTCACGCGCGCCGAGCGGCTTCCAGATGTCGAACCCGCGAAACAAAAAGAACGCGATCGCGTAGGCGACGAGCGTCTTCGGCACGAACAGCAGCGCCAGCGACTGGCCGATCACCTCGTCGATCACGATCGGGCCGGCGTCGTGGCCGAGGGTCTGCTCGGCGATGCCGGCGGTCCACACGGCGAGCGCCGTGCCGGCGACGAACAGCGCGATGACCGCCGCCCACGGCAGCGCCGGCAGGAACCAGGCGATCGCGACGACGACGGCACTGCCCGCGGTGGCCGGGGCGATCGGCGCGTAGCCGACGGGCCCGAGGGTCGCGAACGCGCGGGCGAAGGCGTTCACGAACGCGACGGCGAGGGCAGCACCGGTGCGGGCACGACGCGCGCGGGTGCGACGGGCACGAGGCGTCCGAGGGGTGGCGCGGGCACGATGGGCGCCCCCGGCGCCACCGGCCCCATGGGCGCGCCGCTGGGCGCCACGCCCTGCGGCGGGGTGATGCGCGCCCCAGTTCCCGGTGTTCCGGGCGGCGCCGGCGGTGCGGGCGGCGCGAAGCGGGCGAGCACGGCCTTGGTGATCGTGCGCATCGTCTCGGGCACGCCGCGGCCCTCGCGGGCCACGGCTTCGAAATCGGGCAGCCCGCCCGGGTTGAGCGCCGCGCGCATGCGTTCGACGGGCATGGCGTTCGGCAGGTCGCGCTTGTTGTACTGAAACACGCGCGGCAGCCGGGCGATCTGGGCCGCCGAGAAACCGATCTGGCCGAGCACGCTCAGCATGTCCTCGAGCGACTCGGCGTTCTCGGGCTCGCGGTGCGCCTGCGAATCGGCGACGAACACGATGCCGTCGACGCCCTGCAGCACGGCGCGGCGCGAGCGGCGGTAGTAGATCTGGCCGGGCACCGTGTAGAGGTGGATGCGCGTCGTGAAGCCATTGATCGCGCCGAGCGCCACGGGCATGAAGTCGAAGAACAGCGTGCGTTCCTGCTCGGTCGCGATCGACACGAGCCGCCCGCGCCGGTCCTGCGGCAGCCGCTCGTGGAGCATGCGCACGTTGGTCGTCTTGCCGCCGACCCCGGGACCGTAGTAGACGATCTTGACGTGGATTTCCCGCGCCCGGTGATTGATCAGCGACATGACGCTCCCGACGGCCTAGTCGCCGAACAACGCGTCGACTTGCTGCTGCGCGACCTCGGAGTATTCGGGCTCGACGAACGTGCCCTCGCCCAGTCCGACCTTCTCGAGCAGGCTGCGGAACACGCCGTCCAGGGCCGTCGCCGCGCGGTTGGCGCGGAAGCGGACGAGCCCGAGCGTGCTGCGGCGGTCGTACACGGTGGCCATGATCACGCGGTCCGCGAGCAGGCAGGAATAGACGGACCGGGACTTACCCTCGCTCACCACGGCGTCCACGCCCTCGTCGCCGAGCATGCGCGCCAGCTCGGCGTTGGCCGTGAACTCGGCCGCGATCAGGCTCGCGAACGCCATGGGGTCGAGATCGCCGGCGCGACCGGCGGAGGTGATGAGCTGGCCCGAGCGATCCACGAGATGGATCGACACGGCGCTGGTGCGCTCGATCAGTTCGTTGAGGGACTGATCGATGAGACGAAAGTCATTTTCGAACAGAGTCCACTGAGGCATCGCCCACTCCCGGGTGTGCAGACAGTGTGCCGGAGACTCCGGGCACGTCCGTGTACCAGATGCAGAGTTATCACGCCCGCCCGCAATCCGGCAAGTGTTGATTTTCCCGGGGCTTCCCCCGACGACGGTCGCTGGGGCAAGATGCCCGGCATGGCCGGTCCGACTCGACCCCGTTCCTCGGCGCCGCGGGGAACCCGCGGCGCTCCTGACGACACCGAGTCGCCTCCGCCCGCGGTCCCGCGCGTCGCGTCGCGTCTCGGCCTGCTGGCGCCGCTGGGTGCTGCGGCACTCGCGCACATCGTCTACCTGCACGTCATGTACGACGACGCGTTCATCACCTACCGCTACGCCGAGAACCTCGCGCGCGGACTGGGCCTCGTCTACAACGCGGGCGAGCGCGTCGAAGGCTATTCGAATTTCCTGTGGACGCTGATGATGGCGGTCGTCGTGAAACTCGGCGGGCGTCCCGAAGACTTTGGCCCCGCGATCAGCGCCGCGATCGCGCTCGCGACCCTGGCGCTCGTCGTCTGGGCGCAGCAGCGCCGCGGGGGAAACGGGGTGCTCGCCGGCGCGCTGCTCGCCGTGAGCGCCTGCTGGGCGACGTGGGCGACCGGCGGCCTCGAGACCGCGCTGTTCGGCGGCCTCGTCACCCTCGGCGCGATCGCCCTGATGATCGCCATCGAGACACCGGGTAGGACAAACGGCCGCATGCTGCTGGTGAGCGCGCTCGCCTGCGGCCTCGCCTGCCTCACGCGGCCCGACGGGCCGCTCGTCGCCGCGTGCCTGGGGTTGGTCGTCGCCGGCCTCGCCATGACGAAGCGGTTGTCGTGGCGCGCGGCGTTCGCATGGCTGGCGCTCGCGGCGCTGATCGTCGTGCCGCACATCGTGTGGCGCTGGAGCTACTACGGGCGGCTCGTGCCGAACACGTACGCCGTCAAGCCGCCGGGGATGACGCGATTCGTGTTCGGCTGGGCCTACCTCCGCGACGCCGCGCGCGACCTGCACCTCTACTGGCTCGCGATCCCGCTCGCCCTGGCGGCGGTGTTGCGCGCGCCGGCGCGCGGTCTCCGCGGCATCGATTTCACGATCGTCGCGGCCGTCGTCGTACCGTTCACGCTCTACCTCGCCTCGACCGGCGGCGACTTCATGCCCGTCTTCCGCTTCGTGGCACCGCTGCTGCCGCTCCTCACCCTCGCCGCCGCCGCCGCCCTCGAAGGCGTCGCCGCGCGGCTCACAGCGCGCGGCATGGCCACCGCGGGCGTCGCGTTCATCGCCATCGTCGGGCTCGCGTACGGGGCGCTCAACCTGCGCGAGTCGTGGCGCCAGCAGCGGATCTGGAACGAGGGCGAGCTGGTGTCGGTCGCGTGGGCACGGCGCGAGGTGGACGACTGGCTCCGCATCGGCGACCTGCTGCACAAGGTGGCGCTACCCACCGATACGCTCGCGACCACGGCCGCGGGTGCCGCACCCTATCGCTCGCGCCTCTACACGATCGACATGCTGGGCCTGAACGCCGCCGACCTGAGCCACTATCGCCGCCTGCCGAGCAACCGGCCGGGCCACATGATCCTGCTCGAGGAACGCGAGCTGGCCGAGCACCCGCCCCAGATCCTGCTCGCCCACCCGCTCGTCCACGACAACCCGTCGCACCTGGGGCTGAGCCTGGACCTGAGACCCGGCTGGCACGACCCCGTCTATTCGCATTACGAGGTGGTGGGCCTGACGCTGCTCGGCAAGCCGCTGCGCTACGTCGCCTGCGCGCTGCGCCTCGACGCGAGCCAGCGCATCGTCGAGGCGGGCAAGCGCGCTCAAGCCGAGTTGGGCTCGCCGCAGGGCGTCGCGGTACCCGCGGCGCGGTAGGCATGCGACGCGGGCCGGCTACGCCGCTTGGACCGTCCAGCGCTCCTTCTTGGTCACCAGCTTCACTCTCGTGGCAGTCGCCTTGCTCGGATTGATCAACTTTAGCCGCTCCGTGGGGTAGCTGCTCGTCAGCTTCCCGTGGGCAACGAGGAAACGCAGCAGCCGATCCGCCTGAGGCCCGATGGGGGCCGCGTCGTTCTCCCAGCGAGACACCGTCTCCACGGCAACACCCATGTGCTTCGCGAAGTCCGAGCCGGACCATCCGAGGCTCTTTCGGAGATAGCGAACCTCGTCACCCGTAAAACGAGTGGACTTGTCGATGAGTATTTTCGCGATCAGTCGGTGGAGTTCTTCGATGTGGGGGATCGAGATCTCGTAGTTGTCACAGCGCGGGCAGCGGGCGACTTCCACCCCGACGAGCGTCACGTGCTTGAGGCCAGACTCGTCGTATCGGTAAGTCTCCTTCCGGACCTTCATCGCGGCTCCGCATTCAGTGCACTTCATCGGGCTCTCCGTTCGCTACTTGGACCTCAACGTCCAACTCTCCAGGCCGTCACCACGACGAGCTCGCGCTCCGAGCGGAAGGCGATCACGACCGTGATCTTGTTCGTCTCGACCCGGTGCCTCCAGGTCCCGTGCTCGCGTTCGCCCGGGCGGACGACGCCGCCGCGAAGGACGTTCTCGCAGTCGACCGTCGTGAGGTCATCGTCGAGCATCTCGTCCTTGGCGTGCTTCGAGTACGTGAACCGGCCGTTCTTGAGGATGTCGCGAATCAGCCGCTTTGCGGCTTCCGGTGCCAGCGGCTCGTCCATGCAAACAGCCATGCTAGCGGTCGACTTGACTATTTGTCAAGTCTAGGCACGGCGCGATTAGGAGTGCCTACACCCCGCGCGACGGGGCGTCGTGTTCGTCTTCGATTTCGCCGACGATCTCTTCGAGGATGTCCTCGAGCGTCACGATGCCCATGAAGGGCTGGTCGGGCGCCTGCACGATCGCCATCGGGCGGCGCAGGCGCTTGAAGATGCGCAGCAGCCGCGCCACCGACATGTCGGGCGGCACGTAGGTCGGCTCGTACATCGCGTCCATCAGGATGATGGTGCCCTTGAGGCTGAACAGGTGGAACAGGTTCTTCGTGTTCACGACGCCGACGATGTTGTCGGGGTGGTCCTCCCACACCGGCATGCGCGTGTGCGCGGAATCGCGGCAGACCTCGAGGATCTGCTCGGTGGAGGCGCCGAGGGACAGCGTCACGACCTTGTCCTTCGGGATCATCACGTCACGCACGCGCTGGCTCGACAGCTCGAACACGTTCTGGACGTAGGTCGCCTGGTCGGCGGGGATGATGCCCGCCTCCTCGGTCTCCTCGACCAGCATCTGCAGCTCGTCGACCGAGTGCACGCCGGCGTGGCCCCGCACGGGCCCGAGGCGCAGCAGCCGGATCACCGCGTTGCTCGAGCCGCGGATCGCCACGATGAACGGGCGGAACATGCGGCCGAACGCGAGCAGCGGGCCGGTGACGAGCAGCGCAACGTCCTCGGCGCGCTGGATCGCGAGCGCCTTGGGGGCCTGCTCGCCGAGCACGACGTGCAGGTAGGTGAGCATCAGGTACGCGACGATGACGGCGACGATGTGCGTGACCGTGTGGTCCCACGGCCCGGGGATCTTCGCGAACAGCGGCGAAAGCAGGTGCGCGAGCGCGGGCTCGCCGAGCCACCCGAGTGCCAGGCTCGCGAACGTGATGCCGAGCTGGGCCGCCGCGATGGCGTCGTCCAGGTTCTCGATCGCGTGGCGGACGGCCTGGGCGCCGAAGCGCCCCTGCTCGATCAACTCCTCGACGCGGGTCCAGCGCACGGTCACGAGCGCGAACTCGGCGGCGACGAAGTAGCCGTTCAAGACGAGCAGTGCCGCGACGATGACGAGCGAGACGACGTCGACGATCATGAGAGGGGCGGCGGCCGGGGTGGCGCTACTCGACTTCGCGGCGCCCTTCGAGCGCGCGGGCCAGCGTCACCTGGTCGGAATACTCGAGATCGGAGCCCATCGGAACGCCGCGGGCGATGCGCGTGATTTTAATGCCGAGCGGGGCGAGCAGCCGGTGCAGGTACAGCGACGTCGCCTCGCCCGCGACGTTGGGATTCGTGGCAAGGATCACCTCGCGCACCTCGGAGCCGCCGCCCTCCGGGCTCTCCGGCGGACGGAGCCGCTCGAGCAGCTCGCGGATGCGCAGGTGCTCGGGATGCGTGCCGTCGAGCGGCGACAGCGCGCCGCCGAGCACGTGGTAGCGGCCGCGATAGCTGCCGGCGCGCTCGAGCGCCAGCACGTCGCCGGGCTGCTCGACGACGCAGATCAGCGCCGAGTCACGCTGCGGATCCGAGCAGAGCAGGCACGGGTCGGTCTCGGTGAAGTTGCCGCACAGGCGGCAGAAGCCGACGCGTTCGCGGATGGCGCGGATCGACTCGGCGAGCCGCAGCACGTCCTCGCGCGGCGCGCGGAGCAGATGGAGCGCCAGTCGCTGGGCGCTCTTCATGCCGATGCTCGGGAGCTTTTCGAGCTCCTCGATCAGCAGCTCGAGGTACTTCGAACTGTACATGCGCGGCCGATCAGAAAGGCAACGGGAAGCCGCCCGTGATCTGGCCGATGGTCTCGTTCATCTTCGCTTCGGAGGCCTTCTGCGCCTCGCCGACGGCGGTCAGGATCAGGTCCTCGAGCAGCGAGACGTCGCCCTCCTTGAGCGCGTCGGGGCTGATCGTCAGCGACTTGAGCACCTGCTTGCCGTCGACGACGGCCTTCACCAGGCCGCCACCCGCACTCGCCTCGTAACGATCCTCGGCGAACTGCTCCTGCGCGTCCGACATTTTCTTCTGCATCTTCTGCGCCTGCTTCACCATGTCGCCGAAGCTCTTCATTCCTCCGTCCTTTCGAGCGAACTGGCCTGCGAGCTGGCCTGCGATCCGGCGGGCGGCGCCTCGGCCCCGAACCATGCGAGCGCCTTCGCGACCATCGCTT
The DNA here is from genome assembly GCA_031364505.1 of Candidatus Eiseniibacteriota bacterium. Taxonomy (GTDB): domain Bacteria; phylum Eisenbacteria; class RBG-16-71-46; order RBG-16-71-46; family RBG-16-71-46; genus JANLWK01. The sequence continues at coordinate 3,808 of JANLWK010000129.1, read as the reverse complement.
CCGTCTGCTCCGCCGTCGGACGCTCGGGCGCACCCCCGCCCGGCGCGAGCGGCACGCACCGCAGCTCGATCACCTCGCCGAACACACGCTTCAACTCGTCGGCCACGATCGCCCGGTTGTCCTTCTCCTCGACCACCGCGCGGTGAAGATCGTCCATCCCCAGCACGAGCCGCCCCCCGCCACACCCAAGGAAAGCACTCTCCTCGAGAAACGCACCGAGCAGCCGCTTACGCGAGTTGATCGACTCCATGCAAGCCCGCCACTTCGACTGCGTCTCCGCGCCCGTATCGAGCGGTGCGTCGGTAAGCACAGCGGACGCAGCGGGCGCACCCGGCCCAGCGATCGCCGGCGAAGCCGGCGGAGCGGTCGGAGCAGACGCAGCGCCCGATCGTGCGGGTGCACTCATCGGCGTCGGAGTCGTCACGCGCGCGGCCGCGAGCGAAGCAAGCGGCCGCCGACCCGCTGCGGGATCCGGAGCCGTACGAGCCGGGGGCACTTCAAGGCGGGCGGGCATGTCGTTCGCCGGCGGAGCGAAGTAGCCTCCTTTGCGATCGAAAGCGGAGCCGGCGGACGACGTGCCCGCCTGCCGGGTCACGCTACCAGGCCGGGCCACCGCCGGATCCGTGGACGCAGGCGCCGCGCCACGCGGGGGGTTCACACCGCCGGGCCTCGGGGCCTCGCCACCGCCCAACCGCTGCTCGATCGACTCGAGTCGCGAAAGCAGCTCGGACAGCGTCTCGCCCGGCTCCAGCGTCGCCATCTGCAGCACGGCGGCTTCCAAATGCACCAACGGCTGCGGGCTGTCGCGCATGGGCCACAGCGCCTCGGACGCGATGCGCAGCAGTCGCAGCAGGTCGTTCTCGGACCAGCCGTCTCCCTGCGCCCGCAGGCGCTCCAGGTCCTCGCGGCTCGCCGCGACCAGGTCGCCCCCGTCGGGATCGACCTTGAGGATCAGCACGTGGCGGATGTGCTCGCTCAGGCCCTCGGCGAGATCACGCGGATCGAGCCCCTTGTCGAAGCCGTGGTGCAGCGCGCGCAGCGCCTCCTTCGGATCGCGGCTCACAATCGCGTGCGCCAGCTCGAAGAACACCTCGCGGTCGGCCATGCCGAGGACGCGCCGCACGAGCGCCTCGTCGATCATCGGCTCACCCGACGAGACCACCTGGTCGAGCGCCCCCACGGCGTCGCGCATCGAGCCCTCCGACTTGTGCGCGACGAGCAGGGCGGCGCCCTCGGTGAGCGTAAAGTTCACGCCGTCGGCGTCGGCCGCCTCGCGCTTCTGGATCTCGAGCAGCCGGTCGGCGACCTTGCGGAACGCGACGCGCGCGAAGTCATAGCGCTGCGTGCGCGAGCGGATCGTGTCGGGGACCTTCTGCGGATCCGTCGTGGCGAAGATGAACACGAGGTGCGGCGGCGGCTCCTCGAGCGTCTTCAGCAGCGCCGCGAACGCGTCGTTCGAGAGCTGGTGCACCTCGTCGATGATGACGACGCGATACTTGCCCCCCGTGGGCGTGAAGCGAACCTTCTCGCGCAGGGCCTGGACGTCGGCGATACCGCGGTTCGAGGCGCCGTCGATCTCGGAGACGTCGAGCGACACGCCGCTCGTGATCTCGCGGCAGCTCGCGCACTCGTTGCAGGGATCGGCTCCCGCCAGCTCGCCCGAGGCGCGCTTCTGGCAGTTGAGCGACTTGGCGAGGATCCGCGCCGAAGTGGTCTTGCCCACCCCCCGCGCGCCGGTGAACAGGTAGGCATGGGCGACGCGGCCGGTCTCGAGCGCGCGCTCCAATACGCGGCTCACGTGGTCCTGGCCGATCATGTCGGCGAACACCTGGGGCCGGTACTTGAGGGTCAGCGCGCGATGGGCCATGGACCGGGGTTCGGGGAAACGTTCGAGCCGTGGCATGCCGCCGCCGGAACAGGCCCGTCAGATAAGGGCCAGGGGATCAGCGGCACACCCGAGGGATTGCTTACCGCTGCTACCTTCCGGTCCTGACGGGGTTCACAAGTTCGGGTTGCGCTGGGCCTGGCCCACTAAATGGTGGAGATGATCGGACTCGAACCGACGACCCCCTCGTTGCGAACGAGGTGCTCTCCCAACTGAGCTACATCCCCAACAGACTTGGGGTTGCCCGCACAGGGCGCGGCAACCGAGACGGCGCATATTAGCAGGCAGGGTGGGTCAGTCAAGAAACGCGGCCGAAGACACATCGCCACCGCGACTCTGAAGAAAAAGGCTCAGCCGCCGATCGCGTGCGGGGGATCGTCGACGCGGTCGGCGCGCACGATGTAGCGCAGCGGCGCCGGGCCGACGAAGTGGAACGGATAGCAGGTGATGAGCGTCAGGCCCGACGCCGCGCCGATCTCCAGCGCGGCCAGGTCCTTCGGGCCGATGACGGCCGTGTCGCGCACGCGATAGGCCATGTCGCCCGCCGGCGTCTCGAACATGATCCGATCGCCGGGGCGCACGCGCTCGAGGTGCTTGAAGAACGTGTCCCGGTGCCCCGCGAGCACGCTGCGTCCGCGCCGGCCGGGAAGCGGCGAGCGCGTCCAGTGGCCGACGGCGCGCCGGAGCGTTTTCGCGTCGGTGCCTTCGGCGACCATGGCGGTGACGCCCACGGCCGGGATGTCGAGCCGCCCGACGACCGTTCCACGCGGCGGGCCCGCCGGCCGGCCGAGGCGCAGTGACTCGAACCACTCGGCGGTGTTCGCCTGGTAGGCCCGCGTCGTCGCGACCGACACGCAGTACCAGCCAATGAGCAACAACCCGAGCAGCGCGAGGATCCGCTCGGGTGCCGCGGTGAAGCGAGGCTTGCGTGTGTGCGTCATGGGTCGATCTCTCGTGGCCCGGGACGTGTTGCCCCGGGCCACGGTCGATTCATCGGATCAGGCAGAGCGACGGCGCCACAGCCACAGTCCGGCCGAGGCGGCCAGCGCCAGCACGCCGAGGCTCAGCACCAGCGGCAACTCGCTCGCGGTGTTGGGCATCTCGTCGCGGTCGTTGGTCCCGTCGTGATCGCTGTCGAGGGTGTTCGCCGCGTTGGCGTCGTCCCCGCCGCGGTTCACGTCGTCGGCGCCGTCATCGTCGACGGCCGTCGCGACGACGCCACGATGCTCGTGCACGTCGGCGGTGCGGTTTGCGGCATGGTCGTCGTCGGTCGCGTTGCGCGCGGCATCGTCGCCGTCGCTCACGCCGCGATACTGGCGATCGTCGGACGGGTCGTTGTCATCGTCGGAGTCGTTGTCGCTCGACTGGATCTGCCGGTCCATCATGTCCCATTCGTGCGAGCCGCGCTCGAGACGCGTGATGCGCTGGGCCAGGTGCAGACCGCTGTCGAGCAGCTTGAAGTTGACCTTCACGCGCGTGTCGCCGTCGAGATTCGACGGCATGACCGTGCGGGAGTCGAACTCGAACGTCACGTGCTCGCCCGTCGTCGTCGAGACGTCGACCGTGTGGGCCGAGGTGCCGGTGACCGTGCCCAGTACGATGGGCTCGATCTGGGGCACCGCGCTCGGGGGAAGGTTGCGCTGCGCGTTCTGGGGCAGGATGTCAGCGAATGCGGCGCCACCGGTGATGAGCAGCACCGACGCGATCGCCAGGGTAAATCGTCTCATGATGGAATCCTCCGTCCACGGTCAGGTTCATTACGGCCCGTATGGGTTAGGAAGACGAAAAGAGCAATCGCGGTGCCATCCGGGGGCATATCACCCGACGGCGCGTGGCCGCCAGTTAGCGGGATGCGGCCCGATTTTGCGGTGCTCCGCGCATGCGCCGATTACAACCGATGTAAGAGTTGCGGGGAAAAATGGG
>JANLWK010000121.1:0-7474 GCA_031364505.1 Candidatus Eiseniibacteriota bacterium | reverse complement strand
CGGGCGGGCTTGCGCAGTACGCGCCGCATGATCGGCCGCGACGGTGAGCGGCGGGCGACTTCCTTGAACCCGGCCTGCTCGAACTGCGTGGCGAGCCCGGTCCACACGAACGCGGCGGACTGGCGCGTGCTCGTGGCGGTCGGGTAGCCCTCGAGGATGCGCGCGCCCTGCGCCGCCGCCTGGCGAGCGGCCTCCTTCAGCATCCGCACTGCGATTCCGCGGCCGCGCCAGTCCTTGTTCACGAAGAAGCAGGTGACAGACCACACGGGCTGATCGTCGACGGGCGCCATGACGCGCGAGGTCTCGAGGCGCGGGTATTCCGTGCGCGAGGCGAACGCACACCAGCCGATGGGCTCGTTGTCCGCGTACGCGAGAAGGCCGGGCCGCGCGCCGCCGCGCACCAGCCGCTCGAGCCGGCGCTTGTTCACGGCGCCGCTGCCGCTGCGGTACTCCGCGGCCGGCAGTCGCGGCCACTGGCACCAGCAGCCGGCGCACGCACCGCGCGGGCCGAACAGCTTCACGACGTCGGCCCAGCGATCCGCGGTCGCGGAGTGAAACGTGATGCGCGGCTCCGCGGCCTTTGCGGCCATCGTCGCGGTGCGCAGCGGCCGCGGCGGCGTCGGCGTTCGGCGCACCGCCGTGCCCTTTTTCGCGGCGCGCCCCGGCCGCCGCGCCAGCGTCTTCGTTCGACGCGTGATCGCCATCTATCCCCCGCTCACCGGCGGCAGCAGCGCGATTTCGGCATTCGCGGGTAGCTCCGCCGCCGGCCCGGCCAGTTCGCCGTTGACGGCGATTGCGAGATGCGGCCACAAGGGTCCCAGGCCGGGGTGATCGGCCTTGAGCGCCGCGATGGCGTCGGACACGCGGCTCCCGGCGGGCAGCTCGAGCGCGCGCTCGGAAGCGCCGGCGCGGTCGCGCGCCTGGGCGAAGAACAGGACTCGCATCGTCATCGTGGACGTTCCCCAAGGCTTCCTTCTATGCTGCGCCGAATGCACGACGATAATGCACCTCCCCCGTTCCCTCCACCGGACCCTGCGGCCCCCCCGGTCCCGCCGATCGCGCCGGTCGCCGCGTCCGCGGCGACGCCGTGGCAGGACGCGACCGAGCCGGTGAGCGAGGCCGAGCCGCCGGCGCCGCCGCACGTGCGTGTCCCGTACGCGCTGCGTATCTGGCTCGGGCTGCTCGTCGTGTTCGGCGCGGGCGGCGTCCTGTTCGGGCAGCAGGAGATGGCGTTGCTCGTGGCGCTCTCGGGTGTCGCCGTCGCGGCGCAGGCGGCGGACATCGATCCGCGCTGGCGGCCGCTCTACCAGTTCGTTTCGGTAGCGTTCATCGGGCTGTGCGCCATGTTGTTCGTCGGGCTCGCGTCGTACTTCTTCGTCACGAATCTCGCCGATCGCAGAGTCGCGCTGACCGTGTTCTCGGCATTCGCGGCGCTGCTGATCGCGGCGACGACGCTGCCCGCGGTCGTTCGTCCGTTCGTTCGCGCGCTGTTCCGCACGACGGACACCGACCACGAGCTGCGGCTCGCGACGCGCCTCGTGCTCGTCGGGTTCCTGCTGCCGCTGCCGGCGTGGTTCGTCGCCCAGGACCTGCTGGCGGACCCCGAGCAGGCGCTGCGCGCGTTCGGGCAACTCTCCGAAGCCGGGACGCTCATCGGCTACGTCATGCTCGCGTTCGCGGCCGTCGGATTCCTCGTCCGCCGCGACCTGCGCGCGACGTGCGAGCGGCTCGGCCTGGGGCCGGTCGGCGCCCGCAACGCCGTGCTCATCGTCATCGGCGTGCCGCTGATGTTCGGACTCAACACCGGTGCCGACTGGATCCAGCACCACTGGTTTCCGGCGCTGTGGGAACAGGATCGCCGTACGAACGAGGCGATCGTCTCGGCGCTCGACCCGCGCGCGATGTTGATCGTGGGCATGAGCGCGGGCATCGGCGAGGAGATCACGATGCGCGGGGCGCTCCAGCCCCGGCTCGGCATCGTCCTCACCGCGCTGCTGTTCGCCGGCCTGCACGTCCAGTATTCGTGGTTCGGCATGGCGACCGTCGGCCTGTTCGGCATCATCCTGGGAGTGATCCGGCAGCGCTCGAACACGACCGTCGCCATCGTCATCCACGTCCTGTACGACATCCTCGCGTTGTTCACGACCTGAACGCCCCGCCGCGTGCGGCGGCATCCGCCCCCTCGGAGGCATCGTGAATCGCAAGCCGTCACGCCTCGCCGTCGCCGCGCTGCTCGCGACCGCCTACGCCGCCGCCCTGCTGCTCGCCGTCTCGTGTGGGGATGACTCCCCCACGCATCCGCCCGCGGCGAGCATCACCGGCCACGTGCTCGACAGCGCGGGCCGGCCGGTGTCCCAGGCGCGCGTCGTGGTCGTGTACCAGATCGAGCCGTCCAGCGCGGACCTCGACACCTGCACCGAGCTCACGACGACGCGACGCTATTTTCGCGTGTACCCGAACCCCGCTGGTCCCCAGATGCGCATGACCTTCGCGATCCCGGAGGTCGCGACGGGCGACCTGCGGGCAACGGACCGTTCGGGCCGGCTGGTGCGCGTGCTCGCGTCGCGCGCGTTCGTGGCCGGCGTGCACGCGGTCCTCTGGGACGGGAACGACGACACGGACACCCCGGTGCCGAACGGGATCTACGTCATCCATTGGACCGAAACGACGCCGGACTCCGAGTTCTCGGCGTGCGCGCGCGTGCTGCTCGATCGCACGGACGCGGCGGCGCCGAACAACTCGTACATCGCGATCACGGACGGCGAAGGGCGCTTCGCGATTCCGATGACGTCGCTGCCCATCGCCGACGGCGGCGCCGGGTACGATGAAGTCGGTAATTTTACCGGCAACTACCGGGTGGCGTCGACGGTCCACGTCTGCGCGTCCGAGAGCACGGCACCGGGCGCGCCGTCGGCGTGCGTCGTCGACGTGCCGCTCGGCAACCTGTCGCAGACGGTGACGGTGACGGTGCGGCTACCGTAGTTCCGTGCGCGCGCGCTCGCGCCCCGATCGCGTGCCGCGTGCCGCGTGTCGTGCGGCTCGGTTCCGGCTACGTCAGGCTCTCGCCCGGCCTCAGCGCGATGACGTCCGCCTTCACCTTGAGCTTCGCCAGCTCGTCCTTGAGCATCTCGGGCGTGCCGGTGAGCGCGGGGAACGTGCCGTAGTGGGACGGCACGATGTACTTGGGCTTGAGCATCCGCGCCGCCACGGCGGCCTCGCGCGGCGACATCGTGTACAGGTCGCCGATCGGCAGCAGCGCGATCTCGGGCGCGTAGATCTCGCCGATCAGCGCCATGTCGGCGTGCACCGCGGTGTCGCCAGCGTGATAGATGCGCGTGCCGTCCTCGAGCGTGATCACGTACCCGCACGCCTCGCCGCCGTAGATCACCTGGCCGCCGTCCTCGATCCCGCTTGAGTGCGTGGCGTGCACCATGGTGAACTTGATGCCCGCGGCCTCCTGCGTGCCGCCCTTGTTCATCGGCGAGGTGTTGGACACGCCCTTCTTCTGCAGGAACAGGTGGATCTCGTAGTTCGAGATCACCACCGGCTTGTGCTTCTTGCCCAGCGTCACCGCGTCGCCCATGTGGTCGCCGTGACCGTGCGAGATCGTCATGACGTCGATCTTGTCGAACGCCCGCTGCTCGCGCGGGCATGCCGGGTTGCTCTCGACCCAGGGGTCGATGAGCACCGTCTTGGCGCCGCGGGTGAGCAGCTTGAACGAATTGTGACCGAGCCACGTGAGCGAAAACCCTTTGTTGATCGTCGACATGAACTCCCCGTGGGGCGCGGGACGTGGACCCGTCTGGCCGGCCATCAGCGCGCCGGCGTGGGCGTCCCGACGGGCGCCTCGGTGATGGATTCGAGCCGGAGCGGCTCGACGACGTTGATGAGGAAGGGCTCTGCCGGAAATTTCATGGGACGCGCAGTCTAGACCGGGGGACGCTACGGTCCAAGCGTGCGCCTTTGGCGCCTCAATCCAGCTCGGCCGCGAAGCCGCGCCCGAAGGGCGACCGGCCGCCGAGGGACCGCCCGAAGGCGTAGGTGATCATGGCGCACACGATGACGATCAGAGCGATGGACGCCGAGGCGTAGGGCGCCGCGGACGACAGCGGCAGCGGCACGCGGGAGAGAGTGATGTACACGAACATCAGCGAAATGAGCGCCAGCAGCCCGCCGCGCGCCACGCACACACCGCATGCGAGTCCGGTCAGCAGTGCGGCGGGAAGCTCGACGCGCGTGTTCTCGCCGCCGAGCGAAAATACCGAGGCGACCAGCACGAGGCCCGCCAGCGCGGCGGCAGAGTTCCGCAGCAGCAGCCGCAGCAGGAACAGCACGCCGAACAGCGTCAACCCGATCTCCAGTCCGACCAGCAATCCGGCGGACAGCGTGGACAGCGTGCGGACGCCGCCGTACACCACGTCGTAGTCGGGCGGAACAGCCGTCTCCCCCAGCGTCGGAACCCAGGTGGTGACGGCACTCGTGACGTGGCCGGCGAGGCACGCGAGCAGTCCGCCCAGCGATCCGATCAGCACCTCGCGACCCACGCGCGCGTCGGCGAAGCGACCCTCGATCAGCCGCGCCCAGCCGATGAGCAGCTCGGGCATGCGGCGCCGCAGGTAGGGTTCGAGTGCCAGGTACACGCTGAAGACGAACACCGCGATGGCCAGGCCCGGCCCGACGCCATGATTGATGATGTTCCACATCATCGGCGTGAATGCAGGGAAGTAGTGCGTGTGCGTCGCGAACGAGAACAGCTGCAGCACGAGACCGGCGCCAGCGATTCGCAGTGCGCCGCGACGATCGCCGCGACCCAGCCGTGCGTTGCGATACGCGAGGTAGCCGCCGAGGCACATCAGCAACGTCACCAGCGCGAAGATTCCATTGAACAGCATCCATATGGTGGGCGTGATTCCCGACGAATGCGACGTGAGGGGCTTCGTCCAGGGGCCGTAGACGCCGAAGAAGCAAGGCGTGCCGCGGTAGGCGGCCGCCGACACGCGTAGTTCGTACTCGGGCGCCCACGGCGCCGGCCCCACCCATTCCGCGCGACTGTCGTAGGCCGCGGGCGGCACCCAACGCGGGTCCACGGGGTGGAATCGCGAGAGATCCAGTCCGGCTTCGTGGAATAGACCGGCCCAGTCCACAGACCCGCTCGCGGCGGCACCGGTGGAGTCGTAGCCGGGTGGGTTCCACGTCAGCCCGCGCAACTCGCCCCGGCCCGTCAGGGTCAGCATCGCCATCCCGGGAATGATCGGCGGTGGCTCGTACTGACTCACGCGCCCGTCCCAATTCTGGAGCCAGAGGAGCTCCGGACTCTGGCGATAGACATACACGATGGGCGCCCCCCAGCGCGCGAACGCCGGACGCCACTGGGTCGACGGGATCCGCTTCGCCACGAACGCCATGGGGTCGTAGTCACGCTCGAACCAATCGGCGTCGTCGATGGCTCCCCGGTCGAGGCCGTATCGACCGAGAATCTCGCGCGCCCGCTCCCGCAATGCCGCTGCACTCCGCGGCGGCACCGACAGTCCGAGATCCGTCGAATGCCGGGAAACCATCAGCAGGCCCGCGAGCGCGAGCGCCGCCCCCGCGAGCAGCAGCCACGCGGCGCGCGGGCTCAGCGCGCCCTCGCCGCCGGAGGCCGCGACCATCTCGGGCGACGGGGTCTCGCCCGCAGCGAGTGCCGCCGCCACCGGATCGCCGCCCGGCAGCGAGGCGGCGAGTTGGAGCGCCGAAGCGGGCCGCTGCGACGGATCCTTCTCGAGGCAGCGGAGGATCGCGCGCTCGGTCGCTTCATCGACCGGCTCGCCATGCTGGCCCGGCCGGGTGGGTTGGGATTCCGTGTGGCGGCTGCGCCACTCACCGAGCGTGGCGGCATCGAACGGCCGGCGGCCCGTGTAGACCTCGTAGAGAATGAGCCCCAGAGCGTAGAGATCGCTGCGCTCGGTGAGCGGTCCGCCCGCGAACTGCTCGGGCGCCATGTACGCCGGCGTACCCGCGAATTCCCCGGCGGTGGGGCGATCGGAGCGGATGGCGAGCCCGAAATCGGTGATGCGCACGCGGCCGTCGCCGTCGATCATCACGTTCGACGGCTTGAGATCGCGGTGGAGCACGCTCCGGTCGTGCGCCGCCGCGAGTCCCGCGCAGAGCTGGCGCGCGACCTCGTCGGCCTTCACGCGCGGCAGGTGCCCGATGCGGCGCAGCAGGGTGCCCAGGTCTTCGCCGTCGACGAACTCCATCGTCAGAAACGTCTGGCCGTCGATTTCGCCGATGTCGTAGACGCGGCACACGTTCGGGTGCGACACCTGGCGCGCGAGCCGCACCTCGGCGCGGAAGCGGTCGACCAGCCCCGGCGTCTCGGCGAGCGCCCGCGGCAGGAACTTGAGCGCGACGGGCTGGCCGAGCGTGAGGTCATCGGCGCGGTACACCTCGCCCATGCCGCCGCGGCCGAGGAGCCCGATCACGCGGTACCGTGCGGCGAGCACCTGCCCCGGCGTGAACGCGGCCGCCGCGGAAGCCGCGGACGTCGTGAGACGGCCGATCGGCGACGAACCGTGCATGGGAGACGTCGCACCGCCCGCGGCCGCGACTTCGGTCGGCATCTGCGAGACGGAGCTCTGGATCGCGCCGCATCCGGGACAGAACCGCGCCGCGGCGGGGATCGGTGTGGCGCAATGGGGGCACGTCACGCGGCGAGTCTACTCCACCCTCGCGGGGCGGCGCAGCCAGCAACGGCGGCACCGCGGGCGCCGCGGCGCTGCGGTAAGGTGCGCGCGATGGCACGCATCGTTCTCTCGACGTTCGGCAGTCTCGGCGACCTGCATCCGTTCCTGGCGGTGGCGCGCGTGCTCGCCGCGCGCGGCCACGACGCCGTCGTGGCGACCCACCCCGCATACCGGGCGCGGGTCGAGGCGGCGGGCGTCGCGTTCGCGCCGGTCCGGCCCGACATCGAGGACCACGGGCCGATCGCCGAGCTGATGAAGAACGCCATGGACGAGCGTGGCGGCAGCGAGTTCGTCGTGCGCCGCCTCGTTCTGCCCATGATGCGAGCGAGCTATGAGGATCTCGCGCGCGTGCTGCCGGGCGCGGACGCCGTGGTCACGCACGTGCTGAGCTTCGGCGGCTCGCTCGCGGCCGAGCGGCTGGGTATTCCGCGCGTCGGCACGGTGCTGCAGCCGTACGCGATGCTGTCGATCCACGATCCGCCCTACACGACCGCGTTCCCCGGCTCATCGTGGCTCCGCGGCGCTCCGCCCGGCGCGTGGAAGTTCCTGTGGGGCATGGCCCGGCGCTCGAGCCGCGCGTGGTTCCGTGACTGGGACGCCCTGCGCGCGGAGATCGGACTCGCGCCGTCCCGGATCCACCCGTTGTTCGACGGGGCCTCGAGCACGCTCAATCTCGCGATGTTCCCCTCGGCGCTCGCGTCACCGCAGCCCGACTGGCCGCCGAACACGGTGGTGACCGGAAGCTGCGA
>JANLWK010000112.1:0-3421 GCA_031364505.1 Candidatus Eiseniibacteriota bacterium | reverse complement strand
CGACCCGATCGGGGGCTGGCTCGATCGACTCGTCCGGCTGATCCCGTCCGAGATCGTGATGGTGTATCTCGCCGGCCGGCCGCACGCCGGCTCGATTCCCGATCTCTGGCCCGCCATCTGCCTCGTACTGCTCGTGGTCGTGCGCGTGTGGGGCACGCGCGAACCGCCCCGCGGCCCGCAGTGGCCGGCGATCGTGATCTCCGCGGCGACGTTCGTGATCTGGGTGCTGGCAATCGGCGGCCGCTTCGCCGGGCTCGCGCTCGATCCGGACGTGGCGGCACTCGTGGCGCTCGTGTGGGGCGTCGTGGCGCCGATCCTGTACCGGGGCGACTGAATGCCCATCGCCCTCGTCGTGCTCGACTTCGACGGCACGCTCACCGACTCCGAAGCCCATGCGACCGCGTTCAACGAGGCGTCCGAGCGCGAGCTGATCGGCCGGCTCGGGTGGGACCCGGTCGAGGGGCACAACGCGTGGAGCCGCACGATCGCGGACATCACGTCGCTTTCGCCGGAGGTCGCGTGGACCCGCCACGGGCACGGCGTCTGCCCCGCCGCGACCGATCCGTACGTGATCGCGAACGGCGCGGTGAAGCGGCTGTGGATGGCCCACGATCCCGGGCTCAGCGAACGCGAATTCGCCCAGCACGTGATGGAGATCCATCACGAGGCGTACGAGCAGGTGCCGTCGCCGTTCCGCCCCGACGCCTGCGCGCTGATCGAGGCGCTACGTGCTCGCGGCGTGGGCGCGACCGTCGTCACGAACTCACCGCGCGACACCGTGGCGTCGCGGCTCGCGAAGCTGCCGTGCACGACACCCGCGTTCCCCGGCGTGCGCGGCAACGCGGGCAAGTTCTCGGTGTGCGCGGCACTCGACACCGATTCGCGATTCACGGCGCTGCCCGCGCACGTGGAATGGCCCGGCCTCGCGCGGCCCGTCGAGCTGCGGCGCGGGCACTACTTCGACGCGCTGAGCCCCGCGTGGCGCGAGGCGGGAACCGGCCCGGAGGGAACGCTCGTCGTGGGCGACAACTTCGAGCTCGACCTCGCGATGCCGCTGGCACTCGGCTGCCAGGTCCATCTCATCACGCGCGCCGGCACGATGCCGCACGAGCTGCGCCTCGCCGAGACCATGGAACGAAGCGGGCTGAGCGCGGACCTCGTGAGCGTGCTCGCGCGACTCGGCTAGCTATCGCCCGATGCGCTCCGCCGGGTTGCCGGCCGCTCAGCCGCCGCGCGCGATCAGCCAGCCGGCGAGGCCGGCGAGGACGATCAGCACGGGGTCGGGGATGCGCTTCGTGACGAACGGCAGCGCGGTGGCGCCCAGCGCGATGCCGGCGGCGGGGACGTCGACCAGCGCCTGGCGCCCGAGCACGATGACCGCTCCCGCGATGGCGCCCGTCGCCGCCGCGGTGACGCCGCTCACGAAGTGCGCGATCGCGCCGGCTCCCGCGTGGCGCCGGAACAGTGGCGCTGGCAGCACGACGAGCAGGTAGCAGGGCAGGAACACGCCGACCGCCGCGAGCAGCGCGCCCGCCAGTCCGGCGACCAGGTAGCCGATGAACGCCACCGTGATGACGACCGGCCCGGGCGTGATCATCGCCACCGCCACCGCGTCGAGGAACTGGCGCTCGGTGAGCCAGTGGTGCGTCAGCACGACGCCGCCGTGCAGGTAGGGAACGATGGCGAGCCCGCTGCCGAACACCAGGCTGCCGGCCGTGGCGAAGTAGCCCAGGATGCCGAGCAGCGTCGCCGGCGCGGCGACACCGTGGAGCCCCGTCGTGAGCGCGCCGAGCCACGGCACCGCCGCGAGCATCGGGCGGCGCGGCCGCGATCGCGCCGCCCACACGAGGAAGCCGCTCGCGATCACGAGCGCCGGCGATTCGCGCGACGTCATCGCGGTGACGCCGGCGCTCACCACGAACACGGCCCATCGCAATGGGTCGCGCCCGAGGCTCAGCCGGGCGAGCCGGACGGCGCCGCGCGCGATGAGGGCCACGGCGGCAGGCGCCACGCCGTAGAACGCGCCGCGGATCCAGCCCATGCCGCCGAGTTGCACGTAGCCCCAAGACAGCGCGATGACCATGAGCAGCGACGGCAGCACGAAGGCGACGGCGACGAGTGTCGCGCCCGCGATGCCGGCGCGCACCCAACCGAGATAGATCGCGAGCTGCGCGGCCAACGGCCCCGGCGCGAGCTGGGCGAGCGCCAGGCCCTGGAGATAGTCCTCCTCCGAGATCCACCCGCGCGCGACGACGAGGTCGCGCTGCATCGCGCCGGTGAGCGCGATGGGGCCGCCGAACCCGAACGCACCGAGGCGAAGGAAGTATCCGACGAACGCCGCGAGAGACGGTTCGTGCGTCGCGAGGCCGGAACGCGCGGCACCGCTGGGCGCGGCGGGCGCGGGCGTATCGGCGTGCGCAGCGCGACCGGCCGCCTCGCCGCTCATGCGATGGGGCCGCCGCGCGCGAGCAGCGTCGTGAAGCCGGCGCGCGTCAGGGCGGCCGCAAGCGCTTCGAGCCGCGCCACGGCCGCGGCGTGGTCGGGCACGACGAACACTCCGTTGCCGAGTGGTGTCGCGGCCAGCTCGCGGAGCGTCTTCGCGAGCCCGAGGTCGCCCGGGGGCTCGGGTGGCGCGTCGAGCAGGATCACGATCAGTTGTAAGCGCGGCACGCTCGACTCCCGGCCGGCGCGGGTGTCGTGCGCGCCGGCGCTCATCGCCCGGTGTTCATCCGTCGGTACAGGTGGGAACGGCGGACGGCTCGAGCATCCGGCGCCACACGACGGCGGCCGCGGCGGCGTCCTCGAGCGCGATGCCGGTCGAATCGAACAGGGTAATCTCGCGGTCCGACGTGCGACCCGGCCGGTCACCGGCCACGATGGCGGCCAGCTCGGCGTGCACATCGGACAACCGCATGGCGCCCGCCTCGAGGGCATGGTGCAGGTCGCCGCTCTTGGCACACTGGTCGAGATCGTCGACGACGACCGTGCAGCGCGCCATCAGCCCGGGATGGATCTCGCGCTTCGCCGGATGATCCGCGCCCACCGCGGCGATGAACGCTCCCTCCCGCACGTCCGCGGGGCCCAGCACGAACTCCGTCGACGTCGTGCACGTGACGCATACATCGCTCGCTCGCGCCGCGGTCGCCAGGTCCGGCACGACCACGACGTCGAGCCCGAGCGCGGGGCCGTGATCGCGCGCGAACGCCTCGGCACGCGGGCGATCACGATCGAACACGTACACGCGGCGCAGCGGCAGCACGCGGCGCAACGCCTCGAGCTGCGCCGGCGCCTGGTCGCCGCAACCGCACACCGTGGCGACCTGCGAATCCGGTCGCGCCAGCAGGCGCGCGGCGACGGCGGTGGCGGCTGCCGTGCGGCGCAGCGTCACCTCGATCGAGTCCATCACGGCGAGCGGCCGGCC
>JANLWK010000086.1:0-17631 GCA_031364505.1 Candidatus Eiseniibacteriota bacterium | reverse complement strand
AGACTCTGATAGTCGTCCATCGGAACTCCTCGTCGTGTGGCTTTGGCGGCTCACGAAGGGGAGTTCCGTCTTTTGCTCCCGGAACTGTCAAACTTCGGCTGCCTCCCCGGCAAAGCCGGGGGGTCTCCTACAGGATGCTAGACGAATTTGCCCTACGCGTCAGCGCTTCATGTCGGGGCACAGGTACGGGACCTGGGCCGCCGCGTAGCGCTCGTCCTGGGTGCCGTCTTCGAGGCTGACGCGAAGCACGAGGGACCGCGCGCTCAGCTCGAGGATCTTCGCGCGCACGGGGATCCCGGATTCGTTCCACGCGACGACGCTGTCGGACTCCGTGCGCCACGTCACGAGCTGGAACGTCTCCCAGCACGAGTCCATCACCAGCGTGCCGTCGCTGAGAAAGATGCGCGTCACGCCGGGGAGCCCGCTCGAGTCCGTCCGCATCCAGACGTGATCGGTGAGCGCGTCGGCCGTCTCCGGCGCCTGCGCCTTCGCGGGCGGCGCGGTGTCCGCCGGGGCGACCGCCGGCCCACTCCGCTGGCATCCGGCGCACATCAGCAGCATGAGAACCATTCCCGCGAATCGCATGACGGCATCCTCCTTCGGCTCCAGGGCCGCCGGGGACCTGCACGAAAAGAACGAAGCGGGAGCGATCGCCCGCGCTTCGCATCCTCTCAAAAACCCGGCCCACCTCGCGACCCCGACCCGCCGCGTCTCCCGCCCGGCTACTTGCGGCGATACGTCGCGTTCTCGAGCCTCAGCTCGGCCGCCCGCGAGGCTCCCTCGGTGAACACCATCTCGAGCACATCACCTCCGCCGAACAGCTCGACACGGAGCTTGTTCGTCGCCGCGTCGTAGACCTCGACGTCGCTTTGCGCGACCCCCATCTCGGCGTGGAGGCGGCCGCCCTCGGTCCGGAGGCGCAGCGTGCCCCAATCATCGTTGACGTAGTCGCCGGCATACGCCGCGAGTGGGTGCGCGAGCTGTTGCGATCGGGCCGCCCGTCGCGCGCGGTCCTCGGCCACCGCGTCGCGCAGCTTCGCGGCCCGCGTGGCGAGCGTGTCCAGCTCGGCCTCCATGCGCTGGCGCGTGTCGGCGCGGCCGCGGAGCGCGTCGTAGACGGCGTTGGCGAGCACGTCCGCGAGCACCATGCCCGTTCGGTTGTTGTTGACGAGCACGACGACACCGAGGTGCTTCGACGGCATGAACGAGACATGACTGCCGAAACCCGGGAACGAGCCGAAGCGGTGGACGAGCGTGTCACGGTCGTACGTGCCGAGATCCCATCCGAGCCCCCAGGCGAAGCGCGGGTAGTCCTGGAACTGGCGCCGCTGCGGCACACGCGCGCGCTGGGTATTGGCGATCACCTCGGCGGGGATGCACGCGCGGCCGTCCACCCTGCCCCTGTTCAGCTCCGCGATCACCAGCCGCGCGAGGTCGTCGGACGTCGAGAACATGCCGCCCGCGGGTCCCATGTTGGCGTCCTGCTTCGCGAACCGGAGCTTCGCGAACCCGTCGACGGTGTTGTCGTAGGGCATCGCGAGCCGAGCGTCGTTCACGCGCGATCGGTACGCGGTCGTCGCGGTCATGCCGAGCGGCCCCGTGACTTCGCGCTCGACGACCGTTTTCCAGCCGCCCTTGTGTGCGGGATCGAGCAGGATGCCGGCCAGGTCATAGCCGAGGTTCGAGTATTGAAACGCGTGGCCGGTCTCGGCGGGGCCCTGCGTCGCGAGCCCGCGATACAGGTCGGCGTACGTGTAGTCGCCCGTGTAGGCGACGCGCACGGACACGGGGCCGTCGGAGTCGATGCCGTGCGTGTGCGTGAGCAGGTCCACGACGCGAATCGAATCCGCGTGCACGCCTGGGTGGAACTTCGCGAGCGGCAACGCTCGTGACACCGGCGCGTCGAGATCGAGTTGCCCCCGGGCCGCGACGCACGCCACGGCCGTCGCGGTCAGCGCCTTGGTCGTCGAGGCGATGTAGAAGCGCGTGTCGGACGTCACGGGGCGCCTGGCCTCGCGATCGGCCCATCCGCGCGCCCCCCGCCACACGATGCGGTCGCCCTGAACGACGGCGATCGAGATGCCCGGGGTCGCCTGGGACGCCATGGCGCGGTCGAGCAGGGAATCGAGATCCGCGCGCTGCTCGGCGGCGCTCCCGGTGCTTGCCAGGACACTGGCCAGCGCGATGGCGACGATCACTGCGATACGGAGCGATCCCACGAACGTTCGTCTCATCGACTTCATGAAGGGCTCCGGGGTTCAACGGCGACGCACCGTGCGCCGTGCGTCGACGCCTTGTATGCCCTTGGACGACTCGGCGTGGCTTTTGGTTTCAGTGGTCGACGCGCTGGGCGTACAACACGAAGGGCGGCGTCCGTGAGGACGCCGCCCATTCGCGAGGTGGTTCCGAGCGTTGCTAGGCCTTGCGGACGTTCGCCGCCTGCAGGCCCTTCGGCCCACGGGTCACGTCGAACTCCAGCGCCTCACCCTCGGCGAGCGTCTTGAAGCCCTCGCCCGAGATTGCGGAAAAGTGGACGAATACGTCTTCGCCATCCGGCTGCGCGATGAAACCAAAGCCCTTCGCTTCGTTGAACCACTTCACGGTGCCACTAGCCACTTTGTACCCCTGTTGTATCCGGGTCCGAGAACCCGCACTTTGCCGCGAATCACGCTGCGGCCGCGTTCGGTCTACGTGACCGGTGTCTCGATCGACTCGAATGGGACGGGCAACAAAAAACCGCCAGAGAGTCTCTGGCGGAATCTGAACGCACGCGGCACATCCACAGGCAACCGAAGACAAGAAGACTATCGGCGAGACGCCCGGGGATTGCCAGCGAAATCTTCGGCGAGATGTGTGGATCCGGTGAATCGACGCGACTGCCCAATGAAACGGCCTCATTCGTGGCCCATTGGGTGCCGAAACCCGAAGCGCCCCCTGTTTCGAGCCGTCGAGGAGACGCCTCCATCATGACCCACCGCAGCCACCCAGCGAGCTCACGCGCCGTCATCCGGCGCGGCGCGGCCGCCCTCGCGAGACTTTCAATGCTGGGGGCCGTGCTCGGGGTCGCGCTCGGGGGCAGCTCCCTCGGCGCGCCGGCCGTCTCGCCCCACTCGGTCGTCTACTCCATGCGAACGATGGGCACGTACGCGAACGTGACGATCGTCACCGGCGACTCGGCGGCAACGGCGCCCCTCGCCCGGATCGCGCAGCGCTGCCTGGCGCGTGTCGACTCCCTGATGAGCAACTGGACGACGACGAGCGAGGTCGCGCGGATCAACCGCGAAGCGGGCAAGGCCACGGTCACGGTGGAGCCCGAGGTCGCTCGCGTCATCGCCACGTCGCTCGAGGTGTGGCGGGGCAGCGACCACACGTTCGACATCACGATCGAGCCGCTCATCCGCGCGTGGGGGTTCATCGGCGGTCCGCCGCGCGTGCCGAGCGACTCGGCGGCCGCGGCGGCCGCGCGCCTCGTCGGGGCGCAGCAGGTGCGGTTCGACGAACGCACCGGAGCGTTGTCGTTCGAGCGTCCGGGCGTGCGCATCGACCTGGGCGGGATCGCCAAGGGCTACGCCGTCGACGTCGCGGCCGAGTCGCTCGCCGCGCATGGCGTCGCGAACGCGCTCGTCGACTTGACCGGCAACATGTTCGCGCGCGGGCACTCGGCCACGGGCCCCGGCTGGCGCATCGGCATTCGCGATCCGCGCGACCGGCTCGCCCACTTCGCGACCCTGACGCTGAGCGACGAGGCGATTTCGACGTCGGGCAAGTACGAGCAGTTCGTGGCGGCGAACGGCGACACGTTCGGCCACATCATGGACCCGCGCACCGGCCGCCCGTCGAGCGGACTGCTGTCGGTGACGGTCGTGTCGAAAAGCGCGTTCACCTGCGATGCCTGGGACACACCATTGTTCGTGCTCGGACCGGCGAAGGCGCGCGAGCTGGCGCGTGCGCACGACGACTTCGACGCCGTGCTCGTGACGCCGGGCCGCGGCGGCCTCGACACCGTGTGGGTCGAAGCGCCCCTGGCGAAGCGTGTGCGACTCGATCCCGCGGCGCGCGGGATGTTTCACGTCGTCACGTTCTGACGCCTCGCGTCCCCCGCGCGCACATATATAGAGAGAGGAACGCCGGGTGCGATCACCCGACGCGGCTCGTCGGGATGGCGTAAAGGGCACAGAGCTTGCGCTGGTGCCGGCGTTCATTCCCAGCGGAGGGGAAGCAATCCAGCACCTTATCGCAATGATACGAGCGGGTTGACGGGGGCGTCCGAAGGGTAGGGGCGGTCCGTTCCCGGTCATTTCCCAATTGCGGAGGGTGCGATCCGCAATGGACCGGAGAGCAAATCGCGTGACCTCAGTCCGCTCAGACCATCGCCGCAACACGCTCCGCGTCACCGCGCTGGGTCTGTTGCTGCTGCCGCCGGCCAGCCTCGCGGGGTGCTCGCATCCCACGGCGCCGGTTCCCCCGCCGTCGGGCGGCGTGACGCTCACGCTGCCATACGACGAGTTCGTCGCGTCCATCGAGCCGCTGCTCACGCAGCACGGCTGCGACGCGGGCGGCGACTGTCACGGCGGCGGCATCCGCGGCACGTTCGAGCTCTCGCCCGCCGGCGCCAAGGATACGCAGTTCGACTTCGAGCAGGCTTCGCTGCAGGTGTCGCCCACGCATCGCGACTCGAGCCGGCTGCTGCGCAAGCCGCTGGCACTCGATGCGGGCGGTTCTCCTCACGCGGTCAAGGTGTTCGCCTCGACGTCGGATCCCGACTACCAGGCGATCCGCGCGTGGATCCAGAACGGAGTGGCGCAATGACCCGCGGCTCGAGGATTCGCGGCTCCAGGATTCGCGGCTCCATGATCCGTCTGCTCAGCGCCGCCGCCGTCGCGACCGCGATCTCGGCCGCGCGCGTGCATGCGGCGGATTCCGTGCCGGACGCCGCCGCGGGCCTCGAGCACCTGGTGCCGTCGCTCGCCGCGCACGCCTACCGGCTCGAGCCGGGGCCGCGGCCGTATCTCCACCGCCTGTCCGTGAGCCCCGGCTTCGGCCTGCTCGGCGACGAGCGGTTGTTCGTGTTCCGCGTCGCCTACAGCCCGAACGCGTGGCTCGGCTACGAAGGCACGGTCGGCCACAACCCGAACCACGCGGTGCAGGCGATCATCGATCGATTCGCGGTGATCGCGCGCCGCCCGCTGCCCGGCCGCTTCCAGCCCTACGCGACCGCCGGCTACGGCATGACGATCGTGCTCCCCGGCAGGTCCATCAATGCCGACCCCGTCACCAAGAACGCGCTCATCTACGGCGGGGGGCTCGAGTTCTTCATCCGCGGCGACCTGGCGCTCCGCGCCGAGTTGCTGGGGAACACGATCATCGGACGGCAGCAGTACCGCCAGGGGCTCGTCGCGTACGAC
This sequence comes from Candidatus Eiseniibacteriota bacterium, assembly GCA_031364505.1. Lineage (GTDB taxonomy): Bacteria > Eisenbacteria > RBG-16-71-46 > RBG-16-71-46 > RBG-16-71-46 > JANLWK01. The sequence goes on along the minus strand of JANLWK010000086.1, from coordinate 12,226 downwards.
TATCGCGAGGAGACGATTGCCCTGGCCTTTTACCGGACGCTCAAGCAGTGACCGGGAATCGCAAGGCCCCGAGGGCTCGCACCTCCATGCTCACACCTCACGCGAAACGTGCCCTGGCGTTCATCACGCCATCCCTGGCGGCGGTCCTCGCGCTCGCCGGTCTCGCGGGCTGCCGCGACAGCGCACCCGAAGACCTGATCCAGGAGGAGCCGACGACGCAGGCGCTGGTCTTCGTCAAGTCGTCGTCGACCGAAACGCTCAATCGCACGGAGGGCGCGGCCAACCTGTACCGGCTGTCGCCGATCGCCCCAGACGGCGTGGTGACGCCGATCACGAACTTCACGGGCGCCGCCGTCTCCGACCCGGCGGTGTCGTTCGACGGCACGAAGATCCTGTTCTCGATGCGGCCCGCTGGCGGCTCGCAGCACAACATCTACGAGATCAACGCCGATGGCACGGGCCTGAGGCAGGTGACGAGCGGCGGCGGCAACGACTTCGACCCGCTCTACCTCCCGAACGACCGCATCCTGTTCACCAGCTCGCGCGACAACGAGATGGACGAGTACAACCACGCGCCCGCCGAGCACCTGTACAGCTGTGACCTGAACGGCGGCGACATGCATCGCCAGAGCTTCAACCAGAGCGACGACTTCGATCCCGAGCTGCTGTCCGACGGCCGTCTCGTCTACACGCGCTGGGAGCACTTCGGCGACTTCAACCGCTTCCCGCTGTTCTTCACGAATCCGGACGGCACCGGCACGTTCCACCTGTTCGGGCCGCACAGCCGCAACTTCTTCCACGCCGTCCCCGCGCCCGACGGCCGGCTGATCGCGATCGAGTCGACGGAAGTGGAAGGCGACGCCGGCCCGATCGCGGTGCTGAAGCTCGAGGAGGGCCCGGCCGACCCCGCGGTGGGCGCGTCGTCGCAGCACTGGGACCGGCTGACACCGCTCGTCAACACCGACGGTGAGCCGTGGGCGTATGGCGCGTTCAAGTATCCGCGCCCGCTCGGCGGCAACACGTTCGCGGTGTCGTACACGCTGCCCGCCGCGACCGACGACGACGCCGACTACGGGCTCTACACGTTCACGCTCGAGCAGCACGGCTCGGGCACGCACGGCGACCCGGCCACCTTCACGGTCGCGAACCTGACGTTCCTCTACAACGACCCGTCGACGCAGGAATACGACGCCCAGCTGCTGGCGCCGCACGCGAAGCCGCCGGTGATCGCCTCCACCGTGGACTACACCAAGGACTTCGGCGTGTTCCTGGCGCAGGACGTGTTCAACCGCGGTAGCGGTGACGGGCAGGAGACGCCGCTGCGTGGCACCGACACGATCGACAGCATCGCCATCATCGCCTCCATCCCGACCCGGCCGGGCGAGATGAACAGCATCTCGGCCAACGAGTTCGAGAAGCGCGCGATCATCGGCTTCGCGCCGGTGGACGCCGACGGCTCGTTCCGCATCAAGGTGCCGGCGGACACGCCGATCAGCTTCGCGACGCTCGACGCGAACGGCCGCGGCTTCGTCGTCAAGCGCACGCACCTGTTCGTGCGCCCCGGCGAGGAGTTCGACCGCTGCACCGGCTGCCACGAGGACCGTGTCCGCGGCGGCCAGGTGGCCACGAACCCGAGCCCGATGGCCGCCGCGCACGCGCCGACCGACGTGAACGTACCGGCGTCGCAGTGGCAGCACATCGACTTCGTCAGCGACATCGGCCCGATCGTGGCCGCCAAGTGCGCGAGCTGTCACCACACGACCATCGTCGGCCCCGACACGCTCGCGGCCCCCGGCGACCTGGACCTGACCGCGGTGCCGGACACGGTGCGGATGAACCGGATCTTCCCCCGCGCCTACGTGAACCTGTCGGGCGAGATGATGAACGGGCATGGCACGAACGTCACGGTGCCGCCGTTCCCGCGGCGCTCGAGGCTCATCGACACCGTCATGGGCCTTGGCACGCACGCCGGGCTCGGGGACCACCCCGTCGACAGCGATTCGACGGTCGCGCTGACGTCGCAGGAGCGGCGGCTGTTCAACCTGTGGGTGCTGCTCGGCGCCCAGTATCGCAACCAATAGGACGGCGATCATGTTCCGAAGCCACCGGGACGTACTGACCCAGGCGCTCGCGGCGCGCCGGCTCACGCGGCTGTCGATGAGTGCCGCGCTCGCGGCCGTGATGGCGACGTCCGCGGCGTCCGCGGCATACGCCGCCGCCGCGACGCCGGGGCTCGGCGCGAACGCGGCCGACGCGGAGCGCGCGCTGCGCGAGCACGCGATGAAGACGCTCGACGGCCGCTCGATGTCGCTGGGCGAGCTGAGCGGCCAGGTCGTCATCGTCAACTTCTGGGCGAGCTGGTGCGCGCCGTGCCGCCGCGAGCTGCCGCGCCTCGCGCGGCTCGAATCCGAGCTGGCCGGCGCCCGCGTCCGCGTGCTCGCCGTGTCGATCGACGAACAGGCCGACAACGCACGGCGCTTCCTCCGCGCGCAGGGCGTGTCGCTGCCGGTCGTGCACGACGGCCCGGAGGGGCTGGCGAAGTCGCTCGATCTCCGGAGCGTGCCGCTCACGCTGGTGCTCGATCGCGCGGGCCACGTGGCCTACACGACCAGCCGTTCGGACGCGCACGCGCTCGATGCCGTGGCCGCCGAGGCGCGCCGCCTCGCGGCGGCTCCGGCCCCCAGCCGGGGCGACGGGCCGCTCGCGGCGCCCGCCGCGGGAGACGCGCGATGAGCCGCGTCGAGACGCTGTGCTGCATGCGACGCCTGTTCGCGAGCGTGCTGCTCGCCGTGCTGATCGCCACCTGCGACAGCTGTGCGGCGCGGTCGGTCGGCGCCTACCGCCGCGAGCACCTGGCGGATCCGATCATGTCCTACCGCGCCGCGGCGAAGAAGGAAGTCCGGCGGATCAGGACGTTCGAGGCCCGCGAGGGCTCGACGGGCGGCGCCGGCGGCGAAGGCGGGGGATGCGCGTGCAAGTGACGTATCGATACGGCTCGGCGGCCATCGGTCTGGCCCGCGCGCTCGCGCTCTGCGCGGCGGGCGCCTCGGCGTGCGCCGCGGCCGATGCCGGCGATCCGCAGCAGGCGAACAGCATGGTGCGCATGTTCGGCGATTCGAAGGACGTCCTCGTGCGCTCGCTCATCCAGGACGTGTCGGTGCCGCTGGGCGGCGAGGCGCACCTGACGCTTCACTACAACCACGAGCGCGTCACCGTCCCGGCCATCTCGGCACCCGCCGGGAGCCAGGAGGCGGTCGACGCGATCACGACGGCGAGCCGTCCCATCCACGGCAACGCCTACCGGGACTACGCGAAGACGCGGCACGAGATGACCGGCACACTCGCCCGCGGCGGCGGCGCCGTCGAGTACTACCACTCGATCGAGAGCGACTACCTCGCGCACCAGCTCGGCGGCTCGTACCACCGCGACGTGCGCGACGACCAGCTCGACGTGGCCGTGGGCAGCAGCTACGGCTGGGACGACCTGGAGCCGCTGGCGAACGACAACACGAACGCGCGCGGCGACCGCCGGACCACGGTGCACGTGAACGCCATCGCGACCCAGGTGCTCACGCCCACGACGATGGTGCGCTACGGCCTCGAGGACAACATCGTCGACGGCCTGCAGCACAACCCGTACCGCCGCGTGTACGCGGGCGGCACGAGCGTGCCCGAGAACCACCCGCGGCACCGCAACCGGCGCGACGGGTTCGTCAAGCTGCATCAGTACCTGCCGAACCGCTCGAGCGTGAAGCTCGACTACCGCCTCTACAACGACGACTGGGGAATCGTGTCGCACGAGGCGACCTCCGCGCTCAGCCAGTACCTGACCCATGGCCTGTTCGCCCAGTACGAGTACCGCTGGTACACGCAGACCGCCGCGGACTTCTACCGCGCGGACTACACCGCGACCAACGGCGTGGACGGCTACGCCACCGGCGACTACCGGCTCGGGCCGCTGTCATCGCACCTGTTCGGCGTGATGCTCGACTTCGACCTCGGCGCGCTGGCGGCCGGAACGCCGCTGCTGCGCCGATTCAACCTGTCGGTCGACTACGAACGGTACTTCAACAGCAACAACTACTCGGCGGACATCCTCGAAACCGGAATCGATGTCCACTTCTAGCCCGGGATGGCCGAACCGGAGGACCTGCCTGTGCGACGCACGCTGATCCTGATCTCGAGTCTGACGCTGATCACCGCGGCGAGCGCCGGCGCGACGACGTTCGCGCCCGCGCGCATCGCCCCCGACTGGGGGCTCGATGCGCTGACCCGCGGCGTGGCCCGCGAGCACGTCGGGCGCGACCTGTTCAAGAACCCGTACGCCACGGTGACGCTGGGCAGCGTCGACATCTATGCCGTCTTCCCGTACGTCGAGACGCGAACGTTCCAGATCGTGTCGGATCCAGCGTGGAACCGGCTCGTCTACGGCGAGATGGGGCGCTCGCTCAAGGCATACGACGGCGCGGGCCAGCCGCTCGGCCGGCTCGCGAATCCGCGCGGGCTCGCCGTGGACGAGCGAAACCGCGTCTACGTCGCCGACGCCGGCAACCGCCGCGTCGTGGTGCTCCAGGCCACGACCGAGTACGGCGAGATGGTCCTCGTCCCGCAGTTCGAGATCGCCGGGCTCGGCGGCCCGTTCGACGTGAGCTACTCCGACGGCGGCACGCCGTTCGTTGCGGGCGACGACTGGCTGTACGTCGCCGACACCGGCATGAACCGGGTGCTCGCGTACGCGCTCGGCGCCCCCGGCGAGGCAGGCGCCACGCTGCGCGGCTCGATCGGAACGCTCGGCAGCGGCGCCGGCTGCTTCGCCGGACCGATGGCGATCACCGCCGGGCGGGCCAACGGCGCGAGCACGAACGACGTGTACGTCGCCGACGCGCACACGCGCCGCCTCGTCCGGCTGCGCAACGACGCCGGCCGGCTGACGTGGGTGGCCGCGGCCGACGACGGCGCCGACCTCGTCACGTCGCTCGACACCGACACTTGGGGCAACCTGTACGCCGCGGCCCCCAACCTCGGGCTCGTGCGCAAGTTCGACGCGTCGATGAGCCCGCTCGCCGAGCTGCGCGCGGGGCTCACGCGCCCGCGCAGCTTCCGCATGCCGTTCTTCACGGTGCGCGACCACCGCTCCGGCCGCGTCACGCGTGAGGCACGCGCGGCGGCGATCTCGGTCGACCAGTGGTCCGACGTCAGCGGCGTGCGCCAGTGGAGCCTTGGCGTCGATGTCGCGGACCTGGCGATTGTCGAGGGCCAGACGCCCGCCGCTCGGTTCACGCTGACCGACCCGGCACGGGTGACGCTCGAGCTCGTCGACGCCGCGACCGGCCGCTCGCTCGCGCGCCGCGACGCGGGCCCACTCGGCGCGGGAGCGCACACGCTCACGCTGTCGGACGCCGATGTCGCAGCGGTCGCCGGCGCGAGCGACGTGGTGCTGCGCGTGAACGCCGCGTCACGCTACGCGGGCGGCGCGCCGGCCTCGGCGAGCACCGCGTTCCGCGTCAGCGGCGGCATCGCGTCGCTGCCGGACGTCGCGATGCTGCTCGGCGGAAGCCCCAACCCCGTGGTCGCGGCATCGCGGATCGCGTTCGTGCTGCCGAAGGGCGATGGGTCGGCCGTGACGCTGCGGCTCTACGACTCGGCCGGCCGCCTCGTGCGCCGGTTCGACGAGCCGTTCGCGCCCGGCCGCAACGAGGTGGTGTGGGACGGCACCGGCGACCGCGGATCGCGCGTGGCGCCCGGCGTCTATTTCGTCCGGCTGCGCGCGCAGGGTCGCCAGCTGACGCAGAGGCTCGTGCTCGCCCGCTAGGGCGGCACCAGAGATGGAGCGCATGACCCGACGCATCACGTCCTCGTCCCGAAGCGCATCGTTTGCAATGCGCGCCACGCGCACGGCGTGGGTGCTGCTGCTCGCTCTCGCCGCGGTGGCGATCTCGGGCTGCTTCGACGCGCCCGAGATCGAGGACCGCTGGACGCGCGTCGACCTCAAGAGTGCGAGCCTGACTCCCGGCCAGGTGATGCCGGCGGGGACCCAGACCATCACGATGCACGCCACGGTGACGTACCGCGCGGTGCTCACGGGCTTCGCGGTGGCGGAGCTGCGCGTCGCGGATTCGCTGGGCACGGTCGACATCCGCCCCGACGCGCCGCGCGTCCCGATGGCCGAGGGTATCGACGCGGTGCTCGCCGGCTCGCGTTCCCTGGGACGCGCGACGCGCGCCGTGACGGGCTGGGACCACCTGATCCAGCCCCTCGAGCTGACGTTCGACGCGGCCGCCGCCGACTCGGCCGGCTCGCGCCTGTTCCTGCTGTGCTACCTCGGCAGCGGCGAGCGCATGGAGTTGGCGAGCGGCGCCGACTCGATCGTCATCACGCCGTTCATCTCGTCCGAGCGGCAGGTGCTGCCGATCGGGATGGAACTCGGGAGCGCGCCTGGCGGCGCGCCCGGGAGCGCGATCTGGACCGTCCGCAGGAGCGGTCTCCGGACCGTCCGCGGGAGCGGTCGATGACCCGCGCACGGGTCGCAGGGAGGCGCCCGGTCGCGCGCACCGTGGGGATGCTGGGACTCGCCGGCTCGGTGCTGGCATCGGCTCCGCACGCCGCGCACGCGCTCACGCCGGGCTGGGTCTCGGTCGAGGCGCTGACGGGCGCCACTCGATTCGACACGCATCTGTCGGACTACGCCTGGAACGTCGATCCGCGCATGGGACTCGGCGCGCAGGCCGTCGCCGGCATCGGCCCCTGGGGGGCCGGCCTTCGCGTGTGGCAGGCGCGCACGGCCCAGCACATCGATTCCGCGGACACGCCCGATCCCACGGTGCGCAGCACCAGCGTCGACCTGGTCGCGCGGATGCGCCTGTTCGGCTTCGCGGGCATCGGGCTCGACGCATGCGCCAGCGTGGGCCGGCGCCATCTCGGTTACGCGCCCGACCACGTCACGGTGACGACATCGGGCGGCGACATCCCCGTCGCACTGTCACCGGTCGATACCTGGGACGGCGGCGGCGGCCTCGCCCTGCGGCGCGCCGTCGCCGGGCCGTGGACGGCGGGCTTCGACGTCGAAACGCAATTCATGAGCATGGACACGGCGCACCGCAGCGGCGGCGCAGTGATCACGAAGCGCGAGCGATTCCAGGAATGGAACGCGCGCCTGGGGCTGGCCCGCACGTTCGGCGGGCGGTGAAAAGGATGTCACGATGAAGCATTCGAAGGCGCGTGTCCGGCTCGGCATCGCGACGCTGCTGCTCGCGCTCGTCGCCGGTGGAGCGGCGGCCGACCCGTCCGACTCGACGTCGGCCGCGGCGCCGGCGCCACAGGACTCGGCGGCCGGCCCGGCCGAATCCCCGCTGCCCCCGCCGTCGCGCACGGCCAACGTACGAGTGACGGCCGTCCGCATGGTGCGGCTGGTCGGCGGCCACCGCAACGTCGTGCGCTCGGGACCCGGCGAGTCGTATTCGATCGCCGGCGTGTTCCCGAGCAGGTCCGAGTTCGTGGTGCTCGCGAAGCGCGGCGACTGGTACGGCGTGCGGCTGTCCGAGACCGAGACCGGCTGGGTCCACGCGTCGCTGTGCAAGGAGTTCGACGACCTGTCGGATCTCGAGTTCCGGCCCAACCCCAAGCTGTACGCCCGCACCGGCAGCTTCGTTCTGAGCGCGTACACGGGCGGCTATTCGTTCGATCGCAAGTCCAACTCGCTCGTGCTCGGCGGCCGGCTCGGCTACTACGTGTTCGATCGCGTGCAGGTGGAAGGCGGACTCGCGTGGACGCACGTCCACCGGCCGGCCGAGATCGTGGAGTCGCTGTTCGGCCTCACGCTCGAGTCCGAAGACTTCCCGATGCTGTTCTACCAGCTGGCCGCCACGTACGAATTGATGCCCGGGCGCCAGATGGTGCCGTACCTCAGCGCCGGCGTCGGCTCGGCGATCATGCAGGGCGAGTCGGAGTCCTCGTTCAACTTCGGCGCCGGCACGACGCTGTTCCTGTCCAAGCGCTCCGCCGTGCGCTGGGAGGTGCGCGACTACCGCTTCGAGTCGGGGTCGGACCACGCGCGCCGCCGCAACAACAACATCGAATTCAGCCTGGGCACGCTGCTGCTCTTCTAGGAGGACGCCGATGCCGAACACGATGTTCCGATTCGACGCGCGGGGGCCGGTCGCCCTGCCGATGGCGGCACTCGCGATCGTGCTGACGCTCGCGTGCGTTGCGCCCGCGGCGCGCGCGGACCACACCCCCGCCGGGGCCCGCGCCGGGCTCGACTTGGCACTCGCCGCGGCGCGGTCGTGGGCGCCCGACGCGCGGCTCATCTACATCGAGAACGACGACCCGATGGACGAGACGGGCGCCGCGACGCGGTGGGGCTACCTGTTCACCTCGTCGACGCTGCGCAAGGCGCGCGCGTATTCGGTGCGCGACGGCCGCATCGTCCGGGCCGAGACCCTCGCGATGGCGTTCGAGGCGCCGCCGGTCCCCGGCACATGGGTCGACAGCGGAGTCGCGCGGCGCGCCGCCGACCGCGAGGTCGAGCGCGACGTCGGGCGCGCGGGGGCGCAGGGCCCTAAGCGGCGCCTGAGCACGATGCTGCTCATGCGCGGCGTGTTCGACGACACCCATCCCGACGGCACGACGTGGACGCTCGTCTACACGGCGCCGAACCAGCCGTCGCTGTTCGTCGTGGTGGACGCGATCGACGGCAGCGTACGCAAGACGTGGAAAGGATGACCGGCATGGATGCCCTGCGACGCACGTTCACACCCGCGCGCCTGCGCGCCCTGATGGCCCTGCCGGTACTGCTCGCCGCGGCCACGCTCGCGCTGGCGGCGGCTCCCGAGACCGAGGTCCGCGTCGAGCGCGTGAAGCCGCGCGCCGAGCGGCCGGGAACGCTTCGGTTCCTGAAAGAGAACCGCGACTTCCTCCGTGCCGCCCTCGACGCCACGCGCCAGCGCGCGATCGCGCGCGGCGGCAGTGCCGTGGCGATCGATCCGCGCTTCATGGCGTATCGCGATCTCCTGTCGCACGCGACGGCCGCCCGCGACTCGGTGGCGCTCGCCGAGGCCGAGCGGCGGAAGCGCGAGCTGCTGGCGAGCGTCACCGAGCTGGGCCAGCTCGAGGCGCAGCTCGCGCAGTTCGACCGCCTGCTCGACGACCAGCGCGTGCGGCTCGCGCTGCTGCAGCGCGACTTCACCGGCGACCAGCGCACGGCGCTGGCCGTGGTGCTGAGTGGGTACCCGAAGAGCGTTTCGCTGTCGTCGGTCGCACTGGCGCTCGACGACAGCTCGTCGGTGACGGTGATGCTCACCGACGCCCAGCGCGAGGCGCTGCGCACGGGCGGCGCGGTACAAGTACTCCACGCCTACATCGAGCCGCGCGAGCAGTTGGTCCGGATCGCCCTTCCCGGTGTTGGCACCGCGGCCGGGGACGCCGGGTACGTGACGCTCGACCCGGCGCGCGACCGTCTCACGCTGCTGCGCCTCGACGTGTCGTCGGTCGAAGCCGGCGACGGCGCCGTCGGCCTTCGCGCCACCAGCCGGCTCAACGACGCACAGGCTCCCTGACCCGCCGGAAGGCTCGGATGTCGATCCAGGCGCACACGTCCTGCAGGGCTCGGCTGGTCCTGCCGCTCGTCGCCGCGATGATCCTCGCGGGAGCGGCATCGCCCGCGCATGCCCGCCGCCACCGGCGTGCCCTGCCGCCGGTGCCCGCGCCCGCGAGGCCGGGCGCCGTCGCCACCCCGCGCGACTCGAGCGACGCGGCGGACATGCGACTCGCCCGCGCCGCCGCGGAGCAGCACGCCGCGAACCTGCGCGGCGTGGTCGAACAACTCGAGCCGCTCGCCTTCGCGACCCCGCGCTTCGCCGGCGCCGAGCGCGCCGCGTTCCTGCTCGGCCACGCGTACCTCGAACTCGGCGACCGCGCGCGCTTCGAACGCCTGGCCCGGTCGGTCGCGGCGTGGAACCGGCGCGGGCCGTGGACGGACTGGCTCGCCTTCGAGCTGCGCCTCGTCGCCGCCGAGCGCGGGGTGTCCGCGCTCCCCCTCCCCGCCGCCGCCGACCCATCGACGGCACTCGGCCACGACCTCGCCGGCGCCGCGCTCGTGCAGCGCGCGACACAGGCGATGGAGCGTGGCGAGGACGCGCGCCCGCTGCTCGAGCAGGTGCCCGCCGGCAGCCGCTACGCTCGTCGCGCACGGCATCTCCACGCCCTGATCGATCTCGAGCGTGGCGACGTGGCGGAGGGCCGCGGCATGCTTTCCCGGCTGCTGATGGACGGTGCCGACCGCTCGGATGAGCGCGAGGTGCTATCGGCCCTCGCCGCGCAGTCCATGGATGCCGGCCGATGGGCCGAGGCTCGCATGCTGTACGAGCGTGCCGATCGCGACTGGCACGCCGAGTCCGACACGCTGCGGCGAAGGATCCGCGACGCCGACTACGACGTGCTGTGGGCCCAGTGGGCGTCGGGCGCCGCGATCTCCGACGCGGTGTTGCTGGACGAGGCGCCGTCGCGCGAATGGACCGCACGGCTCGCGGCGGCGGCCGCGGATCTCACCGCCGAGCCATCCGCGGAGCCGGCGCCGCTCGATACGCCGCGTCGCGCGACCGCCGTGCGCTGGCCCGTGGCGCCGCCGCCCGCCAAAGCGTGGACGGCGCTGGGCGATGCGCGCTCGGCCGCCGACGAGGCGCATGAAGCGCTGGCGCGGACCGATGCCGCAATCGACGCCATCCGGCGCGACGCGGAGTCCCGCGGGCGGTACTACGCGTACGGCAGCGGGCTCGTCTACGCCGAGGAGTCGGCGATCGCCGCGCACGCCGCCACACTCGATGCGTTGCGCGCCCGGCTGGGCGCCGTCGACGACCAGCTCCGCCTCGTCCGCGACCTGTCCATCGTGCGCGTGATCGAGCGCGTGGGCGACATCGTGCGTCGCGCCGACGACCAGCGGCTGTGGATGGCGGCCATGCGTCACTTCGATCTCGACGGGCCGCTGCCGCTGCGCCCGCTCGAGACGCCGGCCGGCTATCCGTCGCCCGATGCCGTGCTCCGCGCCGAGCAATCGCTGGCGCTCGACCTCGCCGCGGCCGCCGAGAGCCTCGCGGCCCAGGCGCCGGGACTCATCGGCCGCTCGTACGCCGAGGCGTGGCGGCCGCACATCATCGACCACGCCGCCGCCGGCGACTCGGCGGCCCGTGCGACGCTCGCGTGGGCGCGGCGGCTGCGCGCCTCCGTGGACTCGAGCCTCGCCGCGGTGATGCCGGACTCGCTGCGCCTGCTCGAGCAGCGCTCGTCGCGCGAGGCGCGGGCCGCCGACTCGCTCGCGGCGGAACTCGATGGCCTGCGCACGCGCACCGCCCGCGCCGCCGCCGAACTCGAGCTGGGAACGCTGGGCGGTGAGCGCGAGGGCCTCGACTACGGGCTCGCCGCGTCCGCGTATGCCACGAGCGTCGGGCTCGACGCCGGCACCCCCGCGGCGGCGGCGGACACCTCGAACTTCACGCCCGAGGACCCGGAGGCGACGCGGGCACGGGCGGCCGCCATCGCGTCGATTCAGGATTTCCTCGCCGCGCACCCGGGCTCGGCCCAGCGCGGCGAGATGCGCTTCCGCCTCGCCGACGTGCGCATGATCCAGGCGCGCCAGACGTTCCGCGAGGCGATGGCTCGCTTCGTCGAGGCGTCGCGCGCGGGACGCACGCCGCCGGCGCTGCCGACGCTCGACGGCAACGTCGCGCTCGCGATCTACCGCACGATGCTCGAGGAGGACCCCGAATTCGAGCACCTCGACGCCGTGATGTTCAACGCCGGCACGATCATGGCCGACGCCGCCGATCCGGCGGCCACGCCGATGTTCGAGCGCCTCGTCATCGAGCACCCGCAGTCGCGCTACTGCCAGGAGGCGTTCGTCCGCCTCGGCGACGTGGGCTTCGCCGACCATCGTTACGCCGAATGCATTCCATACTACGAGCAGGCCGCCGGAGGCGCCGACACGACGCTGCGCGTGATCGCGCTGTACAAGCTCGGGTGGTCGCGGTTCAGCCTCGACCGGTTCATGGTCGCCGCGGATGCGTTCCGCGCGATCCTCGACGTGTACGCCGAAGGCGGCCACGTGGACCGGCGCGTCAGCCTCGCCGACGAGGCCGAGGCGTATCTCGTGCACACGCTCGCGCGCGCCGGCGGCGCACCCGCGGCGGGCGACTACTTCGACCGCATCGGCCCTCGGGCGTACGAGACGCGCATC
>JANLWK010000070.1:0-1986 GCA_031364505.1 Candidatus Eiseniibacteriota bacterium | reverse complement strand
CCGGGCGCCCGTTCCACGGCTTCTCCAGCGATCGTCTCGACCCACCGGGCTCCCGCGATCGACGTGACGCGCGCGGGTGCGGACTTGGGATCCACTTCGGTTGGCGTTTTCGCCGCCGCCCCCGCGTCGGTGGCGGGTCTGACCGGTTCCGAGCGGCTACACGCGAGCGTGGCCGTCAGCATGCAGTGGGCAATCGCCTCTCGCACCGCATACTAACCAGTCTGTGCTTTAGGCTACACTTTTTCGATCGCATGTGTTACAAGGGCGCATGCGAATCGACGGTCGGACACTGTCCCACGAGACTTCGGAGACCATTCGACACTTGGCGGTCCAGCGGGTGAAGGAAGGCGAACGCCCCAGCAGCGTCATCTCCGGCTACGGACTGTGTCGCACGACAATCTACAAGTGGCTACGTGCAGCACGGCACGGGGGATTGAAGGCCCTCAAACTGCGTAAGCATCCGGGACCGTCCCCGACCCTCTCGCCTCGTCAGAAGCTGCAAGTACGTCGGTGGATCAATGGCAAGGATCCGCGTCAGTACGGTTTCGACTTCGGCCTGTGGACGCGGCAGATCGTTTCGGCGCTGATCGAGCAGGAGTTCAAAGTGCGACTCGGCGTGACCGCCGTCGGGCGGCTGCTAGCGGAGCTGGACATCACGCCGCAGAAGCCCTTGCGGCGAGCGTACGAGCGCGATCCGATCGCGATCAAGCGATGGACGACAGAAGTCTTTCCGCGGCTGCGTGCCCGGGCCAAGCGGAACGGCGCGAAAATCTTTTTCCTCGATGAGGCCGGCGTGCGCTCCGACCACGTCCTCGGCCGCACGTGGGGTCTGCGCGGGCAGACTCCCGAAGTTCCGACCAGTGGTCGCCGCCAGAGCGTGAGCGCGATCTCCGCAGTGAACCCGCGCGGCGAATTCTGGTACGAGATCTACACCGAGCGCCTCAACGCGACAGGGTTCGTCGCATTGCTCGTTCACTTCATGCGTCGGCGCAAAGGCAAAGTGTTTCTGATACTGGACGGCCACCCAGCGCACGTCGCCAAGGCGGTGGCGCGGTATGTCCAGAGTCTGAGGGGTCGCCTCGAGTTGCACTTTCTACCGGGCTACGCGCCCGAGTTGAACCCCGACGAGTTTGTGTGGAACCACTTGAAACGCCAGGGGGTCAGCAAGACGCCTCTTCGCCGCGACGAATCCTTGCGTAGCCGCGTGCACGCCGACCTGGCGGCCATCAAATCGCGCCCGGCTCTGGTGCGCTCGTTTTTTCGCGCCCCGAGTGTAGCCTATACCAGAGACTGAGTAGTAGGTGCCGTCCTCGCAGTGCGTACGACGCGGCTGAGGAATCGGCGGACCGCAGCCGACGAGGGCTGCTGGCGGAAGGCCATCACACCCATCACTCGCCCGGAGTAGTGGTCGATCACCACGGCGACCCACCAACAGAATGGCCAACGCTGTGGCAGGGCCCAGGGAAGCCACGGGACCCAGAAGCCGCCGACGATCGGAACGGTCGTGAGATCGAGGTTCCACGTTTCGTTCGGCCGGGTGGTGTGAATCCGGTGCGCCGACTTCGCGCCGACAGGTTTCGGTCGTCGTCGTTCGGGCTGGGCGAGCATCCGGCGAACCGTCGTCGCGCCGAGGTGCAGCCCAGCTCGACAGAACACTTGCGCGATCTTCCTCCTCCCCATCGTTGGACAGAGAATCTTGAGACGGCGAACGAGATAGCCGACGAACTCGGGGAATCGGTTCACCGGCTCGGGCAGTCGGACGAGGGCATCGGGTCCCTCGTCATCGAGTCGAGTCATCCACGACGAGACCGTGAGCGGGGTCACGAGGAGCCGCCTGGCCGTTTCGGCGACCGACCAAGCCCGCGCCGCTCGGAGCTCCAGGATCGCGAGGCGCTCGGTGGGCGGGTAGTGCGGCCGCCGCTGGGCGGGAATCCGGTGCATTCTCGCGTCCTTTATTCGGATCTCCTCGCGGAGCAGCGCGGTTTC
>JANLWK010000050.1:0-22683 GCA_031364505.1 Candidatus Eiseniibacteriota bacterium | reverse complement strand
GACGCGGAATCGAGCCATGCGCGGACCCTATCGACGCGCGCGGCGTGCCACAAGCGTCGTCACGACTCGGGGGAACATCGATCACCGGCGCGGCGCGGCGTGACGACGTTCACGCACGTCCCACATGCGCCCGCTCCGCGTTGCGACGCGTGCGGAAATGCGCGAGACTGCGGGCCTTCATCGACCCTGATCCGTCGCGCGTCGAAGGGGAGAAACGCCCATGAGCCTCGATCGCAAGTTGAGCAGCGGTGGCGCCGCCGCCACGGTGCCGGGCGCCCGCGGCGCGGCGACCGGCATGCCGCCGGGTGCGCGTGGCAGCGCGGGCGACGAGGGTTTCGGGCGGACGGAACGGACCGACGCCTGGTGGGTGATCCCGGTGCTCCAGGCAGTGGGGCTGCTGATCCTGATCGGCTACGCCAACTACGCGGCGATCCTCGGGGCGGCGCACTACCACTACGTCGAGAACGGCCGGCACTACCTTTCGCCGTTCTACTCGCCCTATTTGAATCCCGGCTGGCGGCCGGGCTGGCTCTCGCCGGCGCTGCTGGTCCTCATCTTCCCGCTCGGCTTCCGCGGGACCTGCTACTACTACCGCAAGGCCTACTACCGGTCGTTCTTCATGGACCCGATGGGCTGCGCCGTGGGCGAGCGCAAGGGCACGTACCGCGGCGAGTCGAAGTTCCCGTTCATCCTGCAGAACCTCCACCGCTATTTCCTCTATGCCGCCCTCGTGTTCATCGTCATTCTGTGGATCGACGTCTTCAAGGCGTTCACCATCGACGGCCGATTCGGCGCCGGCCTCGGCTCGTTCGCGATTCTGTTCAGCACGGGCTTCATCACGCTCTACACGTTCTCGTGCCACTCGCTGCGCCATATCGTGGGTGGCAGGCTCGACTGCTTCTCGTGCGCCGTCGCGGGCGGCCCGCGTCACACGGCATGGTCGTGGGTGAGCCGGCTGAACGAGCACCACATGGGGTTCGCCTGGTGGAGCCTGCTGTTCGTCTGCCTCGGCGACTTCTACGTGCGGCTCTGCTCGATGGGCCTGATCCAGGACCCGCGCTTATTCTAGAGGCCCCGTCGCGGGCGGCAGGGCGCTGCGACGAAACGCGGCGCCTCCCGTGAGGGAAGCGCCGCGTCGTGTTTCGGGATGCCTGGGTCGCGCTACTGAATCACCGCCACGCGCTTCGTGATCGCGCGGCCACCCTGGCTCAGGCGCACCCAGTACATGCCGGGAGCCGGCATCGACTCGCGCGCGAGGTCCACGCCGTGCCGGCCGGGACCGAAGGCGGTGACGTCGGCATCGCGGACGCGGCGGCCGGCGAGGTCGAGCAGTTCGAGGCGCGCGGGACGCGCGTCGGCGAGCGAGAACGACACGCGCAGGTTGCCGCGCGCCGGGTTCGCCGTGCCGAGCAGCGAGAGTCCGTTCGCGTCCGAGCCGCCGACCGCCAGCGTGCCTTCGTCGTACGAGTACGCGGTCTGGGCATACATCGTCTTGGCCTCGGCGTCCGAGGCGGCGCCCGCGTACACCTGCACCTGTGAGATGGCGCCCTGGTAGAAGTCGCCGTAGTCGCCGGGGCCGCGCCACGTCGAGGCGCCGATCGTCAGCGCCGACGTCTGGCCGCCGATCATCGACTTCGTGCCGGAGTAGCGCAGCTTGCCGTCGACGTACACGCTCACCTCGTTGAGCTTCTTGATCACGACCACATGGTGCCACGTGCCCGGCGCCAGGGTCCTGATCGACGTCCACGGTTCCAGGTACACATACAGATTGTTCTCGTGCACCGAGATGGCCATGCCCTTGCCGTCTTCCTCGAGCCACTCCATCAGGTAGAAGTAGCGGGCCATGTCCTCGGTCACCGGCGTGCGGAACCACACCGCGGCGGTGACTTCGGTCGGATTCTGCAGCTCGGCGATCGAGCCGGGCGCGAGCGACGCGAGTTCGTCGGTGCCGGCATACTCGAGCCGGTACGGATCACCCGGAACGCCGGTGCCCGCCCAGCCGCTCGTGGGGGCGGCAAAGTTGCTCAGCTCGGCGTCGTACGCGCCGGCGAGGTCCGTCCACGGGCCGGCGGCACTCGGAACGGGATACGCGCTGGTGCCGCTCGCCGAGTCGGCGCGGAAGCTGAGGATGCCGGTGAGCCTGCGGCGGATCGTGAAGGCCGCGTTGCTCTGGTCCGCGGCGGCCTGCGCGAGCGCGTCGGTCGCCGTGACGCGGACCCGCGAGGTGATGCCCGTCATGAGCGGCACCGTCCACGTGTAGCTGCCGGTGTTCGCGAGGCCGGTCGCGATCGGCGTCCACGTCAGCCCATCGTCGCTCGACAGGGCGAGATCGACGGTCACGGCGTGGTCGTCGGAGGCGCTCCAGGTGATCGTGCGCACGTCGCCCGCGAACATCTCCTCGCCGCCGTTCGGCGCGAGCAGCTGGGCGACGGGCGTCTGGTCGACGTGAATGAAGGTCGCCGAGATCACCGTCGTCGCGTTGATGACGACCATGAGCGGGTTCGTCGTGCCCGTGGCATCGCCGCTCCAGCCGTTGAACGCCCACGCCGGCGGTGCCGCCGCGGTGAGCTGGACCGAGGTGCCGTGGTCGTACACCGGCGCGTCGGGCGTGCGCGTCACCGTGCCCTGGCCGTTGACCGCGGTCACCAGCGCGTGCGTGTCGATCGCGAACGTGGCCGCGACCGTGTGGCTGATCTGGACGTTCGTGAACGCGAAGGTCGGGCCGACGCCGGACGACACGCCGTCCACGAACACGTCGACGGTGTGGTAGTTGGCGTTCGGCGTCACGGTGAAGCTCTGGTTGGCGCCGCACGACAGCGTCACCGTGCCCGACGGCGTGATCGTGCCGCCGGCGGTGGCCGACGTCGTGATCGTGGGGCTGCCCGGCGCGAACGTCGCCGCGATCGTGTGGTTCTGCTGAACGTTCGTGAACGTGTAGGACGGCACCACGCCCACCGACACGCCGTCGACCGTGATGGCGGTGACGACGCGGCAGGCGTTGGGGGTCACCGTGAACGACGCGTTCGCGCCGCAGTCGACGGCGACGGCACCTGACGGCGAGATCGTGCCGTCGGCGCCCGCGGTGGCGGTGATCGTCCAGCTCTTGAGCGCGAAGCTCGCCGCGATCGTGTGGTCCGCGGTGACGTTCGTGAACGTGTATGACGTCGCGGCACCCGCCGGGACGCCGTCGACCGTGAGGCCGGCGACCGTGTGGCAGGCGTCCGGCGTGATCGTGAAGGCCTGCGAGCCGCCGCAGGGCACCGCGACCGAGTCGACGGGCGAGATGGTTCCACCCACGCCGGCCGATGCGCGCAGCGTCCACTGGAGCAGCGAGAACGTAGCGCTCAGCGTGTGATCGTCCTGGACATTGAAGAAGGTGTACGACGACACCGCGCCGGCGGACACGCCGTCGACGAGCACGGCGGCGACCTGGTAGCAGGCGGCGGGGGTGATCGTGACGGTGTGCGCGTCACCGCGCGAGACGAGCGCCGCACCGGCGGGAGCGACGCTGCCGTGGGCACCGGCGTTCGCGAGGATCGTCAGGGGGCCCAGGTAACGGGCCGAGTCGGCGACGAACGAGGCCCTGATCTGCGCGTCGCCGAGCACGCCCTGCCACAGCGTGAACGCGCCGACGCCACCCTTGGTGAAGTCGCCGTACTGGCCCGCGCCGCGCCACGTCGAACCGCCGAGCACGAGATCCGTGCCCTGGACGCCGACGGTCGGGCGCGAGGTCGAGAACACCTGGGCGCCGTCGAGATAGACGCGCATCTCACCGGGACGCTTCGTGATGGTGACCTGGTACCAGTGGTTCGGCGCCACCGGCGCCACGGAGGTCCAGCCGGTGCCCGAGCGCTGGATCTTGAGCTGGCCACCGGCCGTCTCGACCGAGAGCCCGTAGATCGACGTCGTGCCGGCGAGCCATTCGACCACGTAGTGCGACGAATCCGCCGCGACGTCGGGATCGGTCTTGAACCATACCTGCGTCGTGGTCGGGATCAGCTCCTGGAGCTCGGGAATGCTGCCGGCGGGAATCACGACGATGTCGTTCACGCCGTCGATGGCGAGACGCGCCGGCGAGCTGCCGGTGCCCGCGCCCGCCCAGCCGCTGGTCGTGTCGGCGCCGGAGACACCGGCGAGACTCGCGGAGTGGCCGCGGCCGGTCAGGTCGACCCACGGGCCGCCCGCGCCGGGCACCGCGTGGCGCGTGGCGCCGTTAGACGAGTCCGCGCGCAGCGACACGAGCTTCATGAGCGGCGGGTCCGCCGGGTTCGGCAGGTACGTAGCGCTGTCGGCGGCGAAGCTCGCCGTGACCTCGGCGTCGCTGAGCGCGCCGCTCCACACGGACGCCTGGGCGATCGAGCCGCTGAAGTAGTCGCCGTACACCGAGCCGCCCGAGTAGCCCTGGAAGTACTTGTACACCGAGCAGCCGAGCGTGAGCGGCGACGTCTGTGCGCCCATGTGGGGATGCGTGCCGGTGTAGGCGCGATGTCCGTTCAGGTAGACGCGCAGGTCGCCCGGCGCCTTGACCACCGCAACGTGGTTCCATGTGTTCGGGGCCACCGCACCCGCGCTCACCCAGTCGTTCTGGTAGACCTTCAGCTCGCCATCCTGGATCGCGATGGACATGCCCTTCATCTCGAGCTCGGGATTGCCGCCGGGGATCGGCGCCTGCAGCCAGTCCATCAGGTACAGCAGCTCGGGACGCGCGCCGTTGAAGCTGGTCTTGAACCACAGCTCCGCGGTCACGGGCGCGGTCGAGTCCTGGAGCGCCGGGAACGAACCCGCCGCGAACACGACGCGCTGCTTGCCGCCTTCCCAGTACAACCGCCACGGCGAGTCGTGCGTGCCCTTGCCCGACCAGCCGCTGACGCCGTTGCCATGGAAGTTCTCGCAGTCGCCGTCGGCGCCCGAGATCAGGTTCACCCACGGGCTGCCGAGGCCCGGCGACGGATAGTGCGTGCTGCCCGTCGCCTGGTCCGCCCGCAACTGGACGATGCGGCTGGGCGCCGCCTGCGACGGCGTGGGGATCATCGCGACGGAGGCGATCAGCAGGGCAAGGAGGCCGAGCAGTCGCACGACGCGTGCGCCGGCGCCGGCATCCGGCCCGGGACGCGGCGCGTCCTCCGCGGACGATCCGAGGCGCTGGCCCGAGTGCATCGTCTCTAGATGCTGGTTCATGGTGTTCCTTTTCGATGGATTGGGGTGGTACGCGCCGGCTGCTAAGGCCGGACGGGATTGGACTCGATGGGTAAGGCTGCAAGCGCCATACCGCATCGCGCGCCGGGCGGCCAAACCGAGCGGGCGAAACGCAAGCGCGCAACCGCCCACGCGACAGCCATTTCAACGAGGCTGGGTTTTCGCACCCGGCATGCGTGTCGGCGTTTCGAGCACGCGGGCGCGCGCGCGGACCCAATCGGCGCCGCGTTTGCGCGCGTTGCCCCAGTGTCGCGCGGGCGGAAGATGAAACTGTCGGCGACTCCGACACCGCGGCGCGTTCCCGCCGCACGCCGCACGACGCACCCGGTACCGATCATGACGCGACGCGTTTCATGGCGCGGTTTGTCGCGTGCTAGGCTGCGACATTCGTGCTGTCCGGTGCCGTTCGTCCCGCGCGCGACGGGATCCCGGCGCGCGCACCGAAGGAACCTTCATGGAATCGTTCGAAACGCACGAGCACGACGTGCTCGTGATCGGCGCCGGCGGCGCCGGGCTCCGGGCGGCCATCGAGGCGGCCGACGCCGGTCTGTCGGTCGGGCTCGTCTGCAAGTCGCTGCTCGGGAAGGCCCACACGGTCATGGCCGAGGGCGGCGTGGCCGCGGCCCTCGCGCACGTCGACCCGCAGGACGACTGGCAGGTCCACTTCCGCGACACGATGAAGGGCGGTTCGTTCCTGAACCACTGGCGCATGGCGCAGCTCCATGCCCAGGAAGCCCCCGACCGCGTGCGCGAGCTCGAGCACTGGGGCGCCCTGTTCGACCGCACGCGCGACGGACGCATCCTCCAGCGCGCCTTCGGCGGTCACACCTACAAGCGCCTGGCGCACGTCGGTGACCGGACCGGTCTCGAGATGATCCGCACGCTCCAGGACAAGGCCGTCCAGTACCCGAACCTGCGCGTCTACATGGAGTGCTCGATCACGAAGCTGGCGCTCGACGGCGGGCGCATCGCGGGCGCGATCGGCTACTGGCGCGCCGACGGACGCATCGTCGTGTTCCGTGCGAAGTCGGTGGTGCTCGCCACGGGCGGTATCGGCAAGGCATTCCGCGTCACGTCGAACTCGTGGGAATACACCGCCGACGGCCAGGCGCTGGCGCTCGAGACGGGTGCCGAGCTGATCGACCTCGAGTTCGTCCAGTTCCACCCGACCGGCATGGTGTGGCCGCCCGGCGTGATGGGCCTGCTCGTCACCGAGGGCGTGCGCGGCGAGGGCGGCATCCTGCGCAACAGCAAGGGCGAGCGGTTCATGTGGAAGTACCTGCCCGAGGCGCGCCGCAACGAGTACGCGGCCGACGAGGCCGAGGCGGCCCGCTGGGTCGAGGCCGCGGTCGAGGTGAAGCAGACGCCCGACCGCCGCCCGCCCGAGCTGTCGACGCGCGACAACGTGGCGCGCGCGATCTACACCGAGGTGCAGGAGGGCCGCGGCTCGCCGCACGGCGGCGTGTTCCTCGACATCAGCTACCTGCCCGCCGAGCGCGTGAAGAAGAAGCTGCCGTCGATGTACCACCAGTTCAAGGAGCTGGCGGACGTCGACATCACGACGGGCCCGATGGAGATCGGGCCGACGATGCACTACTTCATGGGCGGCATCCGCGTGGAGCCCGACACCGCTGCGGCGACGGTGCCGGGTCTCTACGCCGCCGGCGAGGTCGCGGCCGGGCTCCACGGCGCGAACCGTCTCGGTGGCAACTCGCTCTCGGACCTGCTCGTGTTCGGCCAGCGCGCTGGTGCGGCCGCGGCCGCCTACGCGCGCGGGCTCGGCGCGTCGCCGGCGGTCGCGCCCGCCGAAGTCGAGGCCGAGACGCGCACGCTGCTCGCGCCGTTCGAGCGCGCGAGCGGCGAGAACCCGTACGACGTCCAGCGCGACCTGCAGCAGACGCTCGACCGCTACGTCGGCATCTTCCGCTCGCAGGCCGACCTCGAGCGCGCGATCGCCGAGCTGGAGCGCGTGCGCGAGCGAGCGAAGCGCGTGAAGGTCGAAGGCGGGCGGGCGTTCAACCCCGGCTGGCACCTGGCGCGCGATCTCGGCCACATGATCGACGTGGCGGAGGGCGTGACGCGCTGCGCGATGCTGCGCAAGGAGAGCCGTGGCGCCCACTCGCGTCTCGACTTCCCGGCGCTCGATCCGGCGTTCAGCGTGGTGACCCACTGCGTCACGCTCAGGGACGGCCGCATCGACGTGCGTCCCACCCCGCTGCCCGTGATGCCGGCGGAGCTGAAGGAGCTGTTCGAACCGGCGAAGGAGGCCGTGCGATGAGCGACGGGACGCCGAAGCGCGCGACGCTCGACACCGAGGCGCCGGTGAGTCCGGCGAGCGCCGAGCCCGTGGCCGAGCGCACGCTGGCGGTGCGCGTGTTCCGGGGCGACGCAACGGGCGGTCGCCTCGAGGAATACACGGTGCCCGTGACGACCGGCATGGTCGTTCTCGACGCGATCCACTGGATCCAGGCCCACCACGCGCCCGATCTCGCGGTGCGCTGGAACTGCAAGGCGGCCAAGTGCGGCTCGTGCAGCGCCGAGGTGAACGGCCGGCCCGCGCTGATGTGCAAGTCGCGACTCGACCACTTCCCGCACGACCAGGCGCTCACGGTGCGGCCGATGAAGACGTTCCCGGTGATCCGCGACCTCGTCACCGACGTGAGCTGGAACTACGAGGCGAACAAGCGCGTCCCCGCGTTCAAGCCGCGCCCGAACGCCGAGTGGAAGTGGATGCAGGAGGACATCGATCGCGCGCAGGAGTTCCGCAAGTGCATCGAGTGCTTCTGCTGCCAGGATGTCTGCCACGTGCTGCGCAGCCACGAGCTCAAGCACCAGTTCGCGGGGCCGCGGTTCCTCGTGCGCATCGCCGGGCTCGAGATGCACCCGATCGACGGCGAGGACCGGCTGCCGATGCTCAAGGACGAGGCGGGCATCTCGCTATGCAACATCACCAAGTGCTGTACGGAAGTGTGCCCCGAGGACATCCACATCACCGACAACGCCATCATCCCGCTCAAGGAGCGGGTCGCGGGGCGCTACTACGACCCGCTGTCGATGGTGTGGCGGGCGATCACGGGGAAGAAGTAGCCGAAGCGAGACGGCAGGAACGATGTGAACAGGGCACGCACGGCGGCACGGCGTGCCCGCGCCGGCGCCCTCACCGCGGTACGTAGACCGAATACGTGCCGGACGTGTCGACCTGGCGGTATTCCACGAGGCACCGTTCCATGAACGCGCGGTCGTCCGCGGGCTCGTCCGGTCCCTTCAGGTGCTCGCGGTAGCGCCGGTTGAACACGAGGACCTGCGGGCGCAGGCCGCTCGACCGGCCGAGTGTGTGGTCGTCGACCAGTCCGCTCTCGAACCCCAGCGCGAACGCCAGCTCGCTGCTCCCCATGACGGTCCCGCCATGCGCGTACCGCCGCACCGCGGCGACCGCGCGGTCGTATCCCGACCGATCCGGCGTGCTCCGCAGTGCACGCAGGTCGAGTGCCACGCTCACGGCGATCAGGGTCGCGAGCGCGGCCACGGCGATGCCGGCGCCCTTGCGGGTCCGCAGCGCCCAGTCGGCCAGCGCCGCCCCGAGCAGGACATACGCCGGGGTGACATAGATCAGGTAGTAGGCGCGCTTGTGCATGTCGAGGAACACGAGGACGGCGGTCACGATCGTCGCGAGAAACATGATCACCCGGAGTCCCTTCTCGCGACGCAGCTCGGACACGAACGCTGCGCCGACCCCTCCGGCGACGAGCAGCAGGGGCGCGATGAGCGGCCAGTCGTGAAGCGGCCGGGCGAACAAGCGGAAGGGCTCATCCGCCCAGCTCGGGCCGAAGGCGTAGAACCGCACGATCCGCCACGCCTCGCCCGTCATGGCGTCCAGGGGGTGGTGGAGCCCCGAGCGATTCGACATGTTGCCGCCGAACTGGCCCACGAAGGCGGCCGGATCCTGGGCGATGTACGCGCCCCAGCCGGCGGCGGCGGCGACGAATGGCGCGAGAGCAAGCAGGGCGTGCGTCGGCCGCAGGCGATCTCGGTCGTAGGTGAGCGCGAACAGCGCGAGTCCAATGATCGAGAAGGCGCCGTTGGGATGCGTCATGATTCCTGCCGCGCCGAGCAGGGACGCCGCACCGATCGCGCGCCCGAGATGCCGCTCGCGCCACGACAGGTAGACCGCCATGGACGTGGTGCCAAGCGCCAGGCACATCACGTCCATGCGCAGTTCCGATGCCATGGTGACGAACGAGTACCCCACGGAGATCAGCGCGAACGTGAAGAGCGCCACCCGGCGCCGGCCCGAGACCCGGTGTGCCACCACCCAGCACGCCGCGAGTGCCACGAGTCCCCAGGCCACCGAGAGCAAGCGCATCCGGACGAGCCCGAAGCCGAGCAACTTGATCCAGCCCGCCAGCGTGACGAGATAAAGGGGGGGCATCCAGTACGTGTGCTCGTTCAGCCCCTTGAGCCAGTCCTCGGGATACACGATCCCGGTGCCCATGTGGCCGTGGAGCGCGAGATTGCGTGCGGGGCTCGCGAACCAGGCCTCGTCCCACCACGGCGCCTGCAGCGCGGCCGCCGTGCCGGCCAGGGCGAGGTAGGCCGCCACGCACGCGGCGATGAGCCATCGCGGGCTCGCGGCGGGCTCCGGATGCGGTTCGACGGACGATGGAATGGCGGCACCTCGGAATGCGGGAGGCGAGGCCGAGGAACCTCGTCATGGCGGGCGGCAACGCGCAGCCACAGCATCGTATCGACACCGTCACGAATTCCCACGAGCGCCGTGTGGGTTCCGTTCGGCTACCGGAAGGGCGCCGTTAGGATCGGACGCGTCGCAAGACGCCGTGTTCAGCCGTTCAGGCGGCGCGGCGCTCGCGCGAGACGTCGCCGCACTCGAGCGAGTCGACGAGCGCGTCGAGGCACTCGGGCAGCAGCCCCGTGCCCCGGTCCTGCTCCATGATCCGCAATGCCACGGACTCGGGCAACGCCGGGCGGTAGGGTCGCGCCGTCGTCAGCGCGTCGTAGATGTCCGCGGTCGCGATCACCTGGGAGGCGACGGGGATGTGCTCGCCGCGGAGACCGTGGAAGTAGCCGCGACCGTCGAGCCGCTCGTGGTGGAGTGCCGCGACCGCCGCGAGCCGCTCGAACCCGCGGATGTGCTCGAGGATGCGCTGCGTATAGTACGGATGCAGCCGCACGACCTCCCACTCCTCGGGATCCAGCGGCCCGGGCTTGTCGAGGATCGAGTTCGGCACCGCGAGCTTGCCGATGTCGTGCAACAGCGCCGCGCGGTTCAGCTCGTCCATCTCGGTGCGGTTGAAGCCCAGCCGCTCGGCGATCGCGGATGCGTAGCCGCCGACCCGCGACGAGTGCTCGGCGGTGTAGGGCGACTTGGCGTCCACGACTTCGGCGAATCCCTGGGCGATGCACTCGAGCGTGCCGGGCCCCGCGAGCAGTGCGGCGTCTCCGGGCTCGACCTCGCGCGCCGCGCGGCGCAGCGTGGCTTCGTCGAGCGCGCACCATTTCGCGAGCGCGGGCTCGAGATCGATCGCCGCCGACACGAGCTGTGGGTCCAGCCGGCGGCCCTTCTGCTTCCGCGCAGCCCGGATCGCCTGCGTGGCGCCGCAGACGGTGGCGTGCACCTCGATGAGCTGGGCCGTGGCGATCACGCGCGACAGCAGCGGGACGGCGATGCCGCGCAGGCCGCGTGGCCGGCCGCCGCCGTCCCAGCGCTCGTCGATGCAGGCCACGGCTTCGGCGACGCGCTCGTTGAAGCCGAGCCGGCGCACGATCTGCTCGCCGCGGCGCGCGCGCGTCTCGACGAGCTCCGTGGTGAGCTGGGCGCCGTCGCGCACGAGCCGCGCCGCGCGGCGCAGGCGGTCGGGCCATGGTCCGGGCGCGGAGTAGGCCAGGTGGAACCGCACCGCACGGAAGTACCCGTTCCAATCGTTGCGCAGCAGGCCGCGACGCGGCGAGCGGTCGGTGCCGCCGAACGCCTCGAACACGCGCGCCGAGGTGCTCGAGCAGCCGACGTCCTTGAGCATCAGCGCGTAGTAGAGGTCGCAACGCTCGCGCAGCGGCAGATCCAGCCGCCGCGCCAGCTCCATGCCGATCAGCGTCGTGCGCAGCGCGTGGCCCGCGGGTTGCCCATCGGCGAGATCGAGGGCGAACGACATGGCGGCGAGCACGTCCGAGACGCGAACGGCGTCCGGGCGGTTGTCGGGCAGGAGGAAGAGTCGCACCTCCCAGCTATCGGCAGGACCGGGCGAGCGATCCAGCGTTGAAGAGGTTCAACCGGGCCCCCCGCCGCAATTTGCAGGGAGGCTCGGAGCCCAGCGATTGCAGGCCGCCGCGCGGTGCCCGCGTCCCTGGGCCATTCGCCCCCGTCGCCCCGCCGTGGCCCCGCTTCCGGCTGGTCCGCCCGTCGCGGGAGCCGTTAGAATCATTGCGCTTGGGGCTCTCGTTCCCATGCTCCGGCGCCACTCCCCCCCCGTGGCCCGGTGTCCCGGTGTCCCGGCGACCCCATCTCGAACCGGCCTCCCGCTTGAGGAGTCGCATGACGCGCATCGCGATCATCCGCCAGGTCGTTCTCGCCGCGTGCGTCGCCGCGCTGATCACGACCCCGGCCCACGCCATCCGCGTCGGCACGTGGAACATGCTCCACTACACGCCGGACGCCGAGAACTTCGCGACGCGGCAGGGCAACTTCCGCATCGTCATGGGCGCGATGAACGTCGATCTCCTCGTGTGCCAGGAGATGAACAGCCCGGCGGGCGCCGACTCGTTCAAGCTCGGCGTGCTCGATGCCGTGGCCCCCGGCGAGTGGGACTACCACTGGACGGACGTCAGCGGCGAGGGCATGGGCGTGTTCTGGAAGACGGCGAAGATGACCACGTTTGCGTGGGCGCCCGTGTGGAAGGCGTTCGGGCTGACGCGCGCGGTGACGCAATTCGGCGTGAACTTCACCGGCTACGGCCCGGCGACGCAGCTCAACGTCTACTCGGTGCACCTGAAGGCCGGCAACGGCGCCGTCACGCCGACCGACTCCACCAAGCGCCGCGTCGAAGGCAACATCATCCGCGACCAGCTCAACTTCCTGTCGGCGGGCACGCCGTTCCTGCTGATGGGCGACGCCAACTTCTACGGCGCGTCCGAGGGCGGTTACCAGGCGCTCACCCAGTCGCAGGCCGACAACGACGGCCGTCTCAAGGATCCCCTGCCGCTCGCCGGCAACTGGCACTCGGTGACGAACTACTCGCTCTACTACACGCAGTGCCCGTGTCTCACGAGTTGTGTCAGCTCGGACTTCTCGGGCGGCGGCATGGATGACCGCTTCGACTTGATCCTCGTGTCCTATCCGATGGCCGATCTCAGCGGGCTCGACTACGTGCCGTCGAGCACGAACGCGTACGGCAACGACGGCCAGCACTACCAGAAGGACATCAACAACGGCACGAACTTCGCCGTGGGCAACACCGTGGCGACGGCACTCCGCAGCGCGTCCGACCACATCCCGGTGCTCGTGACGGTGCAGTTGCCGCCGAAGCTCGGCACGGTGTCGCGGCTCGACATCGGCCGCGCCTTCGTCGGCTCGGCGGCGGCGACCGACCTGCCGGTGTCCGACGCCACCACGGCGCCCGCCGACGAGCTCGACTACGCGATGGTGGCCTCGCCGGGCTTCAGCGTGACGGCCGATCCCCAGATCGCCTTCGTCGGAGCCCCGCCGACGCTGCATGCGGTCACGATGGACACGTCCGTTCCCGCGCAGCTGAACGGCGACCTCACGATCACATCGGACGACCCCGACACCGCGTCCAAGCGGGTGTTGCTGTCGGGCACGGTCGTGCGCCACGCCGTCTCGTCACTCGACTCGTCCGACGTCGTGACCGCGGCCACCGTCAACTTCGGCGAGCACTTCGAAGGCGACTTCGTCGATCGCGAGGTGCGATTGCACAACGTGGGCGCCGACGCGCTCCAGTCGCTGCTGTCGATCGCAAGCGCCGTCATCACCGGCGGCGACGGGCGGTTCTCGATCGATGGCGGGTTCACGCCGACGGCGCTCGGCGGCTTGGGCAAGACCTGGTCCCTTCACTTTCAGGAGGTGGACGGCACCCTCGACTCGACTTATACGGCGACGCTCCGTTTCACCACCTCGGAAGAGGCGATCCCCGGCCAGGCACCGACGAGCCCGATCGAGCTGACGCTCCTCGCTCGCACGAAGACGGGCAACGTCGGCGTGGGCACGCCGACGCGCGTATTGAGCTTCGCACCGGCGCGGCCGAACCCGCTGTCGCGCGGCACGTCGTTCGCCTACCAGCTGCCGCGGGCGCAGCACGTGAGCCTCGTGCTCTACGACCTCGGTGGCCGCCGGGTCGCCTCGCTGGTCTCGGGCGTGCAGGGCGCCGGCGCGCACGAAGCGGCGTGGAACGCCCGCGACGAGCGTGGCGCCCGCGTCCCCGGCGGGCTCTACTTCGCCCGCTTCGCCACCGACGGACTCACGCGCATCGAACGCCTGATCGTCCTGCCGTAGCGCCGAACGGGCGTTCACGGCGCGGCGCATGCGCCGGCGCGCACGCGCCGAGGAACAACTGTTCCCCGGGGACAGTTTCGTTTCATCCGCGTGAACGATGCTTCGCATTCACGCCGTGTGGGACTGTCCTCGAGGACCGTTTCGTTTCATCGGCGTGAACTACGGCTCGTGCTCGCGGTGCAGTGAGAAGCTCCGCGCGCCGCGGCGGGCGTACGGCGCTCAGCGCGGTGCGTGGCGCGTGGCGTCTTTCGTCGCGATGCCGCGCAGCACGTCGGCGGGGGCGTCGAACACCTCGACGACGCCCGATTCCAGCGAGTACTCGGCGCCCACGATGAGCAGCCCGGCGTCGCGCACGAGTTGCTCCAGCACCTCGGATCCGTGGCGCAGATGGTCGGCGGACGCGGAGATGTTCTCGCGCACCGCCCGGCGCACGAGCGCGTCGGGATCGTCGCGCAGGTCCGTGTCGAGCAGGCCCTCGATCGACGGGCGCACGCGGTCGACGATCGAGCGCAAGTTGCGCGACTGGCTCTCCGTCGGGCGGCGCAGCTCGTCCAGGGCCGCGAGGATGACGCCGCACTGCGAGTGCCCGAGCACGACGACGAGCCGGGTGCCGAAGCGCTCGGCGGCAAACTCCACGCTCCCGACCTGCGACGGCGCCACGATGTTGCCGGCGACGCGGATCACGAACAGGTCGCCGAGCCCCTGGTCGAACACGTGCTCGGCCGGCACGCGCGAGTCCGAGCAGCCGAGGATGATCGCGAACGGCTCCTGGCTGTCCACGAGCTCCGCGCGGCGCGTCTGCCCGAGGAACGGATCGTGGCGTCGCGTGTTCGTGAGGAACCGGTGGTTGCCGTCGAGCAGCCGCTCGAGTGCTTCTCGCGCCGGGATCATCGAGCCCCGCAGCCGGTGCGGCGGTACGGGAACTCGACGCGGCGGACGCGGCCGTTCCGCGTGCCCTCGATCCACGCGAGCAGCGAATCGGGCCCGATGAGGCGGTAGCCGACGACCTGCGGGAAATCGTGCGCCGGGTTCTCGAACACCGCCGTCGTATCGCTCAGCTCACGCGACAGGAACGTCGCGGTCTCCTGCCCCGACGGATGCGCCTCGTACGCGAGACGCTCGCCCCGTTCGCGGAGCACGACCAGCTCGTACTCGAACAACGAGTCGGCGCGCACCGTGCGGCCGACGTTGATCATCGTGCCGCCGCGTGGCGGGAGCCAGTGCTCCTCGACCGTGCGATCGGGCGACGACTGTTCCCAGCATCCCGTGAGCCACCCGACGCGCTCGATGATGTGCGATGTGACCGGGGCGGCGACGGCCGCGACGGCCGATACCTGGAGCAGCCACAGCCACATCATCGTCGTCATGGGAGGTCTCCGGTTTCCCGGATCCTACACCGCGCGCTCGCGAGCGTCCCGGCGTTCGGCCGGGGCTAGCGGAACAGCGACTTGAGACCGCCCCACGAACGCCGCGCGACCGCCACCGCGGGGTCGGTCATGCTGTCCCGCCCCGTGTAGATCCAGTCGCCGTCGTTGCCGAGGTTGCCGCTCGCCGCGTTGCCCGAGCAGAAGAAGTAGATCTTGCCGACCGCGGGGTCGGGCGCCGTCCATTCGAACGCCCATTCGACCGGGCTCCCGATCCCGGGCTTCGTCGCCTCGAACGTGTGCTCGACGTACCTGCGGCTCTGGAACTGGCCGAAGCCGGTGCGAATCTGCAGGCTGTCGCCCGCGGGCAGGATGAACGTGCCCGTGCCCTCGCCGTCCACGGCGCGCACGGCGGTGATCTGGAATCCCCACCGGCGTTCCGCGAGGTCCGCCGTCTCGATGCTCGCGAGACGGACGCGCAGCGGATAGGTCACACCCGGGGCGTACTGATCGGGCAGGTCGAGGATGGTCACCGCGCCGCCCGGATGGTTGAGGTTGTCGCTGGGATTGCCGTCCGCGTCGACGTTGTGGCACCCCCGGCATGTCGGTTCGGCGGATTTGCCGCCGATGCCCAGCGCGCCGGTCAGCCCGGGATTCGGTCCGCCGGCGAAGGTGCTGTCGCCGATGCTCAGGGAAATGCCGCCGACGAGGTAGAGACCGGCGATCGAGAGAACGATGGAGCACACGGCGCGTCGGGTCACGGCTCGGTCCTGGATGTGAGGGTCATGGATGCAATGGGGACGCGATGCCGATGGGATCACTGCGGCCCGCGAGGACGGCGAATCTCGCAAGAGTCTACTCGTTCGGGGCGGGTCCCGGCCACGGGTCATCTCCCCCAGGCGCCGGGGTGAACCCGTCGCACCGGAGCACGGGCAGGCGCGGATAGCGGTCGAACCGCGCGTCGGTCTCGGCCAGCGCGCAGCGCCAGAACTCGCTGCGGGGCGTGCGTACGATGCGGGCGTGCACGCAGCCGCGGCACAGCCCGACGGCGTCCCGCGGCTCGTTCATCGAGCCGCCCGGGCGGAGCGCCCGGCACCCGCTCGCCCCGCTCCGAGCCGGCGGGATAGACTCTCGTTCATGACTCTCACGCCTCCGTCGGACCCGGGCGCACCCATCGCGGCATGACGCGGCCCGCCCGAGGTCGCGCCGCCCGTCCCACGCCGGCGCCCCGGCCGGCTTCCCCGGCTCGCACCGCGGCTCGCGCAGGGCGCACGAGATTTGCCGCGTTCCGGTTCCACGGTGACGACGCGGTCTCGCCGGGCGAGACCCGCGGCTGGACGATCGTCGCCACCGTGCTCGCCGCGCTGTCGTTGATCGGCGCCGCGGTGATGATCCTCGGGCCCCACGCGATCGGAGACTACTTCACCGAGAGCGATTTCTACGGCGGTTACGCCGATGGGGCGCGGCTCGTCCAGCACGGTCGCCTGATCCCGTCGCGCTACACCGTCGTGGGCCCGGGCTACGAGGTGGCACTGGCGCTGTGGGGATGGATCGTGCGCGACCTGTTCCTCGCCGCGGAATCGCTCTCGGCGCTGGCATCCGCCGCGACGGCGCTGCTGTGGTTCCACCTGCTGCGCCGCCGGCTCGACGCGCGCGTGGGCGTTGCGGCCGTGCTGTTCCTCGTCACGAACAACTGGTTCTTCCGCTTCTCGTTCTCGGCGACGACCGACGCCTTCGCGAACGCGCTCCAGGCGCTGGCGCTGTTCACGCTGCTCGGCTTCCCCGACTCCGAAGCGGCCGCGTCGCCCGCGCGGCGCGCGCGCTTCGCCGTGGCCGGAATCGTGGCGGCGCTGGCGTTCCTCACGCGCTACAACGCCGTCTACCTGTTGCCGGCCGGCCTCGTCGCGATCCTCGCCGGCGGCGCCGGCGCCGGCGCCCCGCGTCGCGGCCGCGCCGCGCTGGCGTTCGGCGCGGGGTTCCTCGTGCCCGTGCTGCCCTGGGTGCTGTTCTCGCTCGCCCACGGCGGCAACCTCCAGTTCCAACTCCACCACAACATCGCCTACGAGGTGTTCGCGCGCTCGAAGGGCATCGCGTGGGACAACTATCAGAAGCAGATGCAGGCGGAGTTCCCGAACCTCGCCTCGGTCATCGCGCGCGATCCCGCGGCCGTCGCGCGCCAGGTGTTCGTGAACATCGGCGGTCACCTGCGCGACGACGGGCGCAAGTTGCTCGCGTGGCCCGTCGCGATCGCCGCGATCGCCGGCCTCGTGCTCGCCGTCCGCGACCGGCGCATGCGGCGGCTGTGGCCGGTCCTCGCGGCCGGGGCGCTGCTATTCGCGACCCTCGTGCCGGTGTTCTACTCCGAGCGGTACTCACTCGCGCTGCTGCCGGTGTACGCGACCCTCGCCGGCATCGCCTTCGCCTCGCCGTTCGCGGCTCTCACCGTGGGGGGAGCTCGCCGTGTGTGGCTCAAGGCGGCCGGCGCGCTGGCCCTCGTCGCCGCCACCATCCCCGCGACCGTGCGCATGCAGCGCCACGACTTCGCCCAGCTCCCGACTGAGGTGCTGGACGTCGGGCGCGTGCTGCGCGGCCTCCGGCAGCCCGGCGATCGGGTGATCGCGCGCAAGGGCCACATCGCCTACTACGGCGATTGCGGCATCGCGCCGTTTCCCTTCGCCGACGGGCTGGCGCCGCTCGCCGATTACGCGCGCCGCTCGCATGCGCGCTGGATGTATTTCTCCTGGCCCGAGGCCGAGACGCGGCCCGTGTTCTGGTACCTGCTCGACACGACGGCGGTGGTGCCGGGGCTCACCCAGCGCTACGCATCGGACATCCATCCGGCGGTGCTCTACGAGATCGGCCCCGAGTTCGGCCGGGAGCCGGCATGGCTCGCGAACGACACGCTGCTCACCTACCACATGCTGCGCGGCAAGGCCGGCGTGACGACGGGCGACGCGCAGACGTTCCAGCGGCTCGGCATCGTCGCCTGGTCGCTCGGGCACCTCGTCGAGGCGCGCGACGCATTCATGCACGCATCGGTGATCGAGCCCGGGCGCCTCGACCACCTGATCTCGCTGGGCCGCGTGCTCGTGGCGCTCGAGGACCTGGAC
The DNA here is from genome assembly GCA_031364505.1 of Candidatus Eiseniibacteriota bacterium. GTDB lineage: Bacteria > Eisenbacteria > RBG-16-71-46 > RBG-16-71-46 > RBG-16-71-46 > JANLWK01. Next base: position 4,492 of record JANLWK010000050.1, on the reverse strand, counting down.
CACGCGGGTGCCATCTTCGCCCGCGCGGTGCGGCTCGATCCGAGCAGCGTCGACGCGCGGATCAGTCTCGGGCTCGTCGCGTACCTGTCGGGCCACGAGCGCGAGGCGGCCGACGCGTGGCGGCCCGTCATCGCGTCCACGCCCGATCCCACGATCGCGCGAGCGATGGAACAGGTGTACACCCGTCTCGGCGACGGCGAGGCCGCGGCCGCGGCGCGGGCGCGGCTCGAGGCCCTGAGGGTCCCAGGCCCCCAAGGGGCCCAAGGGACCATGGGGGGACGATGAACCGGATCGGACACACACACGGTGGCGCCGCGCGGACGGGCGCGCGCGGCAGCGCGCATGCCGTGATGCTCCGTCAACTCGTGACCGTGGCAATCGTGGCCGCCACGGCCTTCGTCGCGGGATGCGCGCACGGGCCGCCGCACCTGTCCGGCTCGCTCGCGTCGTGGCAGGAAGCGCCGGCGGCCGACAGCGTGACACTGGCGCTCTGGCACCTGGACGAGACCGCGGGCGACACCGCCGAGGATGCGGGGCGCATGCGCCTCACGGGCTCGCTCGGCCTGGACACCCGCCCGACGTTCGGGCGCTTCCGCGGCGGCCGGTCGTTCCAGGCGTCGATGAATTCGTTCGTCTACGTGCCGCCCGACGACGCGCTGAATCTCGGTGACACGTGGACGATCGAGGCGTGGGTCAGGCCCGACGGTTACGCGCTCGTCGAGTGCGGCGCGATCGCCGCGCGATGGAGCCAGAGCGTCACCGACCAGAGCTGGCTGTTCGGGCTCACCGGCTACAACCGCATCATCATCAGCGACGCGCCCGCGCCGCCGCTCGTCTTCACGCGCGCGCTCGGCAACACGGTTCCGGGGCTCGTGGGATTCATCTACCAGGCCGAGGCGGCGAGCGAGCCGCGCGCGTTCGTCTCGACGCTGCCGGTCCCGCTCAATCGCTGGACGCACGTCGCGGTGACGCGGTCGGAGACCGAGCTGCAGATCTACCTCGACGGCCGGCTCGACGCGCAGTACGCGCTCGCGGGCCGCGTGCGCGCGGGCACGATGCCGCTCGTCATCGGCAACGTGATCGACCCGCGCTGGACCACGACGTCCGAGGGACCGCTGCGCGTGTTGCCCCGGGCGGACCTGTATCCGTTCTACGCCTTTCGTGGCGCGATCGACGAGCTGCGGATCTCGACCGTGTCACGCGCCTCGAGTCTCACGGGGCGCTGACCGCATCAGCCAACTCATTTGACAGGCAATGGTTGGCCTTGGTAAGTAGCCATGCCTACGGTTTCGTAGGGTCACGTACATCGCTGTAGCGAACGCTACACCCAGCCACGGAGTGACGCGATGCTGTCCGGCAAGAAGACCGACGCGCCTGCCCAGTCCGCGAGCCACGAGCACTACCTGCGCGCGCTGTGGGAGGTCATCTCGCGCGACGGGTACGCGCGGCTCACCGACGTGGCGCGCGAGCTCGGCATCTCGCACCCGACGCTGTCGGTGGGCATCAAGGCACTCGAGCGCGACGGCCTGGTCGTCCACGACGCCCGCCGTCACCTGGCGCTCACGCCGCGCGGCGAGCGGCACGCGCGCGAGGTGCATCACCGTTTCCGCGTGCTGCGCGCGTTCCTGGGCGACGTGCTCGGCGTGGCGCCGGAACAGGCCGCCCGCGAGGCGTGCCTGATCGAGCACGACATCAGCGCCGACACGACCGAACGCCTGGTCAACCTGCTCAAGTTGATCCGCGAGGACGTCATGGTCGGCGACCTGCTGCACGAGCGGCTCGCGCATTTCCACCGGTCCTGCTCGCCCAGCGAGGCGTGTTCGACCTGCGGGCTCTCCTGCCTCGAACCCGCCCCGACGCCCTGAGTCTCCCTTAGACGCACCCCACACCGAACACACCGAACCCGACCCAGAAAGGCCCGGACGTCCATGACTTCCCCGCAGTCGACGCACGCCGCACCCGATGCCCCGCCGGCCACGCCGCCCTCGCGGCCGGGCGAGTTCGTCGCGATCAACACGATCGCCTGCCAGCCCGATTACCGCGAGCGGTTCGAGACCCTGTTCAAGAGCCGCGCGCACGCGATCGACAAGGCGCCCGGGTTCCGTCACATGCACGTCTTGCGGCCCGACCGCGAGGGCGGTGATTATCTCGTGGTCAGCTACTGGAACGACCGCGCGGCGTTCGACCACTGGCGCACCTCGCCCGAGTTCGCCGAAGGCCACCGTCGCGGCTTCGAGGACGTGCGCCAGGCGCGCGAGCGCGGCGAGACGCCGCCGATGACGTCCAGCATGGCGACCTACGAAATCCTCACGGACTGAGGCGAGGAGAGACTCCGATGTTCGAACACGCCACCGTCCGCTTCATCACGTCCGGCACGCTGATCACGCTGTACGCGGTGACGGAGATCATCGCTCGGCGGCGCGGCCACCACGCCGCCACGGCGCCCGCGCCGCGCTGGCTGCGCCCGGTCCACATCGTATCGGTGCTCGCGTTCTACGCGCTGATCGGCCCGACGGGCGGCCCGCTCGCCGGCGGCCACGGCAACCTCGCGGGCATCGCGCTCGCGGCGGCGGCGTTCGCGCTGCGCCTCGGGCCCTGGGTGCGACATCCGGATCTCGCCGGCCAGACGATGTTCCATCTCGGGCTCCCGATCGCGGTCGGCGTGCCGTGGGGCCTGCTCGTCGTCAGCGTTCCGGCCATCGTCACGTCGGTGGTCCTGTGCCGCGGCGCGGAGCGGGCACGCGACACCATCGAAACGGAGCGGTCACGCGCCTCCGTCGCAACGGAGCGGTCACGCGCCTCCATCGCAACGGAGCGGGCACACGCCTCCGTCGCACCGGAACCGCGCCCCGCGTACCGGCTGATCCCGGGGATCTGGTAGCGGGCTTCGCTGTGCGCGTCCGCACCCCGGGTGTTAGCGTCGGCCGCATGTTCAGGCGCATCGCACACCCACGCTCGCTCGCTGGAATCGTCGCCGCGTGCTCGCTCGCGTGGGGCTGCGCCCAGGCCCCGCGATCGGGCGCGAGCTTCACCGTGCGCGAGGTGACGCCGGCGTTCCTGCGCCGGCTCGCGGTGACCGATCCATCGATCGCCTCCGACGGCCGCGGTCACGTGGCGCTGACGTGGGTGACGCGCCAATCCGCCGGCGCCGACGCATGGCTCGCCGTCTCGGTCGACAGCGGCGCCACGTTCGGCCCGCCGCTCCGGCTCAACGACACGCCTGGCCGCGTCGTGTCGTTCCCCGAGGGACGGCCCGCGCCGGCCTTCGGCCCGGCCGGCGCGATCGCGGTCGCCTGGTCCGAGCAGCGCGGCGACACGAGCGGCGCGGTGGACCTGCGCGTGCGCGCGAGCGCGGATCTCGGCCGCACACTCGGCGGCATCGTGACCGTGAACGACGACGCCGCGGGGTTGCCGCCGGGCCTCCGCTGGGGCGCCCAGCGCCGCTGGCTGCGCGCGCACCGGCGGAACGCGTTCCACGGCTTCCCGACGCTGGCGTTCCTGCCCGACGGCGCGCTGTTCGCGGGCTGGCTCGACGAGCGCACCTCCTTCGCACCTGTGGCCGGCGGCGAACCGCGCGTTTCGAGCCTGTATGCCGCGCGGAGCCTGGACGGCGGGCAGACGTGGAGCGCCAACATCGCGGTGAGCGACAGCGCGTGCCCGTGCTGCCGGCCGGAGGCGAGTGTCGCGACCGGCGGCGACCTCGCGCTCGCGTGGCGCGACGCGTCGAACGACCTGCGCGATCCGGTGCTCGCGATCTCGAGCGATGGCGGCCGCACCTTCGGCCCCGACACCGTGATCTCGCGCGATCGCTGGCGGCTTGACGCATGCCCGGACCAGGGGCCGCACCTGATCTGGCGCGGTGAGCGCGGCGGCGACTACGTGTGGGTCACGGGCGCCCACCCGGCGGGCGTGTACGTGGTGCCTTGGCGCGCCGCGAGCGGTGCGGCCGGGCTCCGGCGCCGCTTCGCCGACAGCCTGGCCGACGCGCGCCGGCCGTCGATCGCCGGCTTCGGCGGAGGGACGCTGCTCGGCGTCGAGGCCGCGGTCCCCGGCGACGGCAAGCGCCGCGCGTTCGCGGTGCGGTCGCTCACGCCCGACGGTGCGCTCGAGCCGTGGACGTGGCTCGGCGGCAACGCCGCGGATTCACGCCTCGTGAGCGCCGCCCCGACGCTGGCGCTGGCGTGCTGGGTCGAGCACGACGACGGCGTGGCGCACCTGCGCCTCGCGACCCTCGCGGCGGGACGCCCGTGACGATTCCGGCGCGCACGGGCCCGACCAGCCGCCGCGCGCAGCGCGGCTTCTGATGACCGAGACGCTGCCCGTACTGCGCGAGCTGGTGCTGCTCGCGGGCGTCACGCTCGCGATCAGCCTGCTGTTCGGCCGGATCCGCGTGCCCGCCGTCACGGGGTTCATCATCGCCGGCGTGTTGATCGGCCCCGGCGGGCTCGGGCTCGTCCGCGATCCGCACACGATCCACGCGCTGTCCGAGATC
>JANLWK010000016.1:0-6065 GCA_031364505.1 Candidatus Eiseniibacteriota bacterium | reverse complement strand
TAGCTTTGGCTCGGTCATTGTAAATATTCGGAGCACCGAGGTGCTTAGCAACGGAAAGCAGGTCATGCCCGGAACGATCAGTCCCGCCTGGCGCATCAGCACCGTCATCTGCGCGCGATGATGGATCTCGTGCGTGATGAGCACGGCCAGCACCTTGCCGCGCGTCCACTCCTCGCCGTACATCGGCACCTTCTCGGCGAGCATGGCGTCGGTCCACTTCGCCTTCACGGCATCGGCGACGCGCGTGGCACCCGTCTCGTACGCCTGGACGATGCCGGCGAGGTTCGGCTGCGGCTCCTCGCCGTGCGGGCCCTCGATCGCGAGCTTGGCCTCGCCGAGCAGCTCGCGGAGCGACATCGTGATATGCCACGCGAGCCGGCCGATCGTGCGGCCACCGGGCTTCACGGCCTGCGACAGCGCCGCGTCGTTCAGCACGCGGAGCATCTTCAGTGTGGCGCTCGACTCGTCGCGCCACGCGTCCTCGAAATCAGAGACCTTGCGGAACATGGATTGCCCCCTAGCCGCTCACCGACGGATCGACGGCGGGCAGGCCGATGGCGCGCTTGAGCGCGACGATCTGGCCGGCGTGATACAGGTTGTGCTGCACGACCCCGTGCAGCGTGTGGTACGCCGTCGACATGTTCTCGAGGATCGGCTGGTCGAGCCGGGTCTCGGGCATCGCGCGGATCGCGGCGGCGAGCGCTTCGTTGCTCGCGCGCAACGCTTGAATCGCGGCGGCCCAGCCCGCGGCGGAAGCGTCCTTCGGCACCGGCCAGTCCTCGATCCCGCCGATCTCGACCTGCGCCGCATCGCCGCCGAGCCGGCGGCGGCCGATGTCCTGCCAGATCACGACGTGGTTCACCAGCTCCCAGATCGAATGCCAGCCCGCGATCGGATGCTTCGCGGCGGCGTCGGGAGTCACGGCCGCGAGCAACTCGAGCAGCGCGGGGCCATGCCACGCACCGCCCTCGAGGCTGCACTCGAGCTCGGTGGCGAGTCGTTCGGTCTCCTTCACGGCTCCTCCATGGATTCGATGGCCGGCGGGGGCGGCACGCACGGGGATCTCCGCCAGAATACCACCGGAAAGGGCGTGTCGGGCGAAACCGTGACGCGCTTCGTGCCGTCTCATCCTCGGGGCCAGGGCATTGCAACCTTTCCACGGCTCCGCCCGTCTGAGAAGATGACCAGATCGCGATTCTGGTCATTCCGGACCCCGGAGACTCGAATGCCATTCACCGCCACACCCGCCGCGGACCGCATTCTCGACGCGGCCGACCGGCTGCTCGTCCGGCGCGGCTACCGCAAGATGACCGTGGACGACCTGGCCCGCGCGGCGGGCATCGGGAAGGGCACCGTGTACCTGTCGTTCGAGAGCAAGGCGGACGTCGCGCTCGCGTGCATCGATCGCATGTCACAACGCGTGCTCGCTCGTCTCGAGGCCATCGCCGCCATGGACGACGCGCCCGAGCACCGTCTGCGCGCCATGCTGGTCGAGCGCGTCATGTACCGGTTCGACTATGCGCGACCTCACTCCGCGAGCGTCGACGAGCTGCTCGCCACCATCCGCGCGCAATTGCTCGAGCGCCGCCGCACGTACTTCCTCGCCGAGGCGCGTGTGATCGCCGCCGTGATCGAGCAGGGCGTGCGGGACGGCTCGCTCGTCGCTGCCGATGCCGCCATCGCGTCGACCGCCCTCGTCGTCGCCACCAACGCTCTGCTGCCCTACAGCCTGAGTGCCCAGGAGCTCGGCCAGCGCAAGGAGATCCAGCGCCGGACCGAAGAGATCGCCCAACTGCTCATGCGCGGCATCGTCGCGGCCCCGAAGGGGGCACGGCACGTGCGTCGCGCTGGAAGGAGAAACCCCCGATGAAGCGCCTGCCTCTGAAGTCCCCCACGATGCGTTTGCTGCTGGTCGCCGCGTGTCTCTTCGTCGCTCCCGTCGCCCACGCCCAGGGCCCGGGCGGCGGCCAGCCCGATCTCACGGTCGACGCCGCGACGCGCAAGACGATCGTGGACTCGCTGTGCGTGAAGGTCGCCGCGCGCTACGTGTTCCCCGACAAGGCCGCCGAGGTGGCGAAGGCGATCCGCAAGCGCTACGCGGCGCACGAGTACGACCGCATCACGAGTGCGAAGGAGTTCGCCGACTCGCTCACGGCACACGTCCAGGCCGTCACACATGACCTGCACCTGCGCGTGCACTACCGTTTCGACCCGCTTCCGGAGCAGGTCGACGCGGGCCCGCGGCCCGAATCCGAGAAGGCGAAGGACCACGAGATGGCGCGGCGCACGAACTTCGGCTTCGAGAGGCTGGAGCGCCTGCGCGGCAACGTCGGCTACGTCGACCTGCGCCAGTTCTCGGGCGACCCCGACGCGCTCTCGACCGCCGTCGCCGCGATGAACTTCCTCGCCAACACCGACGCGCTGATCGTCGACCTGCGCCGGAACGGCGGCGGCGATCCCGAGATGATCGCCACGCTGCTCACGTATCTGCGCGCGCCGGGCGACCGGCTGCTGTTCAACACCTTCTACGAGCGCGAGGGTTCGAAGACCGTCGAATGGTGGACGTCCCCGTACGTGCCGGGCCCGCGCTACCTCGACAAGCCCGTCTACGTGCTCACGAGCCCGCGCACCGGTTCGGCCGCCGAGGAGTTCGCCTACGACATCCAGACCCACAAGCTCGGCACGCTCGTCGGCGGTGTCACTGCCGGGGGTGCCAACCCCGGCGACCTGTTCCGGCTGAACGAGCACTTCGGCGCGTTCATCGCGACGGGTCGCGCGATCAACCCGGTGACGAAGACGAACTGGGAAGGCGTCGGCGTCAAGCCCGACACGCTGTGCGCGCCCGAGGAGGCGCTGAAGCTCGCGCACGCGATGGCACTGCGCGCGCTGATGCAGAAGGCCGCCGCCGACCCCGACCGCGTTCAAGCGCTGCGCGACGCACTCGATGCGGCTGCCCAGCGAGCGCCCGATCCGGCCGAGGACTTCGCGCGGCCGATGCGGCGGCGGTCGGGCTAGCTACGCCCGCTCGAGCGCCTCGGCGAGGTTCGCGAGCCCGTCGAGCATCGTGCGTGCCTCGTCGGGCTGCGGCGTGCTCTTCCGACCCGGGCGGTTCGCGCGGAGCATGCCTTCTTTGAAGGTGATCGCGTCGAGCTGGTGGTTCGCGAACAGGCTTCCGATGCCGAGCTCCACGAGGTGCTCGCGGGCCCAGTTCCTGAAACGCTCGGGATCGGTGTCCGAGAACGCGATGGCGCCGTCCCCGAGCGGGATCGCGTCCGCCGGGATCACCGACCGGAAGCCCATCCGCGCGCGGAAGCGCAGGTCACGGCTGTCTTTCTGCATCTCGAAGTCGAACGGGCACGCGCACGCGAACCAGATGTGGAAGCGCTGGGGCGAGGACTTGCTTCCGGAATAGATCCGGAGCGTCAGCTCGCGGCCACGGTAGTGACCATCGAGACGATGCGCATTGAAGAGGCCCTGCAACTCCGGGCGATCGTCGAACAGCTCGATCAGCGCGCTCAGCTGGCGCCGGCGCTGGACGGCGCCGTAGGCGACGAGTCCGCCCACCAGCGCGAACGAGAAGACGAAGATGATCGCTTCCCGGTACGGCCCGAGGAATTCCAGCATGGCGCCGGCAGGATACGCGCTACGGGCTCATGCGCTCCAGAAGCTTCTCAGAGATCTTCCGGGCTCAGTCCTGTCCGCTTCGCGATGCGCGCGAGCATCCGCGGTCCGATCTCCTCACCATCGTGGAAGGCGAAAATGAAATCGGGCCAGCCCGGCCGTTCCAGTGTCCGGTGCGAGCCCGATTGCCGTTTCGTCGTCCATCCGAGTCGCTCGAGGGCGGCCAGAACCTGCCGCGATCGCGTACTCGGCCAGGCGGTCACGCGGCCCGGAAGGTGATGTCCTCGAGGTCGGGACCGGCTTCGCCGTGCTCGAGCCTCTCCGCCATGGAGCGCAGCGCCAGGGCTTTTGCCCGGGCGGTGGCCTCTTCCCGTGTGGGACCGTAGGCCATCGCTCCCGATAACTCGAGCACTTCGGCTATCCAACGGCCGTCTTCTTCCTGTTCGACTTCGATTCGGAAGATCATGGTCCATCCCCTACTGATTCATGCTCTCGAGGAATTTCTTGTTCGTCTTCGTGTCCGAGAGCCGGCTGATCAGGAACTCCATCGCCTCGACGGGGTTCAGCTCGTTCAGGAACTTGCGCAGGATCCACACGCGCTGCAACACGTCGGGCGACATGAGCAGCTCTTCCTTGCGCGTGCCCGACTTGTTGATGTCGATGGCGGGGAAGATGCGCTTGTCCGAGATCTTGCGATCCAGGACCAGCTCGGAGTTTCCGGTGCCCTTGAACTCCTCGAAGATGACCTCGTCCATGCGCGAGCCGGTCTCGACGAGCGCCGTGGCGATGATCGTCAGCGATCCGCCGCCCTCGATGTTGCGCGCCGAGCCGAAGAAGCGTTTCGGCCGCTGCAGCGCGTTCGCGTCGACGCCGCCCGACAGGATCTTGCCCGAGTGCGGGATCACCGCGTTGTGGGCGCGTGCGAGGCGCGTGATCGAATCGAGCAGGATGACGACGTCCTTCTTGTGCTCGACCAGGCGCTTCGCCTTCTCGATCACCATGTCGGCCACCTGCACGTGGCGCTCGGCGGGCTCGTCGAAGGTCGACGACACGACCTCGCCCTTGACCGTGCGCTGCATGTCGGTGACTTCCTCGGGCCGCTCGTCGATCAACAGCACGATCAGCACGACCTCGGGATGGTTCTCGGCGATCGCGTTGGCGATCTTCTGGAGCAGGATCGTCTTGCCGGCCTTGGGCGGCGAGGTGATCAGCGCGCGCTGGCCCTTTCCGAACGGGCACAAGAGGTCGATGATGCGCGTCTCGATGCAGCGATCCTTGTTCTCGAGGTTGACCTTCTCCTGCGGGTAGAGCGGCGTCAGGTTGTCGAACAGGATCTTGTCCTTCGCCACCTCGGGGCTCTCGAAGTTCACCGCCTCGACGCGCAGCAGCGCGAAGTACCGTTCGCCTTCCTTCGGTGGCCGCACCTGACCCGACACGGTGTCGCCGGTGTGCAGGTCGAAGCGCTTGATCTGCGACGGCGACACGTAGATGTCGTCCGGCCCCGGCAGATAGCTGTACGTCGGCGAGCGCAGGAATCCGTAGCCCTCCGGCAGGATCTCGAGTACGCCCTGGGCGAAGATCAGCCCGTTCTTCTGGGTCTGGGCCTCGAGGATCTTGAAGATCAACTCCTGCTTGCGCAGGCCGCTCGTGCCCTGGATCTCGAGCTCCTGGGACAGGTGCAGGAGCTCGGACATGGTTTTTACCTTGAGCTCCTGGAGCTCCATGGTCTGGAGGGTCTGCGTTTCCATCGCGTTCCGCCTCTGGTTGGCGTTTCACCCGCGGGGGCCGGGAGACGGGCCGCGGGGTGGGTCGCTGAGTGTGGCCTCAGGCGAGGCCTATGGACCTCGGTGCCGCTGGGATGGGTGGGGCTACTGCGAGTTTGCGGGGGTATTCGTGAAATCGGCGATGGCGCCGGTCGGCCGAACGGGCGTGGGGATGACACGCGCCACACGCTCTGCCGACATCACAAAGGGTAGGGATTGGGGACGCGGCCTGTCAAGACCCTGATCCGCCCATCGTGCATTGCTCAGCGGCGGGGATGCGGAACGCCGCCCGTTCGCGGTCGGGCGTCCGGCGCGCCGTTCCACCCGGTGCCGATCGGCCTCGAACGGCGCGGGTTTCGAGGGCCTGCGGCGATCGGCCAAGCATGGCATACGGATTGCGGTGCTTGGAGATTGGCGGGGGCGCACGAGAGTCGCGTCCACCCAGCCCAGCCTGCCACCATCGGCGCGGCTCTTCCCCGCCACTCATTCAACCCAGCGCCTCGGGCCTCGGGCCCGGGGCGCTATTCTCGTGGGCGCTAGTGTTCTGAGTCTGAAGTTGTGATAACTTGGCTATGGCACCCTACGGGAGGGAACCCATGGCCAATCACCTGCGACCCATCCGAGTCTCTGCCGCCGATCGGCGAGAACTGGAACGTCTGCAACGCGCGGCATCGGCGCCGG
>JANLWK010000428.1:0-10506 GCA_031364505.1 Candidatus Eiseniibacteriota bacterium | reverse complement strand
TACGCGTTCCGGTTCCCCGCGGACCACGCCGCGCATCCCGGCACGCCGGTCGAGTGGTGGTACTACACCGGCGAGCTTCGCGCGGGGGCGCGTCATAGTGGCTTCGAGCGTCGCTACGGCTTCGAGCTGACGTTCTTCCGTGTCGAGACCGATCGCTCGTGGGATACGAGTCGCTCCTGCTGGGCACCGCGCGAGCTGATCCTCAGTCACGCGGCACTCACCGACGAGACGCGGGGCACGTTCCGCTACGACGAGCGCGCCTCGCGGACGGCGCTCGGCCTCGCCGGCGCCGATTCCGCGCGCTACCGCGTATGGGCCGGCGACTGGTCCGCCGGGCTCGGCGCCGACGGCCGCGCGCATCGACTCGCCGCGGCAGCGGGCGGCTTCGGACTCGACCTGGCGCTCGTCCCCACGCGCCCGCCCGCGATCCACGGCCGCGACGGCGTGAGCGTGAAAGGGGATGGGCCGGGTGCCTGGTCGCACTACTACTCCGTCACCCGCCTCGCCGCGCGCGGCCGGATCGTGGATGGGAGCGACACGCTCGAGGTCACGGGCGAAGCGTGGATGGACCACGAGTTCGGCGGCGGCCGGTTGGGACGCGGGGAAGTGGGCTGGGATTGGTTCGCGCTCCGCCTCGCCGATGGGCGGGACCTGATGCTCTATCGCATGCGACTCGCCGACGGCTCGATCGACGCCGCGTCGAGCGGGTCCGTCGTCGACGCCCGCGGCCGTGTCATCCCGCTTACGCGCGACGCATGCACGGTCGTGGCACTCGGCCGGTGGCACAGCACGCGCACCGGCGCCACGTATCCGAGCGGATGGCGCGTGTCCGCGCCGGCGCACGGCATCGATGTCTTCGTCGAGCCGACGGTCGAGGACCAGGAGCTGGTGACACGCTCGACGGGAGGCGTCACGTACTGGGAAGGCAGCGTGCGCGTGCGCTCCGCCACCGGTTCGCGTGCCGAGGCCGGGCGCGGCTACGTCGAGCTGACCGGTTACGCGGGCCGCCCTCCGGGTCGCTGAGCGGGCTACCAGATTCGCCGGCTTCGCCGCCTCCGCATTCCCGCGCGCGCCGCGGATCGTCGCGGCACGGCGGTGAGGTACACTGCGCGCCCCCGTCTGCGCGTCGCCACGTCACGTCATTTGGAATGAACCGAGGACCGTATGGCCATCGATCGCCACGTGCTCTACGAAGCCGCGGTACAGGGCGTCGACTACGATCTCGATCTCTTCCAGCGCGTGTACCGGACCCATCGTGGCCGCGACTTCACGCGGCTGCGCGAGGACTTCTGCGGCACCGCCGCACTCGCCTGCGCCTGGGCGCGGCGCGGCCGCGACCACGAGGCGTGGGGCGTCGATCACGACGCCGGCGTGCTCGAATGGGCGCGGGCGCACCGTGTCCCGCGGCTGCGGATGGCGGCCCCGCGCGTGACGCTGGTGCGGGGCGACGTGCGGCGCCCCGGACGCGCGCGCGTCGACTTCGTCTGCGCCATGAACTTCTCGTACTGGGTGTTCAAGCGGCGCGCCGATCTCGTGCGCTACTTCCGTGCCGCCCGCGCCTCGCTCCGCACCGGCGGCGTGTTCCTGTGCAATGCCTTCGGTGGCACGGGCGCCATGCAGCCGCTCGTCGAGCGCACGCGTATTCCCGCGTCGCGAAGCCTGGACGGCGAACACGTGCCCGCGTTCACGTACGTGTGGGAGCACGTGAGCTTCAATCCGATCGACCACCACATCGTATGCGACATCCACTTCCGGCTCGGCGGCGGGAGGGAGATGCGGCGGGCGTTTCGCTACGACTGGCGCCTGTGGACGCTGCCCGAGATCGAGGACGCCCTGCGCGAGGCGGGATTCCGCGACGTGGTGTTCTACGTCGAGGGCTGGGACACGCGGCGCAACCGGCCCGCGGAGCACTTCCGGCGGCGCGTGCGATTCGAGAACCAGTCCGGCTGGCTCGCCTGCGCCGTGGGACTTCGCTAGAGGCCGGAACGCTGGTAGGTGAGATGGAGGCGGACCGCGGCGTACGCTATCGCCTTGTGGCTCTGCAGAATGATGCCGTGGTAGGCGCCCGATCCGCCGAGCGAGAAACTCCCGAACTGAATCACCTCGGCGCCGATGGCAAAACTGCCGCCCGGACGGAACACCGATGCGAGGCGTGGCGTGCCGGCACTGTAGGAGACGGAGTATCCGCCGAGGCCGAGTTGGACGTACAGGCGGTAGTCCTCGGGTGACGGACTCAGGCGCGACAGCACGCCCACGTGCGTGATGCGCGTCTCCCGCGGATCGGGGCTCGCGGTGAAGCTGCTTTCGACGCCGAGCTGGACGCCGAGCCCGGATTCGCCGTAGATCTCGCCGCCGATATGGGTTCCCCGGTGCAGCTCGTCCCCCTGGGGGCCCGCCGGAAACATGCCGCCGCCGGTGATGCCGTAGTGGAGCAACGGGAAGAACCCGATCCCCGAGTCCTGCGCCCGCGCGGCGGCCGGCATCGCGAGCCCGGCGACGACCAGTCCCATCGCCAGCCAGCGTGTCACGGCTGGGCCTCGATCCGCAGCGACTCGATCCGCACGTCCTCCCGGGGACGGCCACTCTGACTGCCCACCGCCTCGATCGCCGTCAGAACGTCCTCGCCGCTCTCGATCCCGCCGAAGATCGTGTGCTTGCCGTCGAGCCACGGTGTCGCACCGAACGTGATGAAGAATTGGCTGCCGTCGGTGCCCGGACCCGCGTTCGCCGTGGACAGCAGCCCGTTGCGGTCGTGGCTCACCGACGGATGATACTCGCCGTCGATGCGGTAGCCCGGGCCGCCGGTGCCGCTGCCGAGCGGGCAGCCGCCCTGCGCCATGAAGCCGGGGATCACGCGGTGGAACGACAGCCCGTCGTAGAAGCCGAGTCCGGCGAGATACGCGAAGCTCGTGACGTGGAGCGGCGCCGTGTCGGGGAACAGCCGGAACGTCAGGTCGCCCTTGCTCGTGGCCATGCGCGCCAGCACCCGCGCGCCGGGCGCGAACGATGCGGCCGACGGCCGCGGGAGCCGGGTGCGCCAGTCCGATTTCGTGCGGTCGACACCTGCATTCGCGATCTGCTCTTCGATGCTGGGCATGCGGAGCGCCTCTCCAGGGTCTCGGGCGGGATCGTCACGGCCACGGTCCGTACGGGGGGAACGAGTCGAACGCGCAGGCTATCACAGCGCCGGACGTCCCGCCGCGCGGTTGAGTACGGCCACGGCGGTCCTCTATCGTCCGGGCGTTCGCCGGGCGGGCGCACGAAGCGTCTCCCGCGAACGCGGAGGATCCGCGTGACCCATCGAGCTCCTGGCACCGCATGGATCGGGGTGGTCGGGTTCGTCGCGACGCTCGCCGTCGCGGCGCCGGCGCACGCCCAGCTCGAGCCCGGGCTGGGCATCAGTTTCGGCATCGGCGGCGGCGCGAGCCTTCCCGTGCGGAACGCGAGGGAGCAGTTCAGGGCCGGCTTCAACGGCCAGGCGCTCCTCCAGTACGACTTCGCGAAGGCGCCCTTCGCGCTGCGCGGCGAATTCTCCTACCAGAGCTTCGATCTGCGCGGACCCGCGCTCAAGAGCGCGGGCGCCACGAGCGGCACGGGCACGCTGCTCGGCGGCGTCGGAACGGTGAAGATCTACGTCGCGCGCGGGCACGTGCGGCCCTACGTGCTGGCGGGCGCCGGATTCTACACCGTGAAGATCGAGCCCAACGGCATCGGCGAGACGCGCAGCGAAGGGCGTCTCGGCGGAAACGGGGGCGCGGGGTTCATGTTCACGTTCGGTTCGCTCAGCCTGTATGCCGAGAGCCGCGTCGACCACGTGTTCGTGAATCGTGCGGCCGACGCCACGGGCTCGATCGACATCATCCCCGTGACGATCGGCGTCCTGTTCTAGTCGCGTGCTAGGGTCAGGGCATGAACGGCGTGAAGATCCAGAACGTCTCGGACACCGCGCGCTGGGTGGCGATGTACCGGGCCTACGAGACCGAGCGTCCCGACGCGCATTTCCACGATCCCTTCGCGCGGCGGCTCGCCGGTCCGGACGGCGAGGCGATCATGCGGTCCGTGCCGGGCGGCATGCGGACCTCGTGGCCCATGGTGGTGCGGACGGTCGCGATCGACGGCTTCATCACGCGCGCCGTGAACGACGACGGTGTCGACACGGTGCTCAACCTGGCGGCCGGGCTCGACGCGCGGCCGTGGCGGATGGAGCTTCCCGCGTCGCTGCACTGGATCGATGTCGACCTCCCGGAGATCCTCGGCTACAAGCAGCGCGAGCTGGCAAACGAGACGCTCGCTGCCGCTACGAGGCGCGCGCCGTCGACCTGCGTGAGGCGCCGGCGCGGCAGGCCTTGCTCGCCGGCGTGGCCGCCGCGAGCCGGCGCACGTTCGTGCTCACCGAGGGGCTGCTGATCTACCTCCCCGCCGAGGCGGTCGCGGCACTCGCGCGCGACCTCGCCGCCCACCCGGCGCTGCGGGACTGGGCCATGGACCTCCTGTCGCCGGAGCTGCTGAAGCGGCTCAGCCGCCGGTGGGGCAGCACCCTCGCGCGCGGCAACGCGCCGTTCCTGTTCGCGCCGGCCGAGGGCACGCGATTCTTCGAGCCGTTCGGGTGGCGCGAGCGGGAATTCCGCTCGACGTGGGAGGACGCGAAGCGACTCCAGCGCCGGATGGCGAACGCGTGGGTCTACGACCTGATCATGCGCGTGTCGCCACCCGAACGCCGGGCGGCAGCGCTCCGCTACGCCGGAAACGTGTTGCTCGAGCAGGTCCGGCCGGGGGCATAGCGGCCGCTCCCACGACGCCCGGGGCCCGTTGAGGCGCCGGTTCCCGAATGCTAGGCTTCCCCGCCCTGCGCCACGTCGAGCACCACTCGCCGTGAGCCCCCAGTCGACGCACCCTTCACCCGGGACATTATCGTGAGACGCAATCCTCGTCTGATCGCCCGTGCCGGCGTCGCGGCCCTCGCGATCGCGGCACTCCTCGTTCATGCGCCACGCCTCCGCGCCCAGTCCTCGACGCCGTTCTGGCAGCAGCCGGGCACCGCCCCCAAGCCGGCCGTGCCGGCGCCCCCTCGCCCGGCGCCCGCAACGCAGAGCGCGCCCGCAACGCAGAGCCCGCCCGCGACGCAGGGCCGGCCGCCGGCGCAGGGCCAGGCGCCTCCCGCGCGCCCCACCGCGGCGCCGGCCGTCATCGCGCGCATCCAGGGCAGGCCGCTCACGCAGGCGGATTTCGACCGCGTCGCGGTCCCTTACTTCGCGCGGTTGCGCGCGCAGCTCGGCACCGGGTTCGAGGGCGACATCGTCAAGATCGCGAACCACAACGTGCTCGACGAGCTGTTGCGCCGCGAGTTGATGGGCATCGAAGCCACGCGCCAGAACATCCAGCCCACGCAGGCCGACGTCGATACCGTGTTCTCTCGCGACCCGTTCTTCTGGACTGGCGGCTCGTTCGACCGGGCCAAGTTCGACCAGTACAAGGCGAGCCCGCAGTCGAACTACGCGCAGATGCTGCCGGAGGTCCGGCGGCTCGCCGCGATGGACCTGTACGACCGCCGCCTGCGCGAACGGCTGACGCCGAGCGCCGCCGACATCCGCGCCGAGTTCGCCAAGCGCAACGACAAGCTGCGCTACGATTACGCGCTGCTGATGCATCGCGACGTCTCGCTCGAGCCCGAAGCGACGCCCGCCGAGTGGGAGGCCTACTACAAGGCGAACCCCGACCGGTTTCGCGTGAAAACGCGCGTGCGGCTGCGCTACGCCCGGCTGGCGCTGCCGCCCGCAGGTGATTCGACGCGCGCCGCCGAGGAGGCGAAGGCGCGCGAGCGTGCGACGGAGATCGCCGACTCGCTGGCGAAGCACACGCTGCCGGACTCCTCGGCCGAGCTGATCGACACCGGCCTGTTCGAGGCGACGGCGCCGGGCATTCCGACGCTGGGTGCGGTGCCCGAGATCCAGGCCGTGGTCGCGCGCGCGGACAGCGAGGCCTCCGTCCGGACCTTCGGGCCGATCGTCGCGAACGACGCGATGTTCGTCGGCGTGATCCGCGACCGCGAGCCCGCGCACGTCCCGCCGCTCAAGGACGTGATCGGCGACGCGCGCCGGCTCGCGGACACCGACAAGCGCCGCGAGGCGGGCGAGCAGGACCGGCGCGCGTTCTACGCCGCGCACGCCGACCGATGGAAGACGTCGCGCGTGACGCTGTCCCGGCTCGTGCTGTCCGAGGCGTCGGTGGTGCCGCGGCCCGTGTCGCGCTCCGACATCGACCGGGGTTACGCGCAGAACGGGCGCACGTGGCTCGGCCTGCCCGACAGTGTGCGGACGCTGCCGGTGCTCGACGATTCGCTCCGCGGCGAGATCCGTACGCGGCTCGAGGCACGCCAGCGCGCGCAGCAACTGCTCGAGTCGGCGGGCAAGCTCCCCGCCGCACTCGCGTCGTCGCGTGATCCGCGCGCGGCCGCCCGCGCAACGGGTGCCGTCGCCGAGACGCTGACGCTCGTCCGCGGCGGCGCGCCCGACACGCTGTTCCGGGGCGCGATACTCGATTCGATGTACTCGCCGGCCACCGCCGCCCGCGGCGAGGCGCGGGGACCGAGGCAGTTCGGCTCGCGCTGGGTGGCGTGGCGCGTCGACCAGGTCGACACGAGCTTCGTCCCCGCATTCGAGATCGTGCGCGCGCGCGTCGAGCGCGATTTCCGCGACGACCAGACGGCGAAGGACCAGGCCGAGGCGCGGCCCTATTTCGAGGCGCACCGGGCCACCTACAAGACGCCGGTGCGCTACGCATTCGACTACGTCACGGTGGCGATCCCCTCGCCGGATTCCGTGCGGCTCACCGATGCCGAGCTGCGCGCCGACTACACCGCGCATCGCGACCGCTACCGGCGCGAGGAAGAGGTCAAGGCCCGCCACATCCTGTTCATGACGCGCGGCGGCACCGCGGCCGATGACGCGCGCGCGAAGGCGCGCGCCGACTCGCTGCTCTTGGTCGTGCGCGAGGGCGGCGACTTCGGCGACTTCGCCCGCCGGTTCTCGCAGGAGCCCGGCGCCCCGAGCTCGGCCGGCGATCTCGGCTGGTTCGGCCGCGGCCGCATGGTGCGCGAGTTCGAGACCGTCGCCTTCGCCCTCAAGGAGGGCGAGATCAGCGGCGTGGTGAAGACCCAGTTCGGCTATCACATCATCAAGCTCGAGGGCCGCCGCCCGGCCGGCGTGCGTCGGTTCGAAGAGGTGAAGGACGAGCTGCGCCGGACCCTCGGCACGGCGCGCGCCGATACGCTCGCGCTCAACCGGGCTCGCGCGCTGCGCCGCCAGCTCGCCGCCGGCGGTAACGCCGCGACGCTGACCGCGCGCTACGGCGGGCTCAAGTCGGCGCCGCCGATCGCCGCCAACGAGCCGATCGCCGAGCTCGGCTTCCTGCATGGACTCGGGGACGACGCGCCGAAGATCGCGCCCGGGGCGTGGGCGCCGAAGCCCTATCGCAGCGGCAACCAGTACGTCGTCCTGCGCGTGAAGCAGCGCGTGGCACCGCATGCGGCCGAGTTCGACGAGGTGAAGACCCAGGTCGTCGAGGACATGAAGAACGAGAAGAAGAAGGCGCTGTTCGACGGGAAGGTCGCCGCGGCGCGAGCCGCACTGCTCGGCGGCAAGAGCCTCGACGACGTCGCCGCGGACCTCGGCGGCATCCGCGACAGCGATTTCCAGCTCACGAACGCCGCGTTCCTGCCGGGCGTGGGCTTCGGGCCGCACATCATGGACAAGCTGCGCGGCATGAAGCCCGGCCAGCAGACGGACACGCTCGTGACGCCGGCCGGCGTGATGTGGGCGCGCATCAAGGAGAAGAAGCCCGCCGACACCTCGACGCTCAAGGGCCAGCGCGAGGCGTTGTCGCGCGAGATCCTGGCGAACCGCCTGAACGAGTGGCTCGAAGAGAAGAGGAAGACCGTGCGCATCGACATCCTGCGCCGCGACCTGCGCGAGCCGAAGCCCGGTCCCTACAAGACGGTGACGATGGGCGGCTAGGCGGGTTTAGCGCGAGAGAACGAAACTGTCCCCGGGGACAGTTGGGGGCGCTGTCCCATTCGGTCTGAGTCCTTGTGAAGATCAAGGGCTACATCCGGCCAGGAGCGTGGCGTGCCGCAATGGGAAAGGCATATCGAACACTCGCGCTCTCGTACGCCGTCGCGACCCTCGCGTCTTGCACAAGCGAAAGGCCGACCCAATCGGTTAACCACAACCCGGTAATTCGCTCACTTACCGCCGCCGCTCGACGTGGCCCCCACTGTGCCTGATCCCCGAGATCGCAACGAGCGATGACGTCGGCGACATCGTGACGTCCGTCGAGATAGTCTCGTTGCTCGGCTGGCACTGGGTGTCATCCTAGGACGACTGTCCCCGGGGACAGTTTCGTTCAGTATCACTTACCTGCCCCGGGGCAGTGTGGTCCTTGCGGGTGGCGCGCTACCGTCCAACGCCTTCAGTACTGGCACGCAGGGCTTCACGCCCCGCGGTCAGTCGTTGACCGTCGTCGCGCCTTGCTTCCCGGTCATGTACAGCCCCAGCGTTCGCTCGTCGGCCTCGTCTCGGGCCGCCTCGTGGACGAGGCGGCCCTCGTACATGACGAGGATGCGGTCGCTCAGCGCCAGGATCTCGGATAGTTCGGACGAGACGAGCAGCACCGCGTGCCCGGCATCGCGCTCGGCGAGCAGGCGGTGGTGGATGAACTCGATCGCGCCGAGGTCGACGCCGCGCGTCGGGTGCGCCGCGAGCACGACGACGGCGCCGCGCGTCAGCTCGCGCGCGACCACGAGCTTCTGCTGGTTGCCGCCGGACAGTTGCTCGGCGCGCGCGCGCGGCGCAGGCGGGCGGACGTCGAACGTGCGCAGCAGCGGCTCGGCGCGCCGGTCGAGCCCCGCCGGCGACAGCATCGGCCCGCGGCCGACCGACGGCTCGCGCTGGCGCCCCAGCACCAGGTTCTCGGCGAGCGACATCCCAGGGACCAGTCCGTGGCGCAGCCGGTCGCTCGGAATGTGCGCGAGACCCGCGCGCGCGTGCGCCGCGGGTGAATGGCGCGGGGGCGCCGATCCCGCGATGGCGATCGTGCCGTGGGCCGATCCGGTCGCCGGGCGGCGCAGCCCCGCGAGGCACTCGATCAACTCGTGCTGCCCGTTCCCCTCGACGCCGGCGATGCCGACGATCTCGCCCGCGCACACGCGCAGCGACACGTCGCGCACGACCTCGAGCCCGCGGTCGTCGCGCACCGTGAGCCCGGTCACCTCGAGCAGCGGTGCTCCCGGCGCCCGCGCCTCGCGCTCGCGCAGCGGCGGCACCGGCCGGCCCACCATCATCTCGGCGATCCGCTCGACCGTGAGATCCGCCGCCGCGCCCCCGCCCGCGACGCGCCCGCCGCGCATCACCGTGACGTGATCGGCGAGCGCCTTCACTTCGGCGAGCTTGTGGGTGATGAGCACGATCGAGGCGCCCTCGGCACGGAGGTCGCGCAGCACCTGGAACAGCTCGTCGACCTCCTGCGGCGTGAGCACCGCCGTGGGCTCGTCCAGGATCAGCAACCGCGCGCCGTGGATCAGCGCTTTGAGAATCTCGACGCGCTGCTGCTCGCCGACGGACAGCGTGCCCACGCGCGCGCGCGAATCGACGGGCAGGCGGTGGCGCGCCGCGCAGTCGGTGACGTCGCGCTCGGCGTGCGCGAGGTCGAGCGCGCCGAACCGGCCGCGGGGCTCGCGCCCGAGGCAGACGTTCTCGGCCACCGTGAGCGTGTCGACGAGCATGAAGTGCTGGTGGACCATGCCGAGGCCGAGTCGCATCGCGTCGGCGGGCCGGCGCACGTGGACGGTGCGGCCGTCCACCTCGATCGTGCCGCGATCCGGCGGGATCAGGCCGTACAGCACGCGCATGAGCGTGGTCTTGCCGGCGCCGTTCTCGCCGACGAGCGCGTGCACCTGGCCCGGCTCCAGTGCCAGCGAGACGTCGTCGTTCGCGACCACGGGTCCGAAGCGGCGCGTGATGTGGCGAAGGTGGACCGCGGGCGCCTTCACGGCTCGCCCGCCGCGGGTCGCGGTCCCGCCGGCTCGCCGAATCCCTCGGGGGCGATCGACCCGAGCACCTCGATCTCGGCGAACGCGACTCGCCGCCGTCCGAGCACGCGCCCGGTCGCACGCCCCGGGCGGATCTCCAGCAGATCGCACAGGACGCCGCGCGTTGCGAGGCTGCCGCCCGCGGGCCCAAGCGGCCCCAGCCGTCCGGCCGCCGTGCGCTCGGTCTTCTGGGTGAGCTTGATGTCGCAGCCCTCGAGCCGAAGCGCCGTGCCGTTCCGCGCGTCATCCGCCGGCAGGTGCAACACGACACGGTCGACGCGCACGGGAACGGACCACGTGAGCGTCAGCCACTCGGCCGAGTCGCCCGCGGCGATCCAGGCGATGCGGTTCAGGTCGCCACCGGCGCGCCCGTCGACGGCCGCGGCGGGGCCCGCGCCGCCCGGCGCGCGGCTCGAGGCGGC